>NZ_BCQR01000084.1 GCF_001552175.1 Actinomadura kijaniata NBRC 14229
GGGCTCGGGCGGCGGCGGCTGCCCGGCGGCCAGCGCGGTCCGCGCGGCGTACCGGGCGACGGTGGCGACGGCGGCGGCCCGTTCGGCGCGGGTGGCGCCGTAGTCCTCGCTGTGGCTGAACTCGGCGTCGGGCGGGGCGATCCGCGCCAGGACCGCCTCGCAGTAGCAGCCGGGCAGGCGGCAGAACGCCAGCTCCGAGTGGACCGCGAGCACCGCCTCCGAGGGGACGCCGAGGCGTTCGAACTCCTCCCAGACCTGCCAGAACGGCGGCGGCATCCCCGGTCCCGACAGCCTGGCGAGGAACGCCTCGCCGCCGTCCGGCGTCCGGTACCGGACGGCCATGGAGTTGCCGGGGCCGACGACCGGCTCCCCCGCCGGAGCGTGGCCGCGCTGCTGCATCCGTTCCGCCTCTCACCTCGGGTGACGTTCTCCGGAGAAGTCTGGCAGGTACCCGCGTGCCGCGCGGACCGGAGCGGGGTGTTCGCTGGGACCGGACAACCCCTGCGCGGCGACTTCCGGGAGGACGACCGATGACCGACATCACGCACCGTTTCGTGGAGTCCGCGAGCGGGCTGCGCATGCACGTGGCCGAGGCGGGCGAGGGTCCGCTGGTGCTGCTGCTGCACGGCTTCCCCGAGTGCTGGTACTCCTGGCGGCACCAGCTTCGGGCGCTGGCCGAGGCCGGGTTCCACGCCGTCGCGCCCGACCAGCGCGGCTACGCCCGCACCGGCGGCCCGGCGGAGGTGGACCAGTACACGCTCCTGCACCTGGCCGGGGACGCGGTCGGCCTGATCGACGCGCTCGGCGAGGAACGGGCGGTGGTCGTGGGGCACGACTGGGGCGCGCCGGTCGCATGGGCGGTGGCGCAGCTGCGGCCGGACCGGGTGCGGGGCGTGGCGGGCCTGTCGGTGCCGCACCGGCCGCGGTCGTCGCGGCCGCCGGTCGAGACGATGCGCGAGCTGTTCGGCGACGGCTTCTACATGGTGCACTTCCAGCAGCCGGACGTGCCCGAGGCCGAGCTCGGCCGCGCCCCGGAGGCGACGTTCCGGGGGATGCTGTACGCGGCCTCCGGCGACGCGCCCGGCTTCCTGCCGGTCGTCCCCGAGGGCGGCGGCTTCCTGGACGTCTGCCCGCAGCCGGAGGAGCTGCCCGCCTGGCTGACCGAGGAGGACATCGCGACCTACGCCGCCGAGTACGCGGACTCGGGCTTCGCCGGGCCGGTCAACTGGTACCGCAACCTCGACCGCAACTGGGACCTCACCGCCGCCTGGCACCGCGCCCCGGTCACCCCGCCCGCCCTGTTCGTCGCCGGGGACCGCGACGTGGTGGCGGCCGGGGCCCGCGACGTCATCGACCGGATGCGCGACTTCGTGCCCGACCTGCGCGACACGGTCTGGCTTCCCGGCTGCGGCCACTGGACCCAGCAGGAACGCCCCGCCGAGGTGAACGAGGCCCTGCTGGGCTTCCTGCGCTCGCTGTGATCAGACCCGCCAGGTGACGGTGATCGGGGTCCCGCGCCGGGCCCGCTCCCCGGCGGCGGGCCGCTGCGTGTCGACCCGGCCGCCCTCGCTGGCGGTGTCGGGCAGCACCAGCCCGGCCCGCAGGGCGAGCCGACGCGCCTCGGTCTCGGTGAGCCCGACCAGGCTGGGCACGGTGACCTGCCCGTCGGAGGAGGGGGCGCCGGAGGGGGAGACGGAGCCGGACGGGGAACGGGGCGGCGGGACGGCCGCGGGACCGGTGGAGATCACCAGCAGGACGGGTGTCCCCTCGGGCACCTCGGACCCGCTGGTGGGGGTCATCGCGATGACCTGGCCCGCCGGCCGGTCCGACGTCCGTCGCCGCACGGAGTGGCCCAGGCCCTCGGACTTCAGGATCGCGACCGCGTCGCCCTCGGGGGTTCCGATGAGCTCGGGCACCCGCACCTTCGTCCGCTCCGCGGCGCCGGGGGTGGCGCCGGTTCCGGTCCCGGTGCCGTCGCGCAGGTTCAGGTAGCCGAGGTAGCCGCCTCCGCCGAGCAGGCCGATCAGGACGGCGGCCGCAAGCCCCTTGCGGGCCCGCCCGCCCGAGCGCCGTGGCAGGGGAGCCTGCGTCCTGTCGGTCGGCGGCGCGTCGTCGGGACGGGACGCGGGAACGCGCGGGGCAGTGGTCTGCGGGGCGGCCACGGTGGCCGGCGACGAGACGGGCGCGGCGGGCGAGGCGGGTGCGGCGTGGGCGCTGCCCTGTTCGAGGAGGCCCTCCTCCGGCCGGGAGGGGGCGGCGGCCCGCTCCGTGTCCGGCTCCGCCGCGGCGGGGGCGTCCTGGCCGAGCAGGTGGTGCAGCAGGCCCATGGCGGTGGGGCGCTCGGCGGGGTCCTTGGCCAGCGCCCGCGCCACCAGGTCGCGCAGCGGCCCCTCCAGCGCGCCCAGGTCCGGCTCGGCGTTCAGGATGCGGCCGATCACCGCCGGGATGCTGTCCTGGCCGAACGGCGGGGCGCCGCTGGCGGCGAAGCAGAGCGTCGCGCCCCAGGCGAAGACGTCGGCGGCGGGGCCGACCGGCGTCCCGCCGCCCATCTGCTCGGGGGCCATGTACGCCGGGGTGCCCACCACCCCGCTGGTCACCGTGGCCGCCGCGTCCAGGGCCTTGGCGATCCCGAAGTCGATCACGCGCGGGCCGTCGCCGCCCAGCAGCACGTTGTGCGGCTTGAAGTCGCGGTGGACCAGGCCCGCGCGGTGGATCGCGACCAGCGCGGTGGCGGTGCCGATCGCCAGCCGCTCCAGCGCTCCGTCGCTCAGCGGGCCGTTGTCGGCGACCGCCCGGTTCAGCGGCGTGCCCTCGACGTACTCGCTGACGATGTAGGGGCGGTCCCCGGCCATGTCGGCGTCCAGCACCTGGGCCGTGCAGAAGCGCGCGACCCGCTTGGCGGCGGCCAGCTCCTGGACGAACCGCCTGCGCCCCACCGAGTCCTGCTCGGGCTGGGTGTGCAGCAGCTTCACCGCCACCCGCCCGCCGTCGGCGTCCTCGCCCAGCAGCACCACGCCCTGGCCGCCCTGGCCGAGCCTGCCGAGCATCCGGTACGCGCCCAGCCGCTCGGGGTCCTCCGGGCGCAGGGGGGAGGGAGTCGTCAAGGATGGCTCCTGGGGGCGAGCGTGTCCCGTCCGGGGCCGGCGCCGGCCGGCCGGACGGTGCCGATCGACATCGGCGGTCCGAATTATGCCTTCCGCTGGGCCGGAACCGGAGCCACCGGGCGGACCAACGGGAATGTCGGAGGCGGGGCGTACGGTCGGCGGGGTGAACCGTACCGACCGGCTGTACGCACTGGTGGAGGAGTTGCGGGCCTGCGCGCCGCGCCGTCGCACCGCCCGCGAGCTGGCCGCGCGCTTCGAGGTCAGCGTCCGCACCGTCGAACGCGACATCGGCGCGCTCCAGCAGGCGGGCGTTCCCGTCTACGCCGACGTGGGCCGGGGCGGCGGGTACACGCTGGACAGGAGCCGCACCCTGCCGCCGCTGAACTTCACCCCCGCCGAGGCCGTCGCGGTCGCGATCACGCTGGGGCGGGCGGAGGGGTCGCCGTTCGCGCGCAGCGCCCGCACCGCCCTGCACAAGATCGTCACCGCGATGTCGGCCGCCGACGGCGAGGCCGCCCGCGAGCTGGCGGGCCGCATCCACTTCCTCACCGCCCCGGACGCCGCGGCCCCGGCCTCGGTCCCGGCGGTCCTGGAGGAGGCGATGGCGGCCCGCCGGGTGGTGCGCATCGGCTACGTGGACGCGGCGGGCGCCGAGACCGAGCGCGACGTGGAGCCGGTGGCGTTCACCTCCGGGGCCGGGGGCTGGTACCTGATCGGCTGGTGCCGGCTGCGCGGCAGGGCCCGCGTCTTCCGCACCGACCGCGTCCGCCGCGCCGCCCTGCTGGAGGAGGCGGTCCCCGACCGGGACTTCGACGGCTTCGGGGACCTGCCGGACTGGCTGGAGGCGCGCGCCCTGGAACTCCTCTGAAAACACCGACACAGGGTTGTCGTACAGGTGTTCGAGTATTCCGGGGACGTCAGGAACCGACCCAAGGAGCGACACCCATGAGCACTCCCGCCTTCAACTCGGTCGCGTGGTTCGAGATCGGCACCGACCGGCCCGCCGAGGTCGAGCGTTTCTACGGCGAGCTGTTCGACTGGACCTTCCGAGTGGACGAGGGCGGGGAGCTGACCTACCACGAGGTCACCACGCCCGGCGCGGACGCCCCGAGCGGCGGCGTCTTCCCGTCCGGGGGCCGCTTCCCCGACTACGCGGTGCTCTACGTGGTGGTGAAGGACGTGGCCGCGACCGTGGCCAGGGCGGAGGAGCTGGGCGGCAAGGTGATCGTCCCGCCGACGACCGCCGGCAGCGGCCTGGTCTTCGCCCAGCTGCACGACAGCGCGGGCCACCACTTCGGCGTCTTCTCCCCGCCCCCGGTGGACTGACGCGCGGCGGCCCCTCCGGCGAACGGCCCGGAGGGGCCGCCGGCCGGCGTCAGTCCTCGCCGTAGCGTTCGTAGGCGTCGAACTCGCCGAACCCGTCCTCGATCCACCCCTCGTTCCGCCACGTCCCGGTCCCGTCGAGCGGGCCCTGATGGACGAGCACGAGATAGCTGCCCCGGTGACCGGCCAGGCGCACCCGCTCCCCGTGGCTGAACAGGAACAGGTAGGCGCTGACGTCGGGCTCCCCCGCGAAGTGCTGCATCCCCAGCACCCCTTCCCAGGCCGTCCGGAAGGCCGTCCCCGAGGGCGGCCGGCTCCGGATCCGGCAGGAGAACGCGTCGTCGGCCACGTCGAGGTCGACCACGGCCACCTCCTGGCCGAGGTACCGGCCGAGGCTCGCCACCAGCGCCGGAACGTCCGCGCCTCCGCTCACCGGTCCGGCCCCGACGGCTGGACCAGGGCCCTCAGGGCGGGACGCAGCAGGGCCGCGACGCGGTCGGGGGACGCGTCGCGGAGGGCGGGGAGGCCGAGCAGCCGGTGACCGATGGCCGCGCCGAGGATCGTGGTCAGGGCCAGGGCGGCGCGCAGCCCGGCGTCCTCACCGGGGATCGCGGCGCCGACGCTGTCGATCTGCGTGCCGAGGGCCCGGCGCGCGTGCTCGGCGGCGTCCGGGTCGGTGAGCATCGAGCGCATCGTGGCCAGCGTCCCCTCGGGGAGGCCGCCGAGCTTCAGGCCCAGGCCGGTCAGCAGGTGCTCGACGAGCGCGTCCCCGTCCAGGCCGGCCGGGCCCGGCGGCGGCGCGGGAACGCGCGCGGCCCGGGTGAACAGCTCGCGTTTGGTCCCGAAGTACTGCATCACGAGCGCCGGGTCCACGTTCGCCGCGGAGGCCACCGCGCGGATCGTGGTCCGGTCGAAGCCGTGTTCGGCGAACAGCGTGCGGGCGCTGTCGAGGATGCGCGCCTCGGTGGCCCGGCGGCGCTCGGCGCGGGAGGTGGGAGGGCCGGTCACGGCTTCACTCTACAGGCGTTGACCGAACGGGGAGGGGCGGCGTACGGTCGTTCGGTCAACAACCGTTGAGCGAAGGAGTGCGCCGATGCCACGGCCGCCCGCCGCCCGCACCCCGCGCGAGGTGCTGGCCCGCTTCCACCAGGCCATGCGCGACAAGTCCGCCGACGACCTGGCGGACCTGTACGCCGAGGACGGGGTGCACGAGTTCCCGTTCGCCTTCCCCGGCTTCCCGGAGCGCTACGAGGGGCGCGAGCGGGTACGTGAGGGCTACCGGGCGACCTGGGGATCCTCGCCGGTCCGGGTGCGGGAGGTCCGGAGCGTCGCGGTACACGAGGACCCCGGCGCGGGAACGCTCGTCGCCGAGCACGTCGTGGTCGCGGAGACGCCGGGCGCGGACGGGACGTTCACCATCCCCGGCCTGCTCGTGCTGCACGTACGGGACGGGCGACTGGTCCGGGTCCGCGACTACATGGACGGCCTGGGCGTCGCCCGCGCCCGCGGCCTCCTCCACGAGGACGCCACGACGCCGAACTGACCCATCGCGGCAGCGAGCCGCCACGCTCCGGCACACGCCGTGGCAGCGGGTCAACGCGTCGTTGGAAGGCCGGATGCTCCTTGCGGGTGCGCGTTGTCGCGCTCCGACGCAGAGACGCTGTGATGGCGGGCCGACGCGTTGGCGGTAGGCCGGTGCTCGTCGCGGCGGGTCAGCGCGTTCCCGCGAGGTCGAACGCCCGTCGTGGCTGTGTCCCGTGCCGTCATCGGTGGGATTCGGAGCGGTCCCGGAACGTCGAAGGGCGCCCCTCCGGGGAGGGGCGCCCTTCGCGGGGATCACGGCCTACACCTCCGTGATCCCCGTGGGGAACGTCAGGCGTCGCCGCCGGTGTTGCTCTCGCGGGTCTGGACGCCGCCCGCGAAGACCGTGCTGACGTCGGCATTGAGCTGGTAGCGCTCGATCGCCTCCTTCAGCGCCTCCGGCTTCATCTCGCCCGCGCGGACCAGGCGGGTCAGCACCGCCAGGACGATCGACGCCGCGTCCACGTGGAAGAAGCGCCGCGCCGCCGCGCGCGTGTCGGAGAAGCCGAAGCCGTCGGTGCCCAGCGACGAGTAGTCGCCGGGGACCCAGCGGGCCACCTGGTCGGGGACCGCGCGCATGAAGTCCGACACCGCGACGATCGGGCCGGGGACGTTCTCCAGCGTCCGGGTGACGTAGGGGACGCGCTGCTCGGCGTCCGGGTGGAGCAGGTTCCACTCGTCGCAGGCCACCGCGTCGCGGGCCAGCTCGTTCCACGAGGTCGCCGACCACACGTCGGCCGCCACGCCCCACTCCTCGGCCAGCAGGCGCTGCGCCTCCAGCGCCCAGCGCAGCGCCACGCCGGAGCCGAGGATCTGCGCCTTCGGGGCGTCGCCGTTGACCTCGGGGGCGCCCTGGTAGCGGTACAGGCCCTTCAGCAGGCCCTGGACGTCCAGGCCCTCCGGCTCGGCGGGCTGCTGGTACGGCTCGTTGTAGACGGTGAGGTAGTAGAAGACGTTCTCGCCGTTCGGGTGCTCCTCCGACGAGCCGTACATGCGCCGCAGGGCGTCCTGCGTGATGTGGGCCAGCTCGTAGGCCCAGGCCGGGTCGTAGTGGACGCAGGCCGGGTTCGTCGCCGCGATCAGCGGGGAGTGCCCGTCGGCGTGCTGGAGGCCCTCGCCGGTCAGGGTGGTGCGGCCCGCCGTCGCGCCGAGCAGGAAGCCCCGGCCCATCTGGTCGCCGAACGCCCACATCTGGTCGGCGGTCCGCTGGAACCCGAACATCGAGTAGAAGATGTAGACCGGGATCATGTGCTCGCCGTGCGTGGCGTAGGTGGTGCCCGCCGCGATCGTGGAGGCCATCGACCCGGCCTCGCTGATGCCCTCGTGGAGCATCTGGCCCTGCGGCGACTCCTTCCACGACAGCAGGAGCTTGCGGTCCACGCCCTCGTAGGTCTGCCCGTGCGGGGAGTAGATCTTGGCGGTCGGGAACAGCGAGTCCATGCCGAACGTGCGGTACTCGTCCGGCGCGATCGGCACGAACCGGGCCCCGATGCTCTCGTCCTTGATCAGGTCCTTGAGCAGCCGGACGAACGCCATCGTGGTGGCGACGTTCTGCTTGCCCGAGCCCTTCTTCAGCTCGCTGTAGACGGCGTCGCCGGGCAGCTTCAGCGGCTTGGCCCGCACCACGCGCCGGGGCAGGAAGCCGCCGAGGGCCGCGCGGCGCTCGCGCATGTACTGGATCTCGTCGGAGTCCTCGCCCGGGTGGTAGTAGGGCGGCAGCTCGCCCTCCAGGGCCGAGTCGGGGATCTCCAGGTACAGCCGGTCCCGGAACTCCTTCAGCTCCGCCTTGGTGAGCTTCTTCATCTGGTGGGTGGCGTTGCGGGCCTCGAAGTCGGTGCCCAGCGTCCAGCCCTTGATCGTGTGCGCCAGGATCACGGTCGGCTGGCCGACGTGCTCGCGGGCCGCCTTGAACGCCGCGTACACCTTGCGGTAGTCGTGCCCGCCGCGCGACAGCTTGCGCAGGTCGTCGTCCGACAGGTGGGCGACCATCTTGCGCAGCCGGGGGTCGTCGCCGAAGAACTTCTCGCGGATGTAGGCGCCCGACTCGACGGTGAACGTCTGGAACTGCCCGTCCGGCGTGGTGTTCATCTTGTTGACCAGCACGCCGTCGGCGTCCTGCGCCAGCAGCGGGTCCCAGTCGCGGCCCCAGACGACCTTGATGACGTTCCAGCCCGCGCCCCGGAAGAACGCCTCCAGCTCCTGGATGATCTTGCCGTTGCCGCGCACCGGGCCGTCGAGCTGCTGGAGGTTGCAGTTGACGACGAACGTCAGGTTGTCGAGCTCCTCGCGGGCGGCCAGGCCGATCGCGCCCAGCGACTCGGGCTCGCCCATCTCGCCGTCGCCGAGGAACGCCCACACGTGCGACCGCGACGTGTCCTTGATCTTGCGGTTGTACAGGTAGCGGTTGAAGCGGGCCTGGTAGACCGCGTCGATCGCGGTGAGGCCCATGGACACCGTGGGGAACTCCCAGAAGTCCGGCATCAGCCGCGGGTGCGGGTAGGACGACAGGCCGCCGCCCGGATGCGAGATCTCCTGCCGGAACCCGTCGAGCTTGTCCTCGGGCAGGCGGCCCTCCAGGTAGGCGCGGGCGTAGATGCCCGGCGCGGCGTGCCCCTGGAGGAACACCTGGTCGCCGGACTCGCCGTGGTCCTTGCCGCGGAAGAAGTGGTTGAACCCCACCTCGTAGAGCGAGGCCGCGGAGGCGTAGGTGGCGATGTGGCCGCCGACGCCGAGTCCCGGCCGGTTGCCGCGGGAGACCATGACCGCCGCGTTCCAGCGGATGTAGGCGCGGATCCGGCGCTCGACGTGCTCGTCGCCGGGGAACCAGGGCTCGTGCTCGGGCGGGATGGTGTTGATGAAGTCGGTGCTGCTCAGCGCGGGAACGCCGACGTGCTGCTCGCGGGCCCGCTCCAGCAGGCGCAGCATCACGTACCGGGCCCGGCCGGGCCCCTCGGTCTTGATGACCGTGTCCAGCGACTCCAGCCACTCCCGGGTCTCGTCCGGGTTGATGTCGGGCAGCTGGCTCGGCAGCCCGTCACTGATGATGGAAAAGCGTTGACGTCCGGAAGCCACGGGGTCCCCTCTGTGCTTACCGTCAGGTGGTCGGAACGACTGTTCGTCGCCGTGGTTCGTGATCCATCGTCGCCGTTCGCGACGGCGGGCGCATCTCTACCAACCGGTAATCATTCTCGCCGGTCAACGTCGCTCTACACAGGCGTGTGGCCCGATTTTTCCGGACTCGTCCCCAGACCTTGCAAACCCCTCTCGACGCGGCGCGCCGGACGTACGAAGGTAGGACGTGAACACGCCCGGACGACCTTGGCGAGAGGCCGTACGCCTGGGGGAGCTGATGAACGCATCCGTGGGAGACCGGCTGCACGTGCACGGCAACACCGTGGGGCAGCCGGACAGGGCAGGCGAGATCATCGAGGTGCGCGGGCCCGAGGGCGGGCCGCCGTTCGTCGTCCGCTTCGACGACGGGCACACCGGCCTGGTCTTCCCCGGGCCGGACGCGGTCGTGGAACCGCGGGCCGGTGAGGGGGTCCCGACCGAGCGTTAACCCCGGCCGACCGGGTAGACCTGTGATCATGAAGAGCACCGTGATCCAGGTGACGACCGGAAGCCGGGAGGCCGTGCACGACCTGACGTCCGAGTGCGAGCGGTTCGCCTCGGAGGCCGCCTCGGAGACCGGCGGTGACGGGCTGCTGCACGTGTTCGTGCCGCACGCCACCGCCGGCGTCGCCATCCTGGAACTGGGCGCGGGCAGCGACGACGACCTGCTGAGCGCGCTGGGGGACCTGCTCCCCGCCGACGACCGCTGGCGGCACGCGCACGGCTCGCGCGGGCACGGCCGGTCGCACGTCATGCCCGCCCTGATCCCCCCGTACGCGACCGTCCCGGTGCTGTCGGGGAGGCTGGCGCTGGGGACCTGGCAGTCGATCGCCCTGGTCGACCTGAACGTCGACAACCGCGAACGCCAGGTACGGTTGTCCTTCCTTGCGGGATGAGCGTGGGTTGTTACGCTCTGTTGATGACGGGTCACCGGGATCCGGTCGATCGGAGCGACGAGCCGAGCAAAAGCCGAGAAGACACTTGCGCAAGGGGCCCTTACTTGTGTGGACTGTCCCGCAAAACACGCGACGGAGCGGGGACCCGGCCACCACGTTCGGGATGGAACACGACGACCCCGCCACCGGGCGGACTATCGACCATGGGAGGACTTTCGTGAGCGCGACCGCGGGCCAGGCGCAGTCTGAGCGCAGCCTGGCCGAACGGCTCGGCTTCAAGCCGGACCAGGTGGTGCAGGAGATCGGCTGGGATGACGACGTCGACGAGGACCTGCGCGACGCCATCGAGGCCGTCACGGGCAAGGAGCTGGTCGATGAGGACTACGAGGACGTGGTCGACGTCGTGCTGCTGTGGTGGCGGGAAGAGGACGGCGACCTGTTCGACGAGCTCACGAACGCCATTGTCCCCCTGGCCGACGGCGGCCACATCTGGCTGCTGACGCCCAAGGCGGGCCGGGACGGGCACGTCGAGCCCAGCGACATCGGCGACGCCGCCACGTCCGCGGGTCTGACCCAGACCAAGAGCATCAGCGCCGCCAAGGAGTGGTCCGGCACGCGCCTGGTCTCACCGAAGGTCCACAAGTAGCCGAACGGCCCGCCGCCGCGGGCCGCCCGGACATCCGCCCGTCACCCGGGGGTGGCAGACTGACGGTCGCCCCCACGCTCGTGGGGGGAACGACCCCCGCCCCGGGCGGGGCCGATCCGCGGGAGAGGCATTGGCGGTCAACGTAGGCGACGTCGCACCGGACTTCGAGCTGAAGGACCAGCACGGGACCCCGGTGAAGCTGTCGGACTTCCGGGGGAGGAAGAACGTCGTCCTGGTGTTCTACCCCCTGGCGTTCAGCGGCGTGTGCACCGGCGAGCTCTGCGCGATCCGCGACGAGCTGCCGACGCTCGTCGGCGACGACGCCACGCAGGTGCTGGCCGTCTCGGTCGACTCGGTGTTCGCGCTGCGCGCCTGGGCCGACCAGGAGGGGTACCGGTTCCCGCTGCTGTCGGACTTCTGGCCGCACGGCGGTGTGGCGCAGAGGTACGGCGTGTTCAACGAGGAGAAGGGCCTGGCGAAGCGGGGCACCTTCATCATCGACACCGAGGGCGTCGTCCGCTGGAAGGTCGAGAACGACCTTCCCGACGCCCGCGACCTCGACGAGTACCGCAAGGCGCTCGCGAACCTCTGAGTGATCCGGGCCGGGTCCGGCCACCGCCGGCCCCGGCCCCGCACCTTTTGGAGGTGTGATGCCCTGCTTCCGCTGCGGGGCGCGGCAGACCGACCCGGCAGGCGGCGCGAGCCCGTGGAAACGCGGCGTCCGGGCCGACCACCAGGTGTTGGTCTGCCCTCTCTGCCAGACCGCCCACGACTGGACCGCCGACCTGGACCGCTGCGAGGACTGCGGCTCCACGGCGCTGCTGTGCCGGCTGGGCGAGGTCGAGTGCCGCGACTGCGGCCACACCCGCGAGGCGGTCCGGGAGCCGGCCGACGGGGACCGCCCCCTGGTCCACTCGGGCGGGCCGTCCTCGGACACCGCCCTGGCCGAGGAGGTCGCGGCGGCCCTCAGCCGCGTGCTGCGGCGCGGCGTCGCGGGCTGACCGCCCTCCCGCGGTGACCGGAACCGGCCAGCGTTCCGGCCACTGATCCGGTCACCTCCGGTCACCGCCACGGCGTCCGCGATGTGGCCGTTGCCACAGATTTGTCGCTGAATAGCAGTGACGTGGCCTTTTGCGGGTTGACGGCCCCGGCACGCGCTGGAACGTTGTATCGCAACATTCGGCGGCGACGGACGGGAGGGTGCCATGCCGTACCTGCTCCTGCGGTTGATCAACCGGGTCGCCGACCGTGCCTGGCGCGTCCCCGCGGCGGTGCTGCTGGTGGCCGCGGTGGGCGGCTGGGCGCTGATGACGGCGTTCGAACCGGCGGACTCCAAGCTCAGGGACCCGCTGCACTACCTGTGGTACTTCTTCGTCAGCGGGACGACCACCGGCTACGGCGACCTGTACCCCACCACGACGGGCGGCCGGATCGGCGGCGCGATGGTGATCGTCGCCGGGCTCACCGCCGGGCTGGTGCTGTTCGCGGAGCTGACGCTGTGGATGGCGAAGGGCAGGACCATGAAGGCCACCGGCCGGGCGCAGTTGCACCACCGTGACCACCTGGTGGTCGTCGGCTACCACCGGGAGGGGCTGCGGGCGATCATCAGCCAGCTGCGCGCCGACCCGGCCTACGTCCGCGTGCCGGTCGTCACGGTGTTCTGGCCGGACCAGCTGAGCGGGGAGAACCCCGACCCGGAGCTGTACGACGTGGTGCTGCGCGACGAGAGCGCCTACGCGCGGGCCCGCCTGGAGGCCGCCCGCACCGTGCTGGTGGTCGGCCGCGACGACGACGAGACCGTGCGGGTCATGCTCGGGGTGCACGCCCACCTGCGCCGTTCCGGCGGGTCGGTGCCGCACCTGCTGGCGGGCGTGCACGAGGGGGTGCGCCGCGCCGAGTTCGCCGAGGCGCTGGAGCTGATCGACCCCGACATCGAGCCGGTGGACGTGGACGACCCGGCCGTGGTCGCGGTGGCGATCCGCAACCCCGGCGTCGCCTCGATCTACCACAACCTCGCCAGCACGCTGGACGGCGACTCCTCGCTGTTCCGCCTGGACGTGCCCGAGGACGCGGGCGAGTGGCCGCGCGTCGAGGTGGCGATCTTCCTGCTGCGGCGGGGCTGCACGCTGCTGGCGGTCGGCGACTCGCACCGTCCCAACGCCCGCTTCCGGCTGTCGTCCACGCCGGACGAGACGGTCCGCGGCGGCCAGTCCCTGGCGGTGGTGGCGGCCGAGCGCCCCGAGATCCGCTGGAAGGAGCTGGCGGCCGCGGTGCCGCCGGTCTCGGCCGCCTCCTGAGGGCGTCCCCGCGCGGGGAGAGGCCGGGAGGCCCCCGGCGCCCAGGCGGGGGGTCCTCCCGGCCGTGACGGAGCCGCGCGGCCCGGTGTCCCGGGGCCTCCCCGCGCGCCTCGTGGCCGCTACGCCGCTACGCCGCCTGCTGCCGGCGGTCGGCGTCGAGCAGGTGGTACAGCAGCAGGAGCTGGGTGATGGCCAGCGGGTCGCTGGCGCCCGCGTCGCCGTACCGGCCCAGCGCCGCCGGATCGAGGTCGGCGTGGCCCGCTAGCCGTTCCCAGATCGCCCTCTTGACGGGCCCGGACTCCTCGGGGGAGACGTAGCCGTGGACGTGCAGGGCGTCGACGGGACGGCCGTCGGTGTCGCGGTGCAGGCGCAGGTGCATGGCCGTGTCGCCGCCGGGCGGGGCCGCCTCCGCCAGGACCGGGCCGAGCTCGGGGTGGTCGATGGTGGGGCGCAGCAGCAGCTCGGCCGACAGCGGCGTGTCCGGCGGGTCGGCGCGGCCCGCGACCGGCGCGAACCGGACGACGATGTCGGCCCAGCGGCGCTGCGGGCGGATGTAGGCGGCGCTCTCGGGCTCGCGGCGGGCCAGCTCGGCGCGGACCTGCCCGGGGGTGTAGCCGCGGTTGGCGCAGTCGCGGCGGACCTTCCAGGCGTGGCGCAGCGGCTCGGGCGGGTCCAGGTAGACGGTGATGTCGAAGCAGGCGCGGGCCAGGCGGGTGTGCAGCGGCAGCAGCCCCTCGACGATCACGAAGTCGCGGGGCCGGACCAGCTCGGGCCGGACGAGCTCGCCGGTGCCGTGGTCGTAGACCGGTTTGAGGATCGGCTCGCCCAGCGACAGCAGTTGCAGGTGCTGCTCCATGACGTCGACGTGGTTGCAGTCGGGGTGCAGCGCCGTGAACGGCTTGCCCGCCCGTTCCCGCCGGTCGAAGCGGTGGTAGTCGTCCACGCAGACGGCGGTCATCCGGTCCGCCCCCAGACACCGCACCAGCCCCCTGGTGAGCGTCGTCTTGCCCGCCGCGCTGTCCCCGGCGATGGCGAGCATGACGGGGCGGCGGCCCGATCCGCGCGCCCGGAGCATGTGCACGATCCGATGGGGCACCTGGCCTCCTAGCGTGCCGACGTCGTCCGGTGCCCGGACGGTAGAACGGGCGGCGGGCCGCGGCCTCACCCGAACGGGGGAGAGCACGGGTGAAACCCGGGAGAAGCCTTACGCCACGGGGCTACTGGCGGGTAGCAAGGGTTGTTATCGTGCCGGGATGGGCGTGCCCGTACGCGTCGTCCTGGTGGACGACCACGAGATGATCCTGGCCGGGCTGAAGGCGATGCTGGCCGGGTTCGCCGGGCGGGTGCGGGTGGTGGGGCAGGCGGGGACGTCCGCCGGCGCCGCCCGGCTCGTGGCGGCGCTGCGGCCCGACGTGGTGCTGCTGGACGTGCGGCTGGGGCCGGAGAGCGGCCTGGACGTGTGCCGGACGCTGACCGGCCTGGCCCCCGAGTCGCGGGTGGTGTTCCTGTCGGTCTACGACGACGAGCAGTACGTCTTCGAGGCGCTGCGCGCGGGCGCCGGCGGCTACCTGCTGAAACGCGTCGACGGCCCGGAGCTGGTGCGGCGGCTGGAGGAGGTCGCCCGCGGCGAGACCGTCGTCGACCCCACCCTCGCCGGGCGGATGGCGGTGACGGCGGCGCGGCTGCGGCGCGGCGAGTTCTGGCCGGGCGCCGACCGGGGACTCACCCAGCGCGAGAGCGAGGTGCTGTCGCTGCTGGTCGGCGGGTTGTCGAACAAGGCGATCGCGGCCCGGCTGGTGGTCAGCGAGGAGACCGTCAAGAGCCATCTGCGGACCCTGTACCGGAAGCTGGAGGTGGCCGACCGGTCCGCGGCGGTCGCGCTGGCGCTGCGGGAGGGGCTGTACCGGTGACGGCCGCGCTGGACCTGCTGGCGGGCCGGGACCGGGACCTGCTGGTCCGGGTCGTCGCGGTCGCGTGCTCGGGGCGGACGCTGCCGTCGACGGCCGAGGAGCTGGCCGGGCTGGTGGTGCGGTCGGGGGAGGCGCTCGTGTTCTGCGACGTGTACGTCCTGGACGAGTGCGGGCGGGTCATGGAGGGGGCGGGCCGGGCCGTCCCGCTGGGGGAGGGGGACGTCGGGTGGGTCGCGGCGCACGGGCGGGCCCGGCGGCACCGCGACGGGCGCGGCGTCGCGGTGCCCGTGCACAGCGGGCCCGCGGTCATCGGGGTCCTCGACGTCCGGTCGGCGGGCCCCTGCCGGGAGCCGGACGTGGCGCTGGTCGGGGCGCTGGCCGAGCTGTTCGCGCCGGTGCTGTGCTCGTGCCGCCGCCTGCGCACCGCCCGGGAGCGCGAGTTCGCCGCCGAGCGCTTCGCCGAACGCGCCGTCCAGGTCCAGGAGGCCGAGCGGTCCCGGCTCAGCCGCGAGATCCACGACGGGGTCGCCCAGCACCTGGCCAGCCTGGGCTTCCACCTGTCGGCGGCGCAGGCGGCGCTGGAGGGCCCCGGGCCGGACGGGCCCGCGCCGTCCGGCGCCCGCGCCCAGATCGCCCGCGCGCGCGAGCTGTGCGACCTGGCCGCCGCCGAGACGCGGGCGGCGATCGGCGGGCTGCGGCCCCCGGTCCTGGACGACCTGGGGCTGCCCGCCGCGCTGGCGACGCTGGCGCGGGAGGCGGGCGCGCCCACCTCGCACGGGGCGGTGGACGTGACCGTCACCGTGACCGGGGAACTGGAGGAGCCGCTTCCCGACCACGTGCAGACCGCGCTGTACCGGATCGCGCAGGAGGCGGTCGGCAACTGCCTGCGGCACGCCGCCGCCACCTGCGTCGACCTGCTGCTGGAACACGACCGCGACCGCGTCCGGCTGACCGTCGCCGACGACGGGGTGGGGTTCGCGCCGCGGCAGGGCCACCGGTCCGGGGCCTACGGGCTGCGCGGCATGGCCGAACGCGCCGAGCTGCTGGGCGGCCGGTTCACGGTCACCAGCCGCCCCGGCGCCGGCACCACCGTCGAGGCGGTCGTCCCGATCAGGAATGGATCACCCGGAAGGTGATCCCGGCCTTCTGGAGACGGTCGACCAGCGCGTCGCCCATCGCGACCGCCGTGGTGACCTGGCCGGAGCTCGGCGGCAGGTCGTCGAAGGCCAGGCACAGCGCCGACTCGGCCAGCATCTTCGCGGTCTCGCCGTAGCCGGGGTCGCCGCCCGCGACCTCGGTGACCACGCGCCTGCCGCCGCCCTCGCCGACGAACTTCACGCTGAACCACGCCTTGGCGCGCTTCTCCGGCGGCGGGCCCTCGCCCGCCCCGCGCACCCGCAGCAGCAGCGCGCGGGTCGGCGGCAGCTGCGCCAGCGCCGTCACGGCCGTGGCGCCGGCGGCCAGCCCGACCGCCGACGGCAGCCGCCTGGTCGCCACGTAGGGGCCGTAGGAGAAGTCGGGGCCGTACCGGTCCAGCGCCGCCGCCGACCGCAGCACGATCTGCGGGTCGATGGTCGGCATCGGCAGCGTCCAGCCGTTCACCCCCGAGCGGGGCACGGGCCGCCGCGAGATCCGCACCCGCCGTCCCTCCGGCCTCGGGGCGGCGCGGTGGTACTCGCGCTCGGCGCGGACCATGCCGGGGATGTCGGCGAAGATCCCGACGGCCGAGTGCAGGGTGCCGCCGGAGAAGTCGCCCGAGCCCCGCACGAACCCCTCCACGCGCAGCGGGACGCCCGCCGGGAGCCGCTTGACGGTGAAGTACACGCCCAGGTCGTGCGGGATCGAGTCGAACCCGCAGGCGTGCACGATCCGCGCGCCCGACCGCACGGCCTCCTCGTGGTGGCGCACGTACATCCGGTTCACGAACGTCGGCTCGCCGGTCAGGTCCACGTAGTCGGTCCCGTTGCGGGCGCACGCGGCGACCAGCGGCTCGCCGTGCTTCACGTACGGGCCGACGGTGGTGATGACGACGCGCGTCCGCGCGGCCAGCTCCTCGACCGACGCGGTGTCGGCGGTGTCGGCGTGCAGCAGCGGCAGGTCGGCGCAGGCCGGGTCGATCGCGGCCAGCCGGTCGCGGACCGCCGCCAGCCTCTCCTGGTTGCGCCCGGCCAGCGCCCACTTGGCGAAGGGCGGCGCGTGCCGCGCCAGGTACTCGGCGGTCAGCCCGCCGGTGAAGCCGGTGGCGCCGAAGAGGACGATGTCGTACGGGCGTTCGGCGGTCATCGTGGACCCCTTTCGCGTGGTCGCGGATGCGGGCGCCCTGCCCCCAGGGTGTTCCGAATCCGATTCTGTCGTGTCGTGGCGGCTCCGGCGCGCTCCGGCGCGCGATGTGACCGACCCCACGCGCCGGGCGGGGCGTCAGCGGGGCCGGGACCAGCCGGGGGCGTCCAGGAGATGGTCCACGAACAGCCGGGTCGTCGGGGTCGGGTCGGGCCCGCCCACGGCGTGCCAGGGGCGGTGCAGCGGCGTTCCGGGCGCGTCGATCTCGACCAGGGATCCGTCCGCCAGGTGGCCGCGGACCGCGTCGCGGGACAGCAGGGCGGCGCCCAGCCCCGCCGCCGCGCCCGCGACCACCGCGCCGTTGGAGCCGAGGACCAGGCGGGGCGGGGCGACGTCGCGTTCGGTCAGGTACGCCTCGGCCGTGGCGCGGGTGCCCGAGCCCGGCTCGCGCATCACCCACGGCGTCGTGGCCGGGTCGAACGCCGCCGCCAGCGCGGGCGCGCCCACCACGACCAGGACGTTGGGCCGCCGCGCCAGCACGGTCGCCGCGACGCCGGCGGGCGGCCGCCCGGCCAGCACCAGATCGGCCCGGTGGGCGGCCAGGCTGCTCCACACCTGGCGGCGCGGCCCCACCTCCAGGGCCAGGTCCACCTCCGGCCAGCGGGCGCGGAACGAGGCCAGCAGCTCCGGCAGGACCTGGTCGGCGGCCGTGGTCACCGCCGCCAGGCGCAGCGGGCCGCGCGCCGGGTCGGCCGCGCCCCGCGCCGCCGCGCGCCCCTGCTCCAGCAGGCCGAGGACCCGGCGGGCGTAGGAGGCGTACACCGTCCCGGCGGGGGTGAGCGCCAGGCCGCGCCCCTCGCGGCGGACCAGCGCGACGCCGAGGTCCCGGGCCAGCGCCGCCAGCGCCGCCGACACCGCCGACTCGGTCACGTACAGCCGCCGCGCCGCCTCCCGCACCGACCCGGCGTCGGCCACCGCCACGAACGTCCGCAGCCGCGCCTCGGTCACGGCGACCTCCTGGTTCAAGCCTTCGCTCAGGTGTGGGCCGGAAACACTTGATGGACGATGCGAGTATCGCCGGGCGACGCTCGGGACGTCCACGAACCCCGACCCGAGCGGAGGGCCATGAGTGCGGGCAGATGGTCGGCGGGTGTGATCCCGTACGCGGAGATGGGCTACTGGCGGCCCGACTACCGGCCGAAGGACAGCGACGTGCTGGCCGCGTTCCGGATCACGCCGCAGCCGGGCGTCCCGCCGGAGGAGGCGGGCGCGGCCGTCGCCGGGGAGTCGTCCACCGCCACCTGGACGGTGGTGTGGACCGACCGGCTCACCTCCTACGAGAACTACCAGGCCAAGTGCTACCGGGTGGAGGCGGTGCCGGGAAGCGAGGGGCAGTTCATCGCCTCCATCGCCTACGACCTGGACCTGTTCGAGGAGGGCTCGATCGCCAACCTCACCTCCTCGATCATCGGGAACGTCTTCGGGTTCAAGGCGCTGCGGGCGCTGCGGCTGGAGGACATGCGGATCCCGCCGCACTACGTCAAGACGTTCCAGGGCCCGGCGCACGGGATCGTGATGGAACGCGAGTACCTCGGCAAGTTCGGGCGCCCGCTGCTGGGCGCGACGGTCAAGCCGAAACTCGGGCTGTCGGCGCGCAACTACGGGCGCGTCGTGTACGAGGCGCTGCGCGGCGGCCTGGACTTCACCAAGGACGACGAGAACATCAACTCCCAGCCGTTCATGCGCTGGCGCGACCGGTTCCTGTACTGCATGGAGGGCGTCAACCGGGCCGTCGCCGCGACCGGCGAGGTCAAGGGGCACTACCTCAACGTCACCGCCGCCACGATGGAGGACATGTACGAGCGCGCCGAGTTCGCGCGCGACCTCGGCAGCGTCATCGTGATGATCGACCTGACCGTCGGCTACACCGCGATCCAGTCGATGGCCCGGTGGGCGCGGGCCAACGGGATGCTGCTGCACCTGCACCGCGCCGGGCACTCCACCTACACGCGGCAGAAGACCCACGGCGTCAGCTTCCGCGTGATCGCCAAGTGGATGCGGCTGGCCGGCGTCGACCACATCCACGCCGGGACGGTCGTCGGCAAGCTGGAGGGCGACCCCCACAGCGTCGCGGGCTTCTACGACACCCTGCGCCTCGACAGGATCGCCGCGGATCCGGTGAAGGGCCTGTACTTCGACCAGGACTGGGCGTCGATGCCGGGCACGATGCCGGTGGCGTCCGGCGGCATCCACGCCGGGCAGATGCACCAGCTGCTGCACCACCTGGGCGAGGACGTGGTCCTCCAGTTCGGCGGCGGGACGATCGGGCACCCGATGGGGATCGCCGCCGGGGCCGCCGCCAACCGCGTCGCCCTCGAAGCGATGATCAAGGCGCGCAACGAGGGCCGCGACTTCCTCGCCGAGGGCCCCGACATCCTGCGGGCCGCCGCCAGGCACAGCCGTGAGCTGGAGGTCGCGCTGTCCACCTGGGGCGACGTGACGTTCAGCTACGAGTCCACCGACACCCCCGACGTCGTCGAGACCCATGTGAGCCTGTGATGCGCGTGACCCAAGGGACGTTCTCCCACCTGCCCGACCTCACCGACGACGAGATCGCCGCGCAGGTCGCCTACGCCCTGGAGCGGGGCTGGCCGTGCTCGGTGGAGTTCACCGACGACCCGCACCCGCGCAACGCGTACTGGGAGATGTGGGGCCTGCCGATGTTCGACCTGGCCGACCCCGCCGGGGTGCTGTACGAGGTCAACGAGTGCCGCCGCGCCTACCCGGGCCACTACGTCCGGGTGAACGCCTACGACGCGGGCTACGGGCGGCAGACGACGGCGCTGCAGTTCATCGTGCAGCGCCCGGCCGTCGAACCGGGGTTCCGGCTGGATCGGGAGGAGACCTCCGACCGCCGCGTCCGCTACCGGATCCACCCCTACGCGCTGGACCGACCGCAGGGCGAGCGCTACACATGACCCCCTTCACCGCCGGGCCTTCCCGCGTCGCTCGCGAGCTCCCGATCGTGATGCTCCTCAGCCCGGGCCGGGCGGCGCCATGACGTGCACATTGTCGCGCCTCCGGCACGACGGGTCCTGGCGCTTTGACGCCGGGTCCTCCCGCGTCGCTCGCGAGCTCCCGATCGTGACGCTCCTCGGTCCGGACCGGGCGGCGCCATGACCGGGCGGCCCGCCTTCGGCATGCGTTCGGCGGACAGCTCGGCGGACGAGACCCCCGCCGAGCCGTTGCCCCCGGACGCCCGCGTGGACCTGGCCCGCGAACGCGCCGAGTCCCAGGCCGACGAGGTCCTGGACTCCCTGGACCGCGACCTGGTCGGCCTGGCCCCGGTGAAGACCCGCGTCCGCGAGATCGCCGCGCTGCTGCTGGTCGACCGCGTCCGGGCGCGCTTCGGCATCGACTCGGGCCGCCCCAACCTGCACATGTGCTTCACCGGCAGCCCCGGCACGGGCAAGACGACCGTCGCCGTCCGCCTCGCCGAACTGCTGCACCGCCTCGGCTACGTCCGCAAGGGCCACCTGGTGCCGGTCACCCGCGACGACCTGGTCGGCCAGTACGTCGGGCACACCGCGCCCAAGACCAAGGAGGTCCTCAAACGCGCCATGGGCGGCGTCCTGTTCATCGACGAGGCCTACTACCTGTACCGGGCCGAGAACGAACGCGACTACGGCCAGGAGGCCATCGAGATCCTCCTCCAGGTCATGGAGAACCAGCGCGACGACCTGGTCGTCGTCCTGGCGGGCTACAAGGACCGCATGGACGCGTTCTTCGCCTCCAACCCCGGCATGAGCTCCCGCATCGCCCACCACATCGACTTCCCCGACTACGAGCCCGCCGAACTGGAGGAGATCGGCCGCCTGATGATGGCCCGCGAGGGCTACCGGCTCGCCCCCGAGACCGTTCCGGTCTTCCGCGACTACCTGCGACGACGCCGCGCCCGGCCGCGCTTCGCCAACGCGCGTTCGGTCCGCAACGCGATCGAGCGCGCCCGCCTGCGCCACGCCAGCCGGCTGCTGGCCGCGCCCGGCGAGGTGGACCTGGCCGCCCTCACCACCCTGCTGCCCGAGGACTTCCTGGCCAGCCGCGTCTTCGAATGAGACCGCGATCACACACGGGCAAGGGATGCCCCCGCCCATGTCCTAAGGTTGAAGGGCTCAAGACATGAATGTGGGGGAGACGGTGCTGAACCCTGAGGATCTGTACGAGCTGGACGCCGACCTGCCGGAGCTGACGGGCCCGGTCCTGCTGCACAGCATCGACGGGTTCGTGGACGCCGGATCGGTCGGGCAGCTCGTGCGCGAACACCTGCTGGACGCCCTCGACCACCGCGTCATCGCGCGGTTCGACGTGGACTCCCTGATCGACTACCGGGCCCGCCGCCCGACGATGATCTACGACCGCGACCACTGGGCCTCCTACGACGCCCCCGAGCTGGTCCTGCGCCTGCTGCACGACGAGGTCGGCACGCCGTTCCTGCTGCTGACCGGGCCCGAGCCCGACCGGATGTGGGAGGGCTTCGTCGCCGCCGTCCGCTCGCTGGTGGAACGCCTGAACGTCCGCCTCGTCGTCGGCTTCCACGGCATCCCGATGGGCGTTCCGCACACCCGGCCGGTGGGGATGACCTCGCACGCGACCCGGCCGGAGCTGATCACGCGTTCCTCGTGGTTCGACAAGGTCCAGGTGCCCGGCAGCGCCGCGGCCCTGCTGGAGTACCGGCTGGGCGAGTCCGGCCACGACGCGCTCGGCTTCGCCATCCACGTCCCGCACTACCTGGCCCAGACCACCTATCCGACCGCCGCCGTCGCCGCCCTCGACGCGGTGATCGCCGCCACCGGCCTGGTGCTGCCCTCCGCCGCCCTCCGCGAGGCCGCCCTCACGACCGACGCCGAGATCACCGAGCAGGTCAGCGGCAACGAGGAGGTCGAGAAGGTCGTGCGCGCCCTGGAGCAGCAGTACGACGCGTTCGCGGGCGCCGCCGACCGCGAGAGCCTGCTCGCCGAGGCCCGGGACATGCCGACGGCCGAGGAACTGGCCGCCCAGTTCGAACGCTTCCTTGCCGAACAGGACGGCGGCGACCCCCAGCCATGATCCGTTTCGCGCACCCACCCCGGAACCGGGTACGCTTTCCCGGTCACCGAGGCACGAACGTGCCCACGGGCGCGTAGCTCAGGGGTAGAGCACTCGCCTTACAAGCGAGGGGTCGCAGGTTCGAAACCTGCCGCGCCCACCACCCAAAAGACCCCGTTTCCGATCACGGAAACGGGGTCTTCACGCCATCAGCGCACACCAGGCAGCGGCAGCGTGACTTCCCCTGGAAGCAAGCCCTTCCGCACATCTGAGATGCCGTTGGCTCAGGTGCTTGACCGCCAGTGAAGGGAACCAGGGCGTCAGAGCAAGGTCGCCTCAGCGTTGAACCGGGCGATACGCCCGGGAAGTTCGGACAGCGAGTCGATCCGCATCGTCGGAAGGCTGTCGGCTTCCGGAGCGTCCTGCTGGATAATCCCCCACGGCCCCCGCCGGATCAGCGCCGTCCTCAGGCCCATCGTGACCGCAGGCGCGATGTCGTTGTCCAGCCGATCACCCACGTACAGGATCTCTTCGGCCTCACACGGAGCGTTCTCGACCACACAACGGAAGAATCCCGGATCCGGCTTGGACACGCCCCAGTCGTCCGAGGTGGCGATCATGTCGCACGGCAGGTCCAGCGACCGCAGGACGCCCCCGGCCCGCACCGTCTGGTTGCCCGCGATCCCGACCCACAGCCCGTCATCGCGAAGCTTGCCCAGCGCCGGACGCACGTCCGGGTACAGGTCCTCCTCCCCGAACCTCTCGGCCTGCCCGACCTCGGCCCGCTTCTCCCGCTGCTCGGTCAGATCGAAGCCGGGCGCGAACACCTGGAACGTCTCGCGGTAGTCCAGCCCCCGCGCGATGACCGCCCCGAACATCGCTGAGAAGGTGTGACGCGGCACGCCGAGCCAGTCAGCCCACGTCCCGTACTCGGTCGTCTCGTTAACCAGGCACTCGCCGACATCGAACACCACAGCCCGGATCATGCGGCTCAGCCTATGAGGGCCCGTTCCCGTCGACGTCACGTCTCATGCGCCCGCGACGACGGCAGACGAGAGGATCAGGCAGGGTGTCGCGTCTTCTGGTCTCTAGAGACCCCGGAGGGCTTCGCGGAAATTGGTTCCATAGGACGCCCAGCAGGCGATGGCGCCGTCTGGATTTCGAGTCCCCATGTTCCACTCACCTTCGATGCTGACGAGATAGAGGTCGTGAAACTGGAGGATCGTGCCGACCAGATCAGGAGATACGGGCTCGTAAGTCGGCTGACCTGCAGTTGACTCAAGGCTCAGCACGGGTGGTTTCGTTGGCGACACTGCCGCGCTGGCATCACCGGACACGATGCGGACTTCTTCGATCGTCCATCCCATGGGCAACGAGGTGGCCATCCGCGCATGATTGCAGGTAACGCGGGTTTCCGGTCCAGGACGGCGGCGCTCGCGTCGTCGCCGGTCGTTACCGTGCTGTCGCGCGGCCGACTCCGGAGCGTCCAGCATGGCAAAGAGACGGTCCTCTTGGTCTGCATGAGGGCGGCACACGTGCCTGATCACGCGTCCAGGCATCAGCAGGGAGCCGAAGCGGCCCGCCAGAGTCAGCCGCGTCTCCACTTCGATGTGGGTTGAGCGAGTCCGAACCAGGGGCTGCGCCGCCTCTTGGACCTCCGCGTCCCGGAACACTCGTTCGCGTGGTTCTCGCCGTCCGCGTGAACGAGCACTCCGGCATGCCGCCGCGTCTGTGCGGGTCGTCGTGCCATTCGCGTGCCATTAGCGGCGGTCTGGAGGTGGGGTGCTCCCGGTGACGGCAGGTTCGAAACCTGCCGCGCCCACCACCCGGAAGGCCCCGCCCAACTCGTCCGGCGTGAAGAAGCAGGTGCTCTCGCTTGGGTCGGCGCTGCTCTTCGGTCTCCGGCGTCGATCTCGGGTCGCTGGTGGCTTGCCTGTGCCGCCGGGGTGGGGAGGTCACCGACACGCTGGTGGAACTACCGGTCGAGCGGTGGGAGGGCTCTGTCCACGGTCGTCGATCTCGCCACCTTCAGGGAACGTCACCAGGTCGATCCTCCAGGGCCCGTGTCATACCGCCATGGATCGGGGCGCGGTCGTGCCCTGGTCGCGGCCGTCGCCGTAGGCGTGCCATGCCGTGGCCAGGCGGCGCACCGCTTCGGTCAGCGTGTCGGGGGCGGCGAGGAAGTGGATTCGGATGAACTCCCTGCTGCCTCCTGAGGCGTCCAGCCCGCTGCCGGGCAGCACGGCGACGCCGTGACGGAGGGCTGTCTGCGCGAAGGAGTCGCCGTCGCCGTGGGGGAGGCGCACCCACAGGGTCTGACCGCCGGTGACGGGTGGGGCCTGCCACTGCGGCAGCCGTCGTGCCAGTTCCGCGCGCAGGTGGTCATGGCGGGCCCGGCGGTCCGCCGCGATGTCCTGGCACAGGGTCTCCATGTGGGGCAGCAGCTCGGCGGCGGCGAGCTGCGCGGTGACGTTCCCCCCGAGATCATGAACCGCCCGGAGCCTGGCGAGGCGGTCGATCACGGGTCGCGGGGCCCGTACCCAGCCGATGCGCAGCCCGCCCCAGACGCTCTTGCTGAGCGAGCCCACGGAGATGACCGTTTCGCCGAACGCGGCGAGTGGAGGCGGTGTCTCCTGCCCGGGAAAAGCCAGGTGGGCGAGGACTTCGTCGTCGATGAGCGGCACGTTTGCCGCGGCGGCGGCAGCGGCGAGCCGTCGGCGTGCCAGCGACGGCAGTACCGCACCGGTCGGGTTGTGGTGGGTGGACGTGAGGTAGGCGAGTTCCAGGCGGCGGTCAGAGGTTCGAACCCTCGTTTCGAAGCCGTCCAGGCCGACGGGGAGCGTCTCCAGAGACGTGGTCTGTTCACGGAAGGCCTCAAGCGCACCGGGGTAGGTGGGAGTCTCGACGAGCACCGTGCCGCCGGGCTCGACGAAGGCGCGGGCGAGCAGGGAGAGGGCTTGCTGACCGCCGTTGGTGACCAGCACCTGTTCGGGTCCGGTCGGCACCCCACGCCCCGTGTAGTGGTCGGCGACCGCACGGCGCAGTCGCCAGTGGCCCGACGGGTGGTAGCCGATATCGCTCGTGACCGTGGCCAGCCGGGACAAGGCCCGCTCGTAGGCCGTCAACAGCATCGCCGGTGGCGCGGCGGGGGCGGCGCACGCCAGGAGGATCACGTCGTCGTCCCGGGGTTCGAGCAGGTGGAGGAAGACCGGCGCGCCCGTGCTCTCCCGGGGTCCAGGGCGCGGTGGCCCGGCCACACGGGTCCCGCTTCCCTGGCGTCGGCTGATCCGGCCTTCCAGGCGTAGCTGGTCGTACGCGGCCACGACGGTCCCGCGTCCTACCGCGAGCGCGGACGCGAGGGCCCGGTCGGGTGGCAGCGTGGTGCCGGGCGGCAGTTCGCCCTCGTCGACGAGGCGCCTCAACCGCGCGGCGAGCAGGAGGTACAGCGGTCCGCGACCGGCGGACCACCGGCCCAGACGGTCGGCCAGCTCGGCCGGGTCCATCGACATGATCGAGTTCTTCCGATCCGGACACCATCGAGGTGATTGGTTCATTCAACGGACCAATTATGGCGCATTGGCTCTGTCGGCGGACCACGAGGACGGCGAGGATCGCGACATGACCACACAACACGAGGACCTGCGGCAGCTCGCCGCGGTATCGGTGCCCGAGGCCATCGCCGAGCTCCCGGGACCCTTCCAGCAGCACGACCTGGCAATGGTCAACGACACCACCGTCGTCCGCCTCGCCCGTCTGGAAGGCGAGTTCCCCTGGCACCACCACGATGAGGACGAGCTGTTCCTGTGCTGGGACGGCACCTTTGAGATCCAGCTGGAGGAGCGGGACCCGGTGGTGCTGAAGGCGGGCGAACTCTTCGTCGTCCCCAAGGGGGTACGGCACCGCCCCGTCGCCGAGAAGGCCGCCCACATCCTGCTGATCGAGCACCCGGACACCAAGCAGTACGGAAGCTGACCCCGAGGGCTTCACCGCCCCGCCGACACCCACGCACCCGGCGTGCCGTGCCCGGTCCCGGGGCGCTCGTCACCGAACGTCGGCTTGCCGCATGGTCCGGGAACGCGGCAAGCCGACGCTCCGTCCTTGCCCGTCGGCGTCCGCGTAGCTCCGGCTTCCCGACGGGCCGCCGTCCCTGTCCGAGCGAGAGCCCGTCTCGGGTTTGTGCCCGTTCGACTTCCCGCTCCCACACGCGATCGAGCACTCCGGCATGCCGCCGCGTCTGTCCGGGGAGCGCCGTCCGTCCCTCGGGCGCCGAGAGGTCAGGACGGGAGGGTGGTGCGTAGGGCTGCTATGCACTTGAGGACTTCGGGGCGGTTGTCGGCCGCTTTCATCCAGGCGGGTAGGCGTTCCAGGAGGCTGCCTGAGCCTGTCCAAGCTCCTCGTTCGCGTAGGCGGGCGGCTACGTAGGCTTCCAGCAGGTCCAGGTGCCGTTGGTTGTAGGCCCACAGGACGTGGCCGCAGCATGGGCGTCGCAGCCACAGCGGCAGGTCGAAGTAGGGGTCGTTCGGGCCGGTGAAGTGGGGGACCAGCAGGGGGCCGCCGTGGGTGAAGTAGGGGTCTCCCTCGCCGCGTTGCCAGCCGCGTGGCGTCCACTCGGCGGTGTGGCCGCATCCCGTGCAGCTCAGCCGGTGCGGTGCCATCAGGAAGCCCATCGCGTAGCGGTGGCCTTCGCGGTGGTCGGGGTGAACGACCACGACGGCCCGTGCGTCGCAACGGGGGCAGCGGACCAGGATCTCGTCGCTGAAGCGCCAGAGCCGCCATCCCGGGTCCTGGAAGCGCTCGTCGGTCATGCTTGATCTTTCCATGGCGGCCCCGAACGCAGGACAATGCTCGGGTGGCCCAGGATTCCTCTCGCATGGTCGGCGCGTCGCCCGGTGAGCTGCTGGCCTGGCTGGTCGATGAGGAGCCTCATGTCCGAGGGTTGGCGGCTGCTTACCTTGGGGACCGGCTCGTTCAGGACTGCCGGGCGGGACTTGAGGCTTCGTCGGTCGTGATGCCGTTGGTCGAGGCTCTGTCGCGGGAGACCGATCCCGCGGTGCAGGAGGAGATCGCCCACTCGCTTGGGTACCTCGTCGAGTACGGCACCGTCCCGCGAAGCATCGTCCAGCCGCTTCGAGAGTGTCTGCCGCGGCTTCACGCCGGGGCCGCCGAGCATGTCAACGACGTTCTTGAGGCTGACTGGTGACGTTCAGTTCGGGGACGGGCCGGCGAGCTCCTGGAGCAGGTCCAGCGAGCGGACGGGTTCCGCGCCCATCCTCGACGACGCGACCTCCAGCCTCGCCTCGGTGACCGAGGCGCGGGCGGCGGCCGCGCCCGCGGAGACTCCGCGACCCGTACCCGGCTGGTGGTCGCGCACCGCGCCGGGACCGCGGCGCGCGCCGACCTGGTCCTGTGGCTGGACTCCGGCCGGGTGCGCGCGCTCCGCCCGCACCGCGAGCTGTGGGCCGATCCGGACTACCGGCGATGTTCGAGCCGACGTCGGCGGCGTGCCGCTCGCCGAGACCGATCCCGCCTGGAGGCGCCGGTCCGTCGCGATCATCCCGCAGGAGGCGTACGTCTTCGGCGGCACGCTCGCCGAGAACCTCGCCTACCTGCGCCCGGACGCCGCCGAGGCCGATCCCGACGCCGCCGCGCTGGGCCTGACGCCGGGGGAGCGGCAGCTCGTCGCGCTCGCCCGCGTCCGGCTCAGCCCCGCGCGGATCGTGGTGCTGGACGAGGCGACCTGCCACCTCGACCCCGCCGCCGAGGCCCGCGTGGAGCACGCCTTCCGGGGCCGGCCCGGCACCCTGGTCGTCATCGCGCACCGGCTCGGCTCGGCGCGCCGACCGTGTCCTGGTGATGGACGGGACCCGCCCCCGGCTGGGCACCCACGGGGAACTCCTCCGGGACTCCCCGCTCTACGCCGACCTGGTCGGGGCCCGGACCGTTCACCCCGCGGCGCGGTAGCCGCTCAGCCGGGCGGTTCGAGCCCGTGCTGCCGCAGCCGCGCCCGCCGCAGGTCATCGGCGCTGATCACCACCGTCAGCGTGCTCGCCACCAGCACCAGCAGCGCGACCGCCACGCGCGCCCACCCTTCGGCGGGCAGCGCCGCGAACGCCGCGCAGACCGGCGCCATCAGCCCCAGGTGCCGGAGCAGGATCCGCCCGCGCCATCCGGCGTCGGTGAGGTCGTGCCGCACCCACTCCCGGTTCTCCGGCGGCAACCGGAAGCCGAGCGCGTAACGCACCCTTCCCCCCACTCCCGGATCCCCGGGCAGCCGACCCATACCGCTCTCATTCCCCGGCCGGAGGGTCCCGCGCTTAGGACATGAAGCGTCCTAACGCCCGGTTACCTTCCCCGCATGACCAACACCAGCGACACCTTCCTCGTGACCGGCGCCACCGGGACCGTCGGCCGTCAGATCGTCCGTGAGCTCCTCGAACGCGGCCAGGCCGTCCGCGCGCTGACCCGCGACCCCGCGAACGCCTCCCTTCCCGAGGGCGTCGAGGCCGTCCGGGGCGACCTGACCGACCCCGCGAGCCTGGCGCCCGCCCTCGACGGCGTCGCCGGGCTCCACCTGATCACCTTCGGCGGCGGCTACGAGCCGCTGGAGACCGGCCCGGAGATCGTCGAGCTGGCCCGCGGGGCGGGCGTGCGCCGGGTCACCGTCCTCAACGGCGGCGGCCCCACCCCGCTCCAGGACGCGGTCCGCGCGAGCGACCTGGAGTGGACCGTGGTGGCGCCGGTCGAGTTCATGGCCAACGCGCTGGACTGGGCCGAGTCCGTCCGCGCCGAGGACACCGTGCGCGCGGCGTTCGTCGACCGCCACAGCGCCATGGTCCACGAGGCCGACATCGGCGCGGTCGCCGCGACGGCCCTCACCACCCCCGGCCACGCGGGCGAGGAGTACGTGGTCACCGGCCCGCAGGCCCTGACCGTCCGCGACCAGGTCGCGGCCGTCGCCGCCGCCCGGGGCCGCGAGATCCGCCTCGTCGAGCTGAGCGAGGACGAGGCCGTGGCCCGGTGGCGCGCGGAGGGCCACGACGAGGAGACGATCGCCTGGTTCGTCGAGACCTTCAAGAACACCCCGCCGGTCGGCTGGACGGTCGTCGACACCGTCGAACGCGTCACCGGCCGCCCGGCCCGCACCTTCGCCCGGTGGGCCGCCGAGCACGCCTCGGCGTTCACCGCCTCCTGACCGGGCGGTCAGTCCCGCGCCGCGGCCTCGATCGCCCGCTTCATCTCCACCGCGCCGCGTTCGACGCGGATCCGGATCTCGGAGGCGAGCGCGTGGGGCAGCACGTCGGTGGTCCAGATCAGGCGCCCCGCCCGCGCGCCCTCCGGGCGGACCTCGAACGTGGCGTGGTGGCGCTCGACCGGTGGCCGCGCGCCCTCGACCACCGCGTAGGCCAGGCGGCGCGCCTCGTCGTCGACGTCGAGGATCAGCTCGCGGATCACGTGCCCGTCGGGAAAGGTCAGGAACCGCTGGTCGCCCTCGATCCGGGTGTCGGCGACACGGCCGGGCAGCAGCCGCTCGTGCACGGCGCCGACGTCGCGCAGCACGTCCCAGACGTGCTCGGGGGACGCGTCGATCACGATCTCGTGGCGGATGGAGGCCAAGGCGCCGGGGCTCCTCTCGGGCGGAACGGATCACCGGCGCCCAACCTAGCCGGAAGTGTCCGGCTCCGGACCGGGAGTGGAAGATCACCCGAAACCTGTGGAGACCGCCCTTGGACGGTGCCGGAGCGCCTAATGTGATCTTGTCTTGTGAACCAAGAGGAAGACGGTGCGCATGCGCTCATCTCTCGGGCTGGCCTGCGGGCTGGCGATGACCGCGGTCCTGCTGCCCGCGCCCGCGTACGCCGCCGAGCCGTCGGCGCAGGTCATCGAGGCCGCGACGGGGACCAAGGGGGTCGTGCGGCCCTCCGGCGGCGGCGCGGACGAGGTCGGGGCGGTCACGACGCGTGACAAGGCGTGGGGCACGACGACGACGGTGCGGATCCCCCGGGACGCCCGGCGCGGGGTGGCCGTCGCCGACAGCGGCTCGGGCTCGGTGGTGCTGGGCCTGCCGGGCGGCGGCCGTCCCACCGTCAGCGCGAAGGGGACGGTCGTCTACCCCGGATCCGGGTTCCGGTCGGCGGTGCAGACCACGACCGACGGGACCGTGCGAGGCCTGGTCGAGGCCAAGGGGCCGGGGACGTTCCGGTTCCCGCTGACGGTCCCGCAGGGCGCCCGGCTCACGCGGAACGCCGACGGCAGCCTCGACGTCATGCGGGAGGGGACGCCCGTCGGTCACATCGACGCGCCCTGGGCCAGGAGCGCCAGGGGCGGGAGGGTCCCCGCCTCGTTCGGCGTCGAGGGCACCACCGTCGTGCTGACCCTCGGCCGGGGCGGCGCGTCCCCGGTCGTGGCGGGCCTGGCCTACCACGCGGCCCCCGGCAAGGGCGGCTACCGGGGCGCGGAGACCATCGACGCCACGAAGAGGACCAGGATCTGGACCGGGAAGGAGATGCGGCAGGCCCAGCCGCTCGACGCGCCCGCGGTCGCCCCCGGGCGGGCCGACCGCTCCGGGGCCGGACGGACGGCGCCCGCGACCGCCGCCGCCACCGACCCCGCCGTGGGCGCGATGTTCTTCAGCTTCCTGGGCATCAAGAAGCGCTGCACGGCCACGATCGTCCACCGCAACCTGATCGCGACGGCGGCCCACTGCATCCAGCAGGGCGGCGTCATCTTCAACCAGTGGACCTTCGCCCCGCAGTACGACAACGGCGCCACCCCCTACGGCTCGTGGAAGATCAAGACGATCTACTACGACCAGCGGTGGGGCAAGCTGAACAACAACCCCGACTTCGACTACGCGTTCATCTCCCTGCAACCGCGGAACGGCAAGTACGTCGGGGACGTGGTGCCGTGGGGCCGCGCGAAGATCACCGACCTGTCGTGGCGCGGCGCCTGCTCGGGCGACAGCTGCCCGGAGATCCCCACCCACGTCACCGGATACCCCAAGAACCTCACCACCCCTCTGGAGTGCTTCACCCGGAGCCGCCTGGTCTACATCTCCGAGAACGGTGAGAAGGGGAGCTACTACTACACCTTCCCGTGCAAGGGCTACGCCGAGGGCGTCAGCGGCACGGCCCTGGTCGGGCAGTTCCCCGAGCAGGGCCACCCCGGCTACGAGGTCATCTTCGGCGTGCTGGGCGGGTACCAGGGAGGTGGCGACACCGACGACGTCTCGTACGCCTCGTACTGGGTCGACGGCAAGGTGCTGTTCGACGACGCCAGGAGCAAGGCCGTCTAGGTCCTGAGGGCCGGATGCCGAGGGTCCCGCGAGCCGACGGCTCGCGGGACCCTCGTTCGTCCACGGGCCGTGGCACCATCGACCGAGGGGACCGTGCCGAGGAGGTACCGCTGAACGCCGCGCCCACCGGACACCGCGCCGAGCTCCACGAACTGGCGGCGATCCTCGCCGACGTCGCCCGCCGTCTCGCCTCCGCCGACCGCGCCATCGACCGGGCCCTGCGCGAGCGCACCCGCGCCGTCGGCCTCATCCGCCCCCGGGTCCGCGCCGCCGCCCGCGCCCGCGCCCGCCTCCGCGCCGTCGACCGGGCGCTCGACCGCGTCCCCGACCTCGTCCCGGCCGGCTCCGGCGACCCGCCCTTCGACGCCGCCCTCCTCTCCTTCCGCGTCGACGTCCTCGCCCGCGCGCTCTGCTCCGTCCCCTCCTACGAGCTCCCCGCCGACCGTTCGGAGATCCGCGGCTGGATCCGCCTGCTCGGCCGGGCGCTGGGCCTGGACATCGGTCTCGTCCCCCGCTTCGGACCCGACGGCGTCCGCGGCCTCCAGGGCGATCTCGCCGAGGCGGTGCAGCACGCGCGGGCCCGCGTGGAGGCGCTGCTGAACGCCCGGGACGAGCCCGGCCACGAGGACGGGGAGAACGGCACCGCCGGACGCCGACCACGCGGGGAATCGCGGTAGGCCCCCGCCGGTTCCCCGTCGGGGGCCTACCGCCTCTCCAGGCCCTGGCCGGAAGGCCCGGTCCCCGGGCGCCTCGCCGACCGTGGCTCGGGCTAGGTCAGGGCCTTGGCCATGTTCGAGGCGAACTTCTCCCATGTGCTGTGGGCGCCGGTCCTGTTCGCCCAGTCCGGGACGGACGGGTTGGCCACGTAGGCGTAGACGTGCAGGCGCAGGACCTTCTTCCTGTCCTGGTACCAGCGGAAGTAGACCGTGGAGCCCTTGCCGTCGAAGTGACCCTTCTGCGCGACGAAGTACCAGCCGTACTTTCCCCGGGGGTAGAACTTGACCGGGGCGTTGCACACCTTCTTGAACCAGCAGGCCTTGAGCGGCAGCTTCTGGTCCCTCTTGGGGTACTTCCTCGGCGCTCCTGAAACCGGGAAGGTGCAGTTGAAGCAGCTCTTCAGCTTCTTCATCGCCTTGGACGGGTGCTTTTTGGCGACCGTGTACGTGATGCATTTGAAGGTGGAAGGAAAGCAGTGGCCCGCGGTGAAGGTGTAGCTGTAGAGCTTGCGCAGCTTCTTCGCCTTGACCTCGGTCGCCACGGAGGCCGGTGTCGGGGCGGCGGCAGGCGCCGCCTGCGCGATCGCGGGGGCGGCCGGCTTCCGCGCCTGGGCGGCGGTGCCCGCGCCGGGGGTGGCGAGCACCAGCGCGCCGGAGGCGACGGTCGCCACCAGGATCTTTCTCAAAAGGCTCATGCGACCTTCCTTACGAGTGGAGTCTTCTTTCCGGGAGGGAGAGCGTCCGGACCGGACCGTTCGACGTGACCCGAGCCTCCCCGCACGTGGTTGGGGACGGGTTGGAATCCGGTTGGAGCGCCGTCGGCCGGCGCACGCCTTCCGAGTGCCGGGCGAGGGCAATGCCGTGATCAAGGTTGTTCCAGGTTCGTCGCCCGGCGGGTCGGATGCCCCGGGATGTGGGGAAAAACGGCACGGGCCGATCACGCCCATTCTCGATATTCCAGGGGGAATCGATGCTGCCCAGATTCACGGCCGGCGCGGCCGCCGTGCTGTGCGCCGTCACGGTGGGGCCCGTGCTCACGGCGGGGAACGCCGCCGCCCACACCCGGCAGGCCGCCCGGACCGCCCGGGCCCCGTACGACCGGGTGCTGTCCAACGCGTCGCTCGCCCGCGCCACCACGGCGTTCGTCAGGGCGGCGGCGCGGCAGCGGCAGCGGGTGACGATGGTCATCATGGAGCGGTCCGGAACGGTCCGGCTGGTCGTGCGCACCCGCCAGGCGGGGCCGCAGACCTACGAGTCGGCCAAGCGCAAGGCCTACACCGCCGTGGCGTTCGGCCAGCCCACCAGTCGGCTCGTCGGCAACGTCACCATCAGGCAGCTACCCGGCACCCTGACGCTGCCCGGCGGCGTTCCGGTCAAGCGCCGCGGCTTCCCGATCGCGGGCATCGGGGTGGGCGGCGCCCCCGACGGCCGGATCGACGAGGCGATCGCCCGCACGGTCCGGGCGGCCCTGCGCGGCTGACCCCGCGGCACGCCCGGACCGGGCCGGTCATCCGGTCCGGCCGTCCAGTGGCGACCACTCGCCGGTGCGGCGGAGGGGAGGGCAGCCCGTCACGGACGTCCAGCCGGTGCGGGGCGGCCACTCCCCTCGGGGCGGCTCCGGCCGGACGCCGACGACGGCCAGGGGCGGCAGGTCGTCGCGGTGCCACAGCTCGCGCCACTGGTCGCGGGTCACCACCAGGTGGCGGAGCCCGGACAGGTCGGCGATCGTGGCGAGATCGACGGTCGCGGACGAGACGTCCAGCGCCCACAGGCGGGGAGCGGTGCGCAGCGGGGCCAGGTCGACGGGGGTCCCGGACGCGACCGTCAGGGAACGCAGCTCGGCGTGGTCGGCCAACGGCGCCAGATCGACCGACTCCAGTGCGAGTTCCAGGACCTCGACCGGCAGGGCGCGCAGCGGGGCCAGGTCAGGGCGGCCGGGACCGGAGAGGACCGCCCTGCGTACGTTGGGCAGCGCCTTGAGGAAGCCGAGGTCCTCCACACCGGTCACCCGGAGGTCCTGGACGCGGGGGCGGACCTCGGACGCGTCGATGCTCCGCGCGTCGGTGTACAGGGTGCGCGCGTCCTCCACCCTCCTCTGGGAGGGCAGATCGGGCTTGCTCCTGAGGTCGTCGCCACGGTGCGTGTGGTCCCCCCGCTCCAGCGCCTCCACGAGCCGCCGCAGGAACGTGGTGACCGAGTCGGCGACGTACAGGGGCGCTTTCCGGAAGTCGACGCCGATCTTGATGACCTGTCCGGGACGCCCGCCGGCGGCGGGGTCCATGTCCACGGCGAGCCAGTTGCCACCGGTGTCGTGCGCGAACCGGATCCACCCGGGCCGCAGGAGTGAGCGCCGCACGGTGTGCGCGGGAACGGCGTCGAGCACGGGCGCGCGTTGCGGCTCGTGCTCCCATTCCCGGTCGGCCCACTCGTCGTCCTCCTCGCCCACCTCCTCGGCGCGGATCCAGGGCTTCCGGTCGAACAGCGGGGTGACGAGGGTGTCGTCGCCGTCGGCGACGCGGTAGAGGGCGCGCAGGTCGGCGGGCAGGGCGACACCGAGCCTGTCCTCCAGGTCGTCCAGCTCCGCGTCGTCGGCGGGCGGCGGCAGCCGTTCCTCGTGGCCGAGGATCTCCGCGCGCCGCCGCATGAGCTCGCGCAGGAGCCGCACCGCCTCCCGCGGATCGCCGGCCGGCGCGGCGGACGCCGGGACGTCCTGCTCGTCGCCCCGGTTGGGCGGAACGAAGTCCTCGTCGCAGACGTAGAGGGTCGGCCGCTCGTGCTCGACGGGCTCGCCGACGGTCGCCTCGAACCGGCCCGTCGCCTCCACGTCGAGCACCAAACGGACCGGCCTGCGGCCCACGATCCTGACGACGTCCAGGGCCCGGTCTGACAGGTCGAGCGCGACGCGGCGGCTCTCGCCGCCGGTGAGCGTGAAGGCGGGTTCGCCGTGAACGGCGCCGTCGTCGCGGACGTGCCAGCGCAGGTGCGCGCGTTCCCAGCCGGGGGGCGCGGCGGCGGCGATCCTCGCCGCGAGTTCGTCCAGGACGGGGGGAGCTGTCATGCCGCCGCAACCTAGCGGACGACTCCGACACCGCCCGCCCGGTGGGCCCGGGAATGGTAGAGGAATCTTGAACAACTTCGGCTGTCGCAGGGGGCCAAGGGAAAGGGAGAACGGGAACCCGGCGTGTCCTGGTACCCCTTTCTGGCTGGCCGGTCATTGTCCTCGGGCAAACGTGCACCCCGGTGAAGATGGCCAAGACGATATTTAGAAATGTCTATGTGATCCTCTCTGTCGAGAGACACGAGAACTGCTCTTGATGAGCTTTCGTTCACCGATGCGAACGCTGTCGGTCGGTGACGCTCCGCGCGGGGGATCATGTGCTCAGCATTCACTTCACGGCGGACGACCTCGCCCGGATCCGGGTGTCGGACGCCCGCCCGGCATGGGAGACGGTCCTCGGCGCGCGGTCGCTGCGCGACCGTTCGCGCCACCCCGTGCTGGGGAGCTGGCGTGCGCGGACGCTGGAGGTGATGCCGACCGCCAGCCGGATGCTGCTCGTGCTGTGCCCGCCCGCCGGAAGGTTCGCGGAATCCCTCATATCCGAGAGGGGTGCGCGCGAATGGGAGGGGGACCTCGACGCGATCCTGGAGACCCGCCGGACCGGACCAGAGGTGATCTTGTCGGGCTCGGGTGGCGGGGCCGCCCGCCCGAATGGGCCGCCGCCCTCGCGGCCGGGGAGAAAAGGCGCTGCACGCCCCCGGCCGGTGAGTCCCGCGGGCCGGGCGCCCGGGACGCGCGCCAGACTGTCGGGTATGGCGGAACTGGATGGGGAACCGGTCGGGGTCGAGCAGCTCGCGGCGTTGGCGCTGGTCAACTACGGGCACTTCACCACGATGCGGGTCGAGGGCGGGGGCGTGCGCGGGCTCGCGCTCCACCTGGACCGGCTCACGCGCGACTGCCGGACGCTGTTCGGCGTCGAGCCGGACGTCGAGCGGGTGCGGCGCCTCGCGCGGCGGGCCGTCGCCGGAGCCGGCGCGCCCGTCGTCGTCCGGGCCACCCTCTTCGACCCCGGGCTGGACATCGGGCGGCCCGTGAGCAACGGCGAGCCCCGCGTGCTCGTCACCGCGCGGGCCGCCGGGGAGCGGCCGGTGCCGGGGATGAGGGTCGGGACCGTCCGGTACTCGCGGGACCTGCCCGCGGTCAAGCACGTGGGGCTGTTCGGGGCCGTGCGGCGGCGGAGGGTCGCGCAGGCCGAGGGGTTCGACGACGCGCTGTTCGTGGACGCCGGCGCGTCCGTCACCGAGGGGACCACCTGGAACGTCGGCTTCTTCGACGGGCGGGAGGTCGTGTGGCCCGACGCCGAGGTGCTGCCCGGGGTGACGATGCGGCTGCTGCGAGGGAGTGTCCGGCCGGCGGGGGTCGCCGACCTCGCCGGGATGGAGGCCGCGTTCGCCACCAACGCGGCCGTGGGGGTGCGGGCGATCACCGCCGTGGACGGGCGGGCGTTCCCCGCCGACCATCCCGTGCTCGACGCGCTGCGCCGGGAGTACGCGGCGGTCCCGCTCGACCCGCTCTGACCCCGCCGGAGGTCCGAAAAGTGGGAGTGTGACCGGCTTCTCATCGACGTTCGGCCTGGTCAGGGTCCGTTTAACGTGCCGTTCACAAATGGGCAACAGGTCCGAAATGCCGTATTGCCACTCTCATCACGGCCGAGACGACGGACCGGCCGCGGGAAGACTAAGGAGTCGACGATGAGCTACAAGGCCGAATACATCTGGGTCGACGGCACCGAGCCCACCGCGCGGCTCCGCTCCAAGACCAGGATCCTCGCCGACGGCGCCGAGCTGCCCGACTGGGGCTTCGACGGCTCCAGCACCAACCAGGCCCCCGGTGACAACTCCGACTGCGTGCTCAAGCCGGTCTTCGTCGTACCGGACCCGCTGCGCGGCGGCGAGAACAAGCTGGTGCTGTGCGAGGTGTACCTCGTGGACGGCAACCCGCACCCCACCAACAACCGCGCCAAGCTGCGCCCGGTGGCCGAGAAGTACGCCGCCCACGACGCCTGGTTCGGCATCGAGCAGGAGTACACCTTCTTCCAGGCCGGCCGCCCGCTCGGCTTCCCCGAGACCGGTTTCCCCGCCCCGCAGGGCCCGTACTACTGCGGCGTGGGCGCCGACGAGGTCTTCGGCCGTGAGATCGTCGAGCGTCACCTGGACGCCTGCCTGGAGGCCGGGATCAAGGTCTCCGGCATCAACGCCGAGGTCATGCCCGGCCAGTGGGAGTTCCAGATCGGCCCGGCCGGCCCGATCGAGGTCGCCGACCACCTGTGGGTCGCGCGCTGGCTGCTCTACCGCATCGCCGAGGAGTACGACGTCGCCGCCACCCTCGACCCCAAGCCCGCCAAGGGCGACTGGAACGGCGCCGGCGCGCACACCAACTTCTCCACCAAGGCCATGCGCGAGGGCTACGACGCCATCCTCACCGCCTGCGACGCGCTCGGCGCCGAGGGCAAGGTCGAGGAGCACATCGCGGGCTACGGCGCGGGCATCCAGGAGCGCCTGACCGGCCAGCACGAGACCGCCCCGTGGAACGTCTACAGCTACGGCGTCTCCGACCGCGGCGCGTCGGTGCGCATCCCGTGGCAGGTCCAGGTGGACAAGAAGGGCTACATCGAGGACCGCCGCCCGAACGCCAACATCGACCCCTACAACGTCACCCGCCTGCTGGTGAACACCTGCTGCGAGGCCCTGGAGAAGGCCGGCCAGGTCTGATCCGGCCCGCCGAGGGCATGCGCCGCGGCCCGGTCCCCCGCCCGGGGGCCGGGCCGCGGCGCGTTCCCGGGTGCCGGTGTCCTCAGGAGCCGGTGCCCGCGGTGATGTCGAACGAGGCCGCCAGCAGGGCCAGGACGGGGAAGACGACGCGCGGCGGCATCCGGTAGGTGGCCCGTTCGGACTGCTCCACCAGGCCCGCGGCCGCCAGGGCCTTCAGGTGGTGGTAGAGCTGCCCGGTCGAGCCCAGGTTCAGCTCGGCCTGCAGGTCCGTCACCGTGCGGGGGCCCGCCAGCAGCAGGCGCAGCAGTTCCAGGCGGGCGGGCTGGCCCGCCGCCTGGAGGACCGCCGCCAGCGGGGCCGACGGGGTCTCCAGCAGGGCGGCGGGGGAGCGGGACACCTGCCAGGCCCACTCGTAGCCGCCCAGGCGGGCCTCGCCGCCGTAGGTGACGTGGCCCGACTCGTCCGGCTCGGCGGGCGCGGGCGGGGGAGAGCCCTGGAGGCGTCGTTCCAGCTCCGCGACGCGGGCCTCCAGGGCGGTCAGCCGTTCCTCGGTGCTCAGGATGGTGCCTTTCGTCGGGTCAGGGCCGTGCGGACCCGCTCCGGGTAGCCCGGGGTGTCCGACAGTTTGATGACGAACTGCTGGTGAGCGTAACTCCGCAACGCCTCGAACCAGAGCGCGGGTGGCATGCGCCGCATGCTGAGGACCGTGACGCGGACCGTCCCGTCCGCGGCGACGGTGTAGACCGCCTCGGCGAGGACGCCGGGGAGCGAGCCGCCCTTGGCCCCCATGCGGACGATCCGGTCGTTCAGCGGGCCCCGGCGCGTCGGCCACTCCAGGTGGCGGCGGGCCACGGCCGACGCCTTGGCGGAGACCAGCCTTCCCGTCGCGATGCGGCCCATGAGACCGGCCAGGGTCGCCGGGGCGATCGGCTCGGTCGTCTCGGTCCAGGCCGCCTGCACGTCGATCCCGGGCAGCGTGGTCGGGGGCCGCCGGTGGACGGTGTAGTCGCGCATGCAGCGCTCGGCACGGGCACGGCGTTCCCGGGCGGGGAGGGCCGCCAGCCTCCGGATGCCGTCCAGGGAGTCGAACTCGCCGTTGCCGCAGGGGCCGAAGGCCAGCAGCATCTGCCCGCCCAGGGAGGGGATCGCGGCCGGCGGCCTGCCGCCGAGGGCCGCCGCCCTGAGCAGGGCCCGCTCGCCCAGGCGGTGGCGCAGGTAGTCGGTGGCCGCGTTGTCGCTGTACTCGATCATCGCGGTGACCAGCTGACCGAGGGTGGCGGTGCGCCCGATGCCGAGCTCCTTCACCGCCCGCGGGTGCGCGCCGCCGTCGGTGCCCGGGATGTAGTACGCCTCCCAGGCGCGGAGGCTGACGCGTTCGGCGGGGTCCAGGCGGCCGCGGGCGACCGCCGTCGCGTAGGCCGCCAGATGGACGATCTTGATCGCGGAGGCCACGGGCGCCGGGGCGCCGCCCCGGTGGGCGACTTCCGGCGGGCGGCCCGGACGGTAGGTGACCAGGGATGTGTCCCCGGGGTGCGCCGTCAGGTGGCGGAGGACGTCCTCGGCGGTGCCGAAGTCCTCGGTCGCGCCGGCGGGGCCGGTGGTGTCGGCGGCGTGCACGGTCTGCTGGTGGGCTGCGCAGCCGGTGGCCAGAACGGTGGCCAGGGCCGCGGCGAGGAAGCGCCTCATGGCGGCACTGTATCCGGAAATCCGTAATTACGGAATCTCTTAATTCCGGAGGGTCGCCAAATCACCGCAAAGTGTTGCGAGCGCGCGCGTCCCCGGGAACGTCGCCGGGTAGCAACCCTGCATCGCATCGGGGAGGGGACATGGCCGAGACTCCGTTCGAGCCGTTCTTCGACGGTGGGTCCGCCGAGCCCCGGCGCGAGCGCAGCCTGGGACCCCGTTACGGGCGGTCGTTCCGGTGCCGCTCGGCCGCGCGGCGCGACCTCTGCGCCGAACGGTTCATCGCCCTGCACGAGGCCGCCGCCGACGACCCGGCGGCGGACCTCCGCCGGGTGTGGGGCGGGGGACTGCTCACGGCGGCGGGGGCCGGAGGGCTGGCCGCCCTCGTGGCGGTGATCGCGCGGGGCACCGCCGAGCTGCCCTTCCCCGCCTTCCTCACCGCGGAGGCCGGGCCCGGGGCGGCGGGGTTCGCCTACGGGGTGTGCGCGACCGCGGCCACCCTGCAGGCCACCGCGCTGCTGCACGTGCTGCTGACCACGGCGGCGCGCCCGGTGCGGGCGTTCTGCTGGATCGGCGGGATCGTCGTCGTGCTGCTGACGCTGCTGCCGCTCACGCTGCACGCGCCGCTCGACGCCGTGCTGCTCACCTCGGGGATCAACGCGGTCGGCGGATCCGGCGTCGTCGCGCTGCTGGCCGCCGTGGCGCGCGCCGCGCGGGACGGGTTCCCCTAACGGCCCACGCTGATCGTCAGGGGCTCGGGCGCGCGGGCCGTGCTGACCCGGACCGGGACCAGGCGGCGGCGGACGTGCAGCTCCACCGGGTCGGCGGGGGCGAAGACCAGCAGGTCGCGGTGCATCCCGGCGAAACCCAGGACCAGGTGGGCCGCCCAGGTGCCGCGGGGCAGCGGGTCGTCGACGAACGCGCGGGTCAGCGGGACCGCCGCGGTGTAGTCCAGCCGGTCCGGGCCCGCCTCCAGCATCGCGATCACCTCGTAGGTCGCGCCCCCGCGCTCGTGCAGCACCAGCGTCGCCGAGACCGGCGTCTCGGCGGCGGGCACGGCGAGGTGGCCGCGCACGACCAGCTCCTCGTCGTCGGCGTTCCAGGCGAGCGCGTCGGCCGTGGTCGACCCGGCGGGATGGGGCGCGCCGCCGACGTCCAGCGCCAGCCCGCCGCCCCGGAGGGCGAAGTAGGCGATCACCATGGTCGAGTCCGGCAGGAACCGGCGCCGCGGCATGCTGTCCAGACCGGGGTGGTAGGCGAGCGGCGCGGTGGCGGAGCCGGTGCGCAGGGACACGTCCCACAGGCCCCGGGGGAGGGCGTCGGCCGCGACGGCCGCGGCGAACCCGGCGTCCCGGACCTCGGCGGGCAGCTCGTGGACGCGGTCGCCGTCGCGTTCGCGCAGGACCAGCCCGGCGTCCGTGGCGGGTCCGGGCAGCGTGCCCCGCAGCCGCAGCGTGGTCCCGTCCCAGCGCACCTCGTCCAGAAGCGGATCGGACATCAGGCCCCCCTGCCTCGTCGTTTCCGCGGACCATCCTGCCGCACAAGATCAGGAACGCGTGAAGCGGGGCAGCAGGTCGGCCAGGTCGAGCGCGCCCGAGCCGACCGCGGCGTACAGCTGGTCGACGTCGGCGTAGCCCAGGGCGCGGGCCACCGCCAGGGAGTCGCCGTGCGCCTCGGCCGACAGCAGGTCGACCCGGCCCGCCAGGGCGCGGACCAGGCGGCCGCGGCCGGTCTCGGCCGCCTCCTCGGCGCGGCGCCGGGCCAGCCACCGCTGGACGTGGACGCGCGCGGGGGCGGTCACCGCGAACGACAGCCACTCCTCGGAGGGGACGCCCTCGGGGTCGGTGAGGACCTCCACCACGTTCCCGCTGCGCAGCTCCGCCGACAGCGGGACCAGCCGCCCGTTGACCAGGGCGCCGATGCAGTGGCCGCCGGTGGCGGCGCCCAGCGCGTAGGCGAAGTCCAGCGCGGTCGCCCCGTCCGGCAGCGTGATCACCTCGCCGGTCGGGGTGAACACCGCGACGCTGCCCTCCGCCAGGTCGGCGCGCAGGCCGTCCAGGAACTCCGCCGACGGGACGCCCGACTGCCAGGCCAGCAGGCGGCTCAGCCACACCAGGTCGCGCCGCCCGGCCACGGTGCTGGTCGCCTCGTCGGGCGCGGACCGGATGTGCGCGACGATCCCGTACTCGGCGACCGGATGCATGTCCCGGCTGCGGATGATGACCTCGATCGGGTCGCCGTCCGGGGTGATCACGCGGGTGTGCAGCGACCGGTACATGTTGTACTTCGGCAGCGCAATGAAGTCGCGGACCTGGCCGGGGATCGGGTGCATCGCCGCGTGGACCGCGCCGAGCGCGACGTAGCACTCCTGCTCGGCGCCGTCCACCACCAGCAGCAGCCGCGCCGCCTCGCAGGGGCGCAGCCCGGTCACGTCCCCGTCCAGGGCCCGGTGCACCGCGTACAGGTGCGAGGGGCGGATCTCGACGCGCCCGGTGACCCCGTGCTCGGCCAGCGAGGCGCGGACGAGCCGCCGCGCGGGGGCGAACGCGGCCGGCGCCCCGCGCAGCGCCAGGGTCACGGCCCGCTCGGTGGCGGCGTGGGCGGCCGGGTCGGCGGCGGCGAACGCCAGGTCGTCCATCTCCCGCTTCAGCACGTGGATGCCCAGCCGCTCGGCGAACGGCACCAGCAGCTCGTGCGACGCCTTGGCGATGCGCGCGCGCTTGTGCGGCGGCTGGAAGCCCAGGGTGCGCAGGTTGTGCAGCCGGTCCGCCAGCTTGATCACCAGGACGCGCAGATCGTCCGCCGCCGCCAGCAGGATCTTGCGGAACGTCTCGGCCTCGGCGCGCTCGCCCCACCGCTTCCCGTCCAGCTTGGTGACCCCGTCCACCAGCACCGCGACCCGCTCGCCGAAGTCGGAGCGGACCTCGCCGAGCGTGTAGGGGGTGTCCTCGACGGTGTCGTGCAGCAGCGCCGCCACCAGCGTGGTGGTGTCCATCCCCATCTCCGCCAGGATCATCGCGACCGCGAGCGGATGGGTGATGTAGGGCGCGCCCGACTTGCGGCGCTGGTCCCGGTGCAGGCGCTCGGCGACCTCGTAGCCGCGCAGCAGCGCGGCCTCGTCGGCGCCGGGGTAGGCGGCGCGGTGCGCGGCCAGCAGCGGCGCGACGGCGGGGCGGACCGGGTCGGGGGCGCGGCGGCGTAGTGGGAGCCGGCGGCGGGTGACCGGAACGGTCACCCCCCGAGGTGCGCCTGCCGGATTGAGGGTCGCCATCACGCCCACCTGCCCGCCTGACCGGTAGCACCGCTGCTACTGGCTGTAATCACCATTATGCGCGACGCCCCCGGCGGCGCGCGAGCCGGGCCCGCGACCCCGACCGCCCGGTCATCCCGGGCGATGACCATTCCCGGCCATACCGGCGTTCGGACGGCTATTTAACACGTACTTCACAGGGCTGTGATATTGGTCTCAACCCGCCCGGCATGGGAAAGTCTTGTACAAGCCAGACCGGCTTTGGACAATACGGCACTCACCGGTTCCCTGAATGGAGATGGATAATAACGAAATGATTCTCTTCCCCCGCAACCTGCGCGACGCCGCGTCCAACGCCGCCCACCTGCTGGTGTACGGCCACATCGCCGACCTGCGCCCGATGCCGACCTCGCTCGTCGACGACGGGCCCAAGCGTTCGGTCTACCGCTACCGGTCCCCCGAGGGCGTCGTCCCGGCCGGGCCGCCGGTGCTGTTCGTGCCGCCGCTGGCGGCCCCGGCCCGCTGCTACGACCTGCGCCGGGGATGCAGCCTGGCCGAGCACGTGGTGACCGCCGGGCGGCGCAGCTACCTGCTGGACTACGGGCCGATCGGGTTCGCCGACCGTGACCTGGGCTTCGCCGAGTGGGTGGGGGAGGTGCTGCCCGGCGCGATCCGCGCGGTCAGCCGGGACGCCGGGGGACAGCCGGTCCAGCTGGTCGGCTGGTGCCTGGGCGGGATCTTCTCGCTGCTGGCGGCCGCGGCCGATCCGGGGCTGCCGATCGCCTCGGTCGCCGCGATCGCCACCCCGGTCGACACGCGGCGGATCGGCCTGGTCGCGCCGCTGCGGCCGATCGCCCGGCTCACCGGGGGCAGGGAGGCCGACGTGGTGAACGCGGTGTTCGGGGGACTGCCGCAGCCACTGGTCAAACGCGCCTACCAGCTCGTCGGGCTGGACAAATACCTGCTGCGCCCTTACAAGGTGCTGACCAACCTTGACAACGCCGAGTTCCTTGCGCAGATCGAGGCGGTTGATAATTTCACCAACTCGATGCTGGCGTACCCCGGCCGCACCGTCGCGCAGATTTATCGCGACCTTTTCCGGAACAACGCGCTGACCGGGGACGGCATCGACGTCGGCGGCGAGCGGATCCGGCTACGGGACGTGAAGGTGCCGGTTCTGGCCATCGCGGGGCGGGGCGACGGCGTGGCCCCGGTCGCGGCGGTGCGGCCGCTCATCCGGCTGCTGGAGAACGCCCCCGAGGTGCGCTTCAAGGTCGCGGCGGGCGGGCACCTGGGGGTGCTGACCGGCCGGTCGGCGACGCGCACGACCTGGCGGCACCTGGACGCGTGGCTGGACGAGGGCACCGTCCGGCACGGCATCCGCCCGCAGCGCCGCGAGGTCCTCGCCGAGATATAGGCACCGGCGCCTGGAGTGGATCAAGGCCCGCCGCCGTCCGGGTCAAGGAAGCCTCCAGGAAGCCTCTGGAGTCCCCCGCGATGAGCGTGCTCCCTGGTGTGTCGCCTCCGTGGTCGGAGAGTCGCCGACCGTAGTGTTGCGCAGCGTCGCGGGCCCCGGCCCGCGCTCCAGGGTTTCGCCCGCCGCCCGCCGGACCCGTCCCCCAAGGGGGTACGGCGGGCGCGGGCCAGGGTTTCGAGCCGCGCGGCGGAACGGGTCAACCACCGCGCGGGACGTCGGGGGGCAGGGTCAATGACGGCAGGGTCGGGCCGTACGGCTGTCGCGAACGGCACAGTCCGTGCCAGCGGCGCGGACGCGGCGAACGGCGCACTCCGGGCGGGTTTCCGAGGCCGCCCGCGCGCCGAGATCATCGGGGTCGGGCCGTTCGGTCGGCCCGCCCCGCACCTGACGGTCGCGGTCGCCCGGGCCGGGGGCCTCGGCGTGCTGGACCTCGGCACCGACGCGGCGTCCGCCCGCGCCGCGCTCGCCGACGTCGGGCGCTGGTGGAACGGCCCGTTCGGGGTCCGGGTGGCCGCCGGGTGCGCGCTGCGCCCGGAGGAGCTGCCCCCGGCCGTGGACACCGTCCTGGTCGACGCCGCCGCCCTCGACCCGTCCGGGGAGCCCTCCGGCACGGCCGGGCCGGACGAGCGGTACCCGGACGTCGTCGCGTTCGCGCGGGGCCGCCGCCTGCTGGTGGAGGTCGTGGACCCCGCCGAGGCCGTCGCCGCGCTGCGGGCGGGCGAACGCGTCGCCGCCGCGCACGGCGGGCCCGGCCTGCACGGGCTGGTCGCCCGGGGCTGCGAGGCGGGCGGCCGGGTCGGGGAGCTGACGACGTTCGTGCTGCTCCAGCACCTGCTGTCGGACCCGCGCGTGGACGTGCCGGTGGTGGCGGCGGGCGGCATCGGCCCGCACACCGCCGCCGCGGCCGTCGCCGGCGGCGCGGCGGGCGTGCTGCTGGACACGCAGCTGGCGCTGGTCCGGGAGACGGACCTGCCCGCCGACGTGGCCGCCGCGCTGCGCGCCATGGACGGCGGCGAGACCCGCGTGGTCGAGGACGCCGACGGCCTGCGGTACCGCGTCTACACCCGTCCCGACCTGCCGGAGCCGGAGCTGGCCGGTCTGGACGCCGCCGCGGCCGCCGCCCGGCTGGGCGCCTCGGGGCTGCGGTCGCGGCTGCTGCCGGTCGGGCAGGACGGGGCGCTGGCCGCCGCGCTCGCCGACCGGTACAAGACCGCCGGGGGCGTCGTGCAGGCGGTCCGCGAGCAGATCGCCGCGAGCCTGCGCGCCGCCGTGCGCGCCGAGCCGCTGTCGCCGCGCGACAACCCGCCCGGCGCGGCCATCAGCCGGGACTACCCGGTCGTGCAGGGCCCGATGACGCGGGTCAGCGACCGGTCGGCGTTCGCCGCCGCCGTCGCGCAGGAGGGCGGGCTGCCGTTCCTGGCGCTGGCGCTGATGGGCGGCCGGGAGGTCCGCGAGCTGCTGACCGAGACCGCCGACCGGCTCGGCGACCGGCCGTGGGGCGTGGGCGTGCTGGGGTTCGCGCCGCCGGAGCTGCGCGAGGAGCAGCTGGCGGCGGTGCTGGCGGTGCGGCCGCCGTACGCGCTGATCGCGGGCGGGCGGCCGTCGCAGGCCGCGCCGCTGGAGGAGGCCGGGATCGCCACCTACCTGCACGTGCCGTCGCCGGGACTGCTGGAGCGGTTCCTGGCCGAGGGCGCGCGCCGGTTCGTGTTCGAGGGCATGGAGTGCGGCGGCCACGTCGGGCCGCGCGCCAGCTTCCCGCTCTGGGAGGCGCAGGTCCAGCGGCTGCTGGACTTCGCCGACGCCCACCCCGGGGCGGCCGCCGGGATGTCGGTGCTGTTCGCGGGCGGCGTCCACGACGAGCGCTCCGGCGCGATGGTCGCGGCGCTGGCCGGGCCGCTGGCCGAGCGCGGCGCCGACGTCCGCGTGCTGATGGGCACCGCCTACCTGTTCACCTACGAGGCCGTCGCGGCGGGCGCGATCCTGCCGGGCTTCCAGCGCGCCGCCGTCGAGTGCGACGGGACCGCGCTGCTGGAGACCTCGCCGGGGCTCGCCACCCGGTGCGCGCGGACCCCGTACGTGGAGGCGTTCGAGCGGACCCGCCGCGAGCTGGAGGAGGCGGGCGCCCCGCGCCAGGAGATGTGGGCCCGGCTGGAGGAGCTGAACCTCGGGCGGCTGCGCGTCGCCAGCAAGGGCCTGCGCCGCGCCGGGACCGACGGCGCCGACGGGGTTGGCGGGGCCGACGGGGCCGACGGGGCCGGGGACGCGCTGGAGACCGTCGGGCCCGAGGAGCAGCACCGCGAGGGCATGTACATGATCGGGCAGGTCGCGGCGCTGCGGTCGGCCACCACCAGCATCACCGGCCTGCACGAGCAGGTCACCACCGGCGCGACCTGCTTCCTGGCCGCCCGCGCCGCCGCGCTCGGCGTGGCCGCCGGGGACGACGGGCCCGCCGCCCGGTACTCGGCGGAGGCCGCGCCGCTGGACATCGCGATCGTCGGGATGGACTGCGTGTTCCCCGGCGCCCGCGACGCCGACGAGTACTGGGCCGCGATCGTCGCGGGCCGGGACGCCGTCACCGAGGTCCCCGCCGACCGCTGGGACGCCGGGGTCTACTACGACCCGGCCGCCACGCGCGACGGCGCGGGGGAGCGGACGCCGTCCAAGTGGGGCGGGTTCCTGCCGGACGTCCCGTTCGACGCGCTCGCCTACGGGCTCCCGCCCAACTCCCTGTCCAGCGTCGAGCCGGTGCAGCTGCTCGCGCTGGAGGTCGCGGCGCGGGCGCTGCGGGACGCCGGGTACGAGGACCGGCCGTTCGACCGCTCGCGGACCTCGGTGTTCTTCGGTGTCGAGGGCGGAACGGACCTGGGCGCCGCCTACAGCGCCCGCGCGCTCCTGCCGGGCTACTACGGCCGGGTCCCCGAGGGGCTGGACGAGCAGCTCCCCCGGCTGACCGAGGACTCCTTCCCCGGCGTGCTCACCAACGTCATCGCCGGGCGCATCGCCAACCGCCTCGACCTCGGCGGCGCGAACTACACCGTGGACGCCGCCTGCGCCGCGTCGCTGGCCGCGCTCGACGCCGCCTGCAAGGAACTGGTCACCGGCACCAGCGACATGGTGCTGTGCGGCGGCGCGGACGTGCACAACGGCATCTACGACTACCTGCTGTTCTCCTCGGTGCAGGCGCTGTCGCCCCGGGGCCGCTGCGCCCCCTTCGACAGCGACGCCGACGGGATCGCGCTCGGCGAGGGCGTGGCGTGCGTGGTGCTCAAGCGGCTGGCCGACGCCGAACGCGACGGCGACCGCGTCTACGCCGTCATCAGGTCGGTCGCCGGGTCCAGCGACGGCCGCTCCCTCGGCCTGACCGCCCCGCGCGCCGAGGGCCAGCGGCTGGCGCTGGACCGCGCCTACTCCCGCGCCGGGATCTCCCCGGCCCGGGTCGGCCTGGTCGAGGCGCACGGCACCGGCACCGAGGTCGGCGACCGCACCGAGCTGGCCGTCCTCACCGAGACCTACACCGCGGCAGGGGCCGCGCCCGGCTCGGTCACGCTCGGGTCGGTCAAGTCGCAGATCGGGCACACCAAGTGCGCCGCCGGGCTCGCCGGGCTGATCAAGACGGCGTACGCGCTGCACACCGGGACGCTGCCGGGCACGCTGCACCTGACCCGGCCGAACCAGGCGTGGGACGCCGGCTCCAGCCCGTTCGTGTTCGGCCGGGCCGCGCGGCCCTGGGCCGTCGAGCCGGGCCGCCGGTACGCCGGGCTGAGCGGGTTCGGGTTCGGCGGCGCGAACTTCCACGCCGTCCTCGGCGGCTACGACGGCGCGCCCGAGCCGGTGTCGGGGCTGGCCGAGTGGCCCGCCGAGCTGTTCCTGATCCGGGGCGCCGACCCGGCCGCCGCCCGCGCCGAGATCGACCGGCTGGACGCGCTGCGCGCCCGCGGCGCGGCACGGCTGCGCGACCTGGCCCGCACCTGCGCCGAGAGCACCGGCGAGGTGCGGTTCGCGCTGGTCGCCACCGACATCGACGACCTGGCGGGCAAGCTCGCCGCCGCCCGCGAGGGACGGTCCGCGCCGGGCGTGTTCGTCCGCGACGAGACGCGGGAGAGCGGGCAGATCGCGTTCCTGTACCCGGGGCAGGGCAGCCAGCGGCCGGGGATGCTCGCCGACCTGTTCGTGGCGTTCCCCCGGTTGCAGCGGCTGCTGCGGCTGGCCGGGGGCCGGTACGCCGAGCCGATGTTCCCGCCCGCCGCGTTCACCCCCGCCGAGACCGAGCGCCGGCGCGCCGCGCTCACCGACACCCGCGTCGCGCAGCCCGCCCTCGGCATCGCCGGGCTCGCCGCGCACCGGCTGCTCACCGAGCTGGGCATCCGCCCCGACCTGGCCGCCGGGCACAGCTACGGCGAGCTGGTCGCGCTGTGCGCCGCCGGGGTGTTCGGCGAGCAGGACCTGATCGAGCTGTCGGCCGCCCGCGCCGAGGCGATCCTGGCGGCCGCCCGCAACGGCGCCGTCGCCGACCCCGGCGCGATGGCCGCCGTCACCGCCACGCTGGACGAGGTGCGCGCCGCGCTGTCGGGGATCTCCGAGGTCGTCATCGCCAACCACAACGCGCCCCGCCAGGTCGTCATCTCCGGTTCGGCGTCCGGGCTGGCCAACGCGCTGCGGTCGCTGTCGGGCCGGGGGCTGTCGGCCGAGCGGATCCCGGTCGCGTGCGCGTTCCACAGCCCGCTGGTCGCCGGGGCCGCCGCGCCGCTGCGCGCCGAGCTGGCCGCCCGCGACCTGCGGTCCCCGGCGTTCCCGGTATGGTCCAACACCACCGCCGCGCCCTACGACACCGACCCCGCCGAGCTGGCCGCGACCCTCGCCGGGCAGGTCGCCGCGCCGGTCCGGTTCGTCGAGCAGGTCGAGGCGATGTACGCGGCCGGGGCCCGGGTGTTCGTGGAGGCCGGGCCGGGCCGGGTCCTCACCCGGCTCGTCGGCGCGATCCTCGGCGACCGGCCGCACACGGCCGTGGCCTGCGACGCCCCCGGCGAACGCGGCCTGGAGCGGCTGCTGACGGCGTTCGCCGAGCTCGCCGCCGCCGGGGTCGCGGTGGACGCGCTGCCGCTGTTCGCCGGGCGCGACGCGCGCGTCCTGACGGCCGCCGACGCCGAGCGGCGGCCCGGCTGGATCGTCAACGGGCACGTCGTCCGCACCGCCGACGGCGAGTACCCGGCCAACGCACTGCGCCCCGCCCGGCGGGTCGCGCCGCCCGCCACGGGCACCGCCGGCACGGTCGTGCCCGAGACGCCGGACCCGCGCGGCGTCGCCGAGCAGGCGGTCCTGGACTACCTGCGCACCAGCCGCGAGCTGGTCGCCGCCCAGCGCGACGTCGTGCTGGGCCTGCTGGGCGCCGCCGGGGCCGGGGAGGCGGAGCCGCCGCCGGTGCCCGAGGCCGGACCGTCCGCGGCGGCCCGGACGCCGAAGGTGCCCGCGCCGCGCCCGG
>NZ_BCQR01000085.1 GCF_001552175.1 Actinomadura kijaniata NBRC 14229
GCCGCGCCCGCCGCCAGCGCCAGCGCGACCAGCACCCGGCGGCGCGCGCGTCCGGCCGCCCGCAGGTTGCGGTAGCGCTGCCGCGCCGACGCCCCCGCGCCGGAACGCGGCGGACGACCGGGCGGACGGCCGGGCCATGACGGACGAAGCGACGTCATGGCGCCCCCGTGCCCGCCACGAGCCGCGGGGAACGAAGTTTGGAGGGGCTTTGGTGTCATTTGACGTGCTCGTCGAGAAGCGCCGGGACCGGAACGGCGGCGTGCGCGTGGTCGTCGCCGCTGACCAATTTCGTCCCCCATGTCGACATGAACGGCATTTTCCGGGCAAGGTGGGCACGGTCTTGATCACTCAATGGAGAGGATCGGCGCATGTCCCCCCTGCGCACCTCGCGGCACCGGCTGCGCACCCCCGGCCGGGCGCTGCCCCTGGCGGTCGCCGCCGTCGCCGCGGTCACCCTGGCGGCCCCGGCCGACGCCGCCGTCCGGCACCGCTTCACCCCCGGCGCCCCCGGCGTGGGCGACCCCTACTTCCCGCACCTGGGCAACGGCGGCTACGACGTCCAGCATTACAAGCTGAAGCTCGCCTACGACCCCGACCACGACCAGCTCGACGGCACCGCGCGCATCACCGCCCGGGCCACCCAGAACCTGTCGACGTTCAACCTCGACCTCAACGGGATGGACGTCGAGAGGGTCACCGTCGACGGCCGCCGCGCCCACCACAAGCGGCGCGGCACCGAGCTGACGATCACCCCGCGCAAGGGGCTGCGCAAGGGCCGCCACTTCACCGTCGCCGTCACCTACGGCGGCGTGCCCAAGACGATCGTCGGGTCGCCGATCGTGTTCGGCTCGCCCTACGGCTTCCTGCACACCCCCGACGGCGCCTACGTCGGAGCCGAGCCGGACGGGGCCTCCACCTGGTTCCCCGCCAACGACCACCCCTCCGACAAGGCCCGCTACGACTTCTCCCTCACCGTGCCCAAGGGCCTGGGAGCCGTCGCCAACGGCGTGCTGGTGTCCAAGAGGGCGGGGAAGACCGTGCTGAGCCGCCGCCGCTCGGCCACCGACACCGTCACCTACGACTGGCGCGAGTCGGGCCTGATGGCCAGCTACCTGGCGACCATCGACATCGGCAAGTGGGACGTCAAGACCGGCAAGACCGCCGGTGGCGTGCCGATGTACGTGGCGATCGACCCCGAGGTGCGCAAGCTGTCCGCCCCCGGCGGCGTCGACCCGATCGACTACTACTACGACACCACCGCCAAGTCCACCGACCTGTGGGTCAAGCTGTTCGGCGAGTACCCGTTCAACACCGCCGGGGCGATCGTCGACGACGCCCGCTTCAACGGCCAGCCGCTCGGCTTCTCCCTGGAGACCAACGGCAAGCCGGTCTACTCGGCGATCCGCCCGGACCGCACCATCGCCCACGAGATGGCCCACCAGTGGTGGGGCAACAGCGTCGGCCCCAAGACCTGGCAGCAGATCTGGCTCAACGAGAGCTTCGCCCGCTGGTCCAACTGGTACTGGACCGAACTGCAGGGCGGCACGAGCGTCGCCGCGCAGGCCCGCGCCACCTACAACGCCAAGCCGTTCCCCGACCCGGCGGGCGCGCCCTACTGGTCGGTCGTGATCGCCGATCCCAAGCGCGACACCATGTTCAACGACCGGGTCTACTCCGGCGGCGGCATGGTGCTGCAGTTCCTCCGCGAGAAGATCGGTGACGAGAGGTTCTTCGCGCTGCTGCGCGCCTGGTACGCCCAGAACCGCGACAGGAACGTGACGACCGAGCAGTTCACCGCCCTGGCCGAGAAGGTCTCCGGGCAGGACCTGGACGAGTTCTTCAGGACCTGGATCTACTCCCCCGGCAAGCCCCCGCTCCCCTAGTCCGTCGGCCGTTCCCGGCCCTCCGGTGCCCGTCCACGCCTCCCGGTGTGGGCGGGCATCGACTTTGGTCTATGGGCCATGGAGTTTCGGCCGATTCCGCACCCTCCGCGCACGCGCGATCCTGCTGGAGACGTTGCAGGGAACAGGACGTGACGAGCAGGGGGATGACGGTGACGGGTACGGCCCAGGCACGCTGGCTGCTGATGGACGGCGACCGCCGTCTGGAGGTCGAGGCCTCCCCGCGGGGCAAGACCCGCTGGGCGCGGCTGTACGTGGACGACCGCCAGGTGGTCGAGAAGGAGACCAAGCTCAAGTCGCTCACCTTCGAACCGGCCGACCTCGCCGCCGACGAGGCGTTCGCGCACTTCGGGCCCAAGGCGAAGCTCCGCGTCGAGTGGGACTGGCTGGGCGACCCCGGCCGGATCGCCGTGCTGGTGCCCAAGCAGACCGGCGACGGGAAGGACGGCGAGGAGCCGAAGGTCGGCCTGGAGAAGGCCGCCGAGGAGAACGACGAGGACAAGCGGAAGGGCAAGGACAAGGAGAAGGAGGAGGCGCTCCAGGAGCTGCTGAAGCGTTTCGAGGAGATCCCCTTCTCCCCGCCCGAGGGCACCCGCGCCCACCGGCGCGAGAAGTTCGCCCGCGAGCACCCCAGGCTGTTCGCGGGCCGGCACGTGATGCTGGCGACCGGGAAGGTGATCTGGCCGCTGCTGGGCATCGGCGTGTTCATCAACCTCAACGTGCGCATCCCCTGGCCCGACATCCCCTTCCCCGAGATCGACCTGCCGGACATCCCCTTCCCCGACGTCCACATTCCGTGGCCGGACATCGACCTGCCCGACGTGTCCCTGCCGGGGTGGCTCCAGGCGATCCTGGCCACCACCAAGTACTGGGTGCCGATCCTCATCGCGCTCGGCATGGCGGTCAGCGAGTACAAGCGCCGCAAGAGGCAGCAGGCGAAGGTCGCCGAACTGGCCGCCAAGCAGAACGCCGAGCGCAACGCCGGGCAGGAGGCCGGGCAGGAGGCCGGGCAGGAGACCTCGGCCCCCTCCGAACGCGTCAACCACTGAGCAGCGCGAACAGTCCCGCGCAGGTCAACGCCACCATCACCACCGCGATGGGCAGTTGGCCGCGCAGGGCCCGTTCGGACGGCCGGGTGCGCAGCGCCAGGTCGTGCGCGGCGATCGTGCCCGCGATGTGGCCGAGCACGATGGCGTTCACCTGGACCTGCGCGATCAGCGTCGGGCCGACCAGGTCGTAGTCGACGCGGTTGCCGGTCGAGCCCAGCAGGTTCCAGCCCGCCCCGAACGGGTCGCTGGCCAGGATGACCGTCGTCTGCCCCTCCAGCAGGAAGAACGAGAAGTAGTGCGCCAGGGTGTAGCCCAGCGCGATCGGCAGCAGCGTCGCGGCGAACCGCCCCGGCATCCGCCGGGGGTCCTGGCCGGTGGCGGCGGCGCTGACCCGCATCGCGGCCAGGTACAGCACCGACACCGCGCCGATCGCCGCGCCCAGCCCCAGCGTTCCGGCGAGCAGGCTGGAGGGATCGACGTTGTCGCGCCAGTAGGTGGTGCGGGTGATCCCGTCGAACCCGGTCGAGCCGATCAGCACGCACGCGGTGGCGACCAGGCCGGGTTCCCCGGTGTGGCGCATCAGGCCGTGCAGCGGGGTCCGCCACACCAGCGTCCCGTCGGAACGCCGCCCGATCGGGCACATCCGCGCCAGCAGGCTGGAGTAGGCCTCAAAACCGTCGCCCCGCGTGAACCAGTCCCGGCCGAACCACCAGGCCAGCGCCGTGTTCACCCCCGCGTACGCCACGATCAGCGCGCCGACCAGGCGCGGGTCGGAGCGGTCGGGGGCGACCAGCTCCAGCCACACGAACGCCGTGAGCCATCCCGCCGCGGGCCGGTAACCGACCCCGGCGGGCAGCGGGCGGCGGCCGTCCGGGTCGGTGCGGGTCAGGCGGCACAGCCCGGCATGCAGGGTGCGCAGCGGGTTGACGCGCCGCCACACCGGCCCGAGCAGCACGCTGAGCGGCACGAGTCCCACCCAGAAGGTGACGAACAGCGCCCACGGCGCGAGGTTGCGCTTGTCGGTGGGCGGTCCGGCGAACGCCACCGCCACGACGAGCGCGGTCGCCGCCAGCGACAGCGCGCGTCCGGCGCCGGTCAGCGCGGGCGCGTCCAGCAGCCGGGCCAGGCGCGGCGGCACCGGACGGCCGCCGTCGGGGTGCAGCCGGGGCCGCTTCCAGGCCCAGGTCAGGGCGAGGAACGAGACGGCCACGGCGATCCCGCCGCCGACGATGGCGCTGACGGCGTCCAGCGGAAGGTCGGTGCGGCCGCCGAGCCCGTGGGCCAGGACGTGCCCCCGCGCGGCCTCTCCCGACAGCCGCACCTCAGCCCACCTGGAGTTCGAGGACGCGGGCCTTGGAGCGGTGCAGTTCGGCCTCGAAGACCCCGGGCTTGTCGGCGGTCAGCTCCAGGACGGCGGGGCGGCCGGGACGCAGGTCGAGCGTGCGGTCGTAGCCGTGCAGGTGGAACTCGTCGGCGGCGTCGCTGGTGACGGTGAACCGCACGGTCGTGCCGCGCCGGACCTTCACGCGGCCGCTGGCGGTGCTCGCCTTTCCCTTGGCGACCGTGACTGTGACGTTGGTTACGTTCTGCTGACCCGAAGGCGCGGACGCGGGCGCGGAGGAGGCGTCGGTGGTGGCGGCCGATGGTGCCGCTGACGTGGGCGAATCGGTCGCCGGCTCGCCGCAGGCGGCCGCCGTTCCCAGGATCCCCACCGTCACCACCGCTGTCAGAGCCCTCTTCAGCCGCACCGTTTCGCCTCTCTCTTCCCACTGGTGTCTCACACCACAGAACGTGACACTAGACGATGACACATTGGTTGCTGACATACTCCGGCCAGGGTCGGTTTGTACCCCGTTCAGGCGGCTATAGGAGCACCCGTGTGGGATCGAGTCACGAACACCGGATCGGAGGTCGCCCTCGCGCTGGCGGCGCGGGGAGCGGCGCAGGAGCCCAAGCCCGCGGGCGGCGCGGCGCTTGACCAGATCCTCATCGCCACCGGGGGCGCGGCGGTCCTCACCGTCGTGCTGCTGCTGTTCGGCTGGGGGCACCGCACGGGCCGGATCACGGTGCTGACGCGGCTGGCGGACCTGTCGGAGCGCGGCCCCGGACGCGGGCTGCCCGGCTGGGCCTCGCTGCCGATCATCGTGGCGCTGGTCTCGCTCATCACGGCGCTGCTGGGCATGTACTGGGACATCTCCCTGCACATCTCGCACGGCCGCGACGAGGGGCCGCTGGCCAACATCGCGCACTACCCGATCCTGATCGGCCTGTTCGGCATCTTCACCGCCGGGGTGCTGGCGGTGGCGCTGCCCAAGGGCGTGCGTCCGGGACGGGCGTCGGTGCGCGTCACCCGCGACTGGTACGCCCCGGCGGGCGGCGTGCTGCTGGCCGGGGCCGGGTTCTACGCGCTGCTGGGCTTCCCGCTCGACGACGTGTGGCACCGCATCTTCGGCCAGGACGTCACCCTGTGGGGCCCCACCCACCTGATGCTGATCGGCGGCGCGGGCCTGTCGCTGGTCGCCATGATGATCCTGGAGCGCGAGGGCCGCCGCGCCTACGACGGCCCGGCCGACGCCGAGCCCCCGAGGTGGGCGCGTTACGTGCGGCGCGGCATGCACGCGGGCGGCCTGCTGATCGGCCTGTCGGTGTTCCAGGCCGAGTTCGACTTCGGCGTCCCGCAGTTCCGCCTGGTGTTCCAGCCGCTGCTGATCGCGCTGGCCGCCGGGTGCGCGCTGGTCGCCGCCCGGCTGTGGGTCGGCCGGGGCGGCGCGCTGTTCGCGGTCGTGTTCTACATGCTGGTCCGCGGCGGCGTGTCGGTGTTCGTCGGCCCGGTCATCGGTGAACTGTGGGCCTCGGTGCCGCTGTACTTCGCCGAGGCGCTGCTGATCGAGCTGGCCGCGCTGTTCCTGGCCCGCCGTCCGCTGCTGCTGGGCGCGGTCGGCGGCGTGCTGGTCGGCACGGCCGGGTTCGCCGCCGAGTTCGCCTGGACGCAGGTGGCCTACAAGCTGCCGTGGGCCGGGGACATGGTGCCCGAGGGCGTGCTGATGGCGCTGGTCGGCGGGGTCGCGGGCGGTCTGTGCGGCGCGATGCTCGCCGAGGGGCTGGAGGGTCGGATGCCGAGGCCCGCACTGGCGCGCGGCCTGTTCGCCGCCTCGCTGGTGGGCGTGTCCGTCGCCGTCGCCAACGGCCTGGTCATCAACGTCCCGCAGCAGCAGAAGGCCACCGTCACCCTGCTGGACGTGCGCGGCGACGCGGGGAACCGCACCGCCAACGCCCGCGTCGTGCTGGACCCGCGCGACGCCGCCGACGGCCCCGCCTGGGTGGCGATCACCGCCTGGCAGGGCCGGGGCCTGCACGTCGAGCCGCTGGTCCGGGAGGCCGAGGGCGTCTACCGCACCAGCGCGCCGATGCCGCTGCACGGCCAGTGGAAGACGCTGGTCCGCCTGCACGACGGCCGGACCCTGGCCGGAGTGCCGATCTACCTGCCCGCGGACCCGGCGATCGGCGCCCGGGAACTGCCCGCCACCAACAGCTTCACCCGCGACGTGCAGAGCGAGAAGAGGATCCTCCAGCGCGAGCTGAAGAGCGGGGTGCCGGGCTGGCTGTGGCTGGCGGCCTCCTCGGTGGTGCTGTTCTGCACCCTGGCCCTGCTGGTCGCGCTCGGCTGGGGCGTGGCCCGCGTCGCCCGCCTGCTGCCCGAGCCCGCCCGCGTCGGCGGCGCACCCCGCGAGAGGGTCGGCACGTGACGCCCGTCGAGGGGGTGCTGGCGACCCATCCGATCGTCAGCGCGATCCCGTTCTTCGTGCCGACGTTCATCGTCGTCGCCGTGATCGCCGTGGTGGTGTGGCGGGATCGCCGCCGCGGCGACGACGAGACCGGCCGGACCGGAGAGGCAGGCGAGGGCGCCGGGGAGCGGACCCCCGGTGCGGGTGAGCGCAGCGACGCGGCCTAAGATCGCCGCCCATGACGACGTCTTCCTCCGGCCCCTCCGGCTACCTGTCCGAGCTGTTCTCCCTGGAGGGAAGGGTGGCGGTGGTGACCGGCGGCAGCTCCGGCATCGGCCGCGCCATCGCCGAGGCGCTGGCGCGCGCCGGGGCGTCGGTCGTCATCGTCGCCCGCCGCGAGACCGAACTGGACGCCGTGGTCGCCGACCTGGAGCGGCTCGGCTGCCGGGCCGCGCGGGTCAGCGCCGACCTGGCCTCCCGCGCGGGGGTCCGCGCCGCCGCCGAGCGGGCCGCCGAACCGTTCGGCGAGCCCGACATCCTGGTCAACTGCGCCGGGATCAACCTGCGGCCCCCGATGGACGACCTCGGCGAGGACGTGTGGGACCGCACGATGGCGGTGAACCTGGACGCCCCGTTCCTGCTGTCCCAGCGCTACGCCCCCGGCATGGCCGAACGCGGCTACGGCCGCCTGATCCACGTGTCGTCCCAGCAGGCGTTCCGCGCGTTCGTCACCAGCGGCGCCTACGGCGTGTCCAAGGCGGGACTGGAGGGGCTGGCCCGCTCCCAGGCCGAGGCGTGGTCGCCGCGCGGCGTCACCGCCAACACCCTGGTGCCGGGGTTCGTGCTGACCCCGCTCAACGCCCGCCTCCAGGACGACCCCGAACGCGTCGAGGCCCTGGCCGCCCGCACGATGGTCGGCCGCAACGGGGTGCCCGCCGACTTCGCGGGCGCGGCGGTGTTCCTGGCGAGCCCCGCCTCGGCCTACGTCACCGGTCAGTCGCTGTTCGTGGACGGCGGGTTCTCCGTGCACTGAGGGCGCACCAGCACCTCGATCCCGTCCAGCAGGCGTTCCATCCCGAACATGAACTCCCAGTCGGGGTCGTCCTCCTCCTCGAACACCCCGGACCTGGCCGCGCGGTACAGCTCGGGGAAGCGGTGCTCGTCGAGCACCTCCAGCAGCATCGGCCCGTACCCCGTCAGCGCGTCCGACGGGTCGTTGCCGGTGCGTTCGAACGCGGCGGCCAGGTCCGCGGCCAGCAGGGCCTCGCTGCGCACGAAGCCGCTGACCAGCACCAGGATGGAGAGCTTGGTGCCGTCGTCCAGGCCGGTGCCGCGCAGGCAGCGCAGCCCGGTCTCCATCCAGGCCACCGAGTGGGGCATCACCGGCGGGCCGTTGACCGGGACGCGCAGCGCCCAGGTGTGGCGCCGCACGACGGCACGCATCCGGCCCGCCCACCACAGCAGCCCCTCCCGCCATCCCGTCCCGGGGGCGGGCGGCTCGGGCGGCGGGCCGAACAGCGTGTCCTGCATGATCGTCAGCAGGTCGGCCTTGGCGGGCACGTAGCGGTACAGCGCCATCGTGGAGACCCCGACCTCGGCGGCGACCCGGCTCATCGACACCGCCTCCAGCCCCTCGGCCTCGCCCACCCGGATCGCCGCCTCGACGATCCGCTCCAGCGTCAGCGCCCGCCGAGGGCCCTTGGCGGGGCGTTCCCGCCGCCCCCAGGCGAGCTCCACGCTCGCGGGCAGTTGCTGCCTGTGCTCTGCGCTCTTCACGTTCCGAAGCCTAGGGCGTTGACGCCGGCATCCCTTCTGTGTATACCCTACGCAGTAATGCGTATGGCATACACAGTAAGTGTTTCGAGGATCCCCGGGAGGGGCCGTGCACGATGAACCGGCGATCGAGACGGCCGGACTGAGCAAGTCCTACGGCAGGGTCACCGTCCTGAAGGGCATCGACCTGCGGGTGGCCAGGGGCGAGGTCCTCGCGCTGCTCGGCCCCAACGGGGCGGGCAAGACCACCACCGTCCGCATCCTGGCGACGCTGACCCGGCCGGACGGCGGCACCGCCCGGATCGCCGGGCACGACGTGGTGGCCGACGCCCGCCGCGTGCGGCGCGTCATCAGCCTCACCGGCCAGTACGCGGCCGTCGACGAGAACCAGACCGGCGCCGAGAACCTGCGCATGATGGCCCGGCTGCGCCGGCTGTCCCGCCCGCAGGCCCGCCGCCGCGCCGCCGAACTGCTGGAGCGCTTCGACCTGGCCGACGCCGCCGACCGGCGCGTCGCCACCTACTCCGGCGGCATGCGCCGCCGCCTGGACCTGGCGTGCGGGCTGGTCACCGACCCCGAGGTGGTGTTCCTGGACGAGCCCACCACCGGCCTGGACCCGCGCAGCCGGCAGGCGATGTGGCGGGTGGTCGGCGAACTGACCGCCACCGGCGTGACGGTCCTGCTGACCACCCAGTACCTGGAGGAGGCCGATCGGCTCGCCGACCGCATCGCCTTGCTGGACGGTGGCCGCGTCGTCGCCGAGGGCACCGCCGCCGAGCTCAAGGACCGCGTCGCCGCCGCCCAGCTGACCATGGTCCTCACCAGCACCGACGCGTTCGAGGCGGCGCTGCACGCGCTCGGGGGCCGGGTGACGCAGCTGGACTCGGCCCGCCGTTCCCTCGCCGTCGCCACCGACGGATCGGCCGCGCACGTGCGCTCCCTGCTGGACGAGATCGACCCCGGACGCACCGCGGTCGAGTCGTTCGCCGTCCGCGAGGCCACCCTCGACGACGTCTTCCTGACCCTGACCGGCACGACCAAGGAGGCCGCCGGTGTCTGACCTTCTCGCCTGGCCGGTGCTGGCCGGCCGCGGCCTGCGCCTGAGCATGCGCAACCTGGAAGCGCTGCTGATCTCGCTCATGCTGCCGGTGCTGCTGATGCTGCTGTTCGTCTACATCTTCGGCGGCGCCATCCGCACCGACACCGACTACGTCACCTACGCCGTCCCCGGCGTCCTGCTGCTGTGCTGCTCCTACGGGGCCTCGCTCACCGCCGTCGGCGTCGCCGAGGACATGACCCAGGGCGTGGTGGACCGCTTCCGGTCCATGGACGTCGGCGGCCCGGCGCTGCTGGCCGCGCACGTCACCGCCAGCACCCTGCGCAACCTGCTGTCCACCGCCATGGTGATGGCCGTGGCCCTGCTGATCGGGTTCCGCCCCGACGCGGGCCCGCTGGGATGGCTGGCGGGCCTCGGCGTGCTGGTGGCCTTCATCGTGGCGATGTCGGCGGTGTCGGCCGCGGTGGGCCTGGTGGCCAAGACGACGGAGGCGGCCAGCGGCTTCACCTTCTTCGTGCTGTTCCTGCCCTACCCCAGCAGCGCGTTCGTGCCGGTCGACACGATGCCGGGCTGGCTGCACGGCTTCGCCGAGCACCAGCCCGCCACCCCGATCATCGAGAGCGTGCGCGGCCTGCTGCTGGACCAGCCGGTCGGCGACCGCCCCTGGACCGCCCTGGCCTGGTGCGGAGTCCTGCTGCTGGCCTCGGTGGCACTGTCGGGACCGCTGTTCCGGCGGCGCACCCGGTGACGGGAACATCAACAAACCGTGACCGGGGGGCGGACGCCCGGTTACCATGAGCGCCACGACGACGCAGGTCCCGGCCGGCCGGGACTGAGCACCGAGGTGGCCGTGTCTAGTCTGGCAGCAGCGCGCCGGCCCGGGAACCTGCCCGCCGACGTGACGACGTTCGTGGGCCGCGGAGCCGAGCTCGCCCTGGTCCGGCAGGCCCTGTCCCGGGCCCGGCTGGTCACCCTCACCGGGGTGGGCGGCGTCGGCAAGACCCGCCTGGGGCTGCGGGTCGCCGAGGAGGCGCGCCCCTCGTTCCCCGACGGCGTGTGGCTGGTGGAGCTGTCCTCGCTGCACGACCCGACCCTGCTGGCCGACCGGGTGTGCCGGGCGCTGCGGCTCCAGGACCAGTCGGCCAGGTCCCAGCTGGAGGTCCTGGCCGACTACCTGGCCGACCAGCGGGCGCTGCTGCTGCTGGACACCTGCGAGCACCTGGTCGACGCCTGCACCCTGCTGGCCGAGACACTGCTGCGGGCCGCCCCGCGGCTATGCGTGCTGACCACCACCCGCCAGCCGCTCGGCATCCCCGGCGAGCACGTGATCCCCGTCCCGCCGCTGGCGTCGCCGCCGCCCCGCGGGCCCGACCCGGCCGAGCCGTGGCAGGACGCGCTGCTGCTGTTCGCCGACCGCGCGGCCGCCGCCGACCCGACGTTCTCGCTGTCGGAGGGCAACCTGGAGGCCGCCTCCCAGCTGTGCCGCCGCCTGGACGGCATCCCCCTGGCGATCGAGCTGGCGGCGGTGCAGCTGCGCGTGCTGTCGGTCGCCCAGCTCGCCGCCCGGCTGGACGACCGGTTCCGCATCCTGGGCAGGCGCGCCCGCATCAGCGACCAGCGGCACCACACCCTGCAGTCGGCCATCGAGTGGAGCCACGAGCTGTGCACCGGCGCCGAACGGCTGCTGTGGGCGCGGCTCAGCGTGTTCGCCGGGGACTTCGACCTGGAGTCCGCCGAGGACGTCTGCGCCGGGGACGAGCTCACCGACGTCCTGGAACCGCTCATCGGGCTGGTGGACAAGTCCATCGTCCTGCGCCGCGACACCTCCGACGGCGTGCGGTTCGCGATGCTGGACACGCTGCGCGAGTACGGGCGCGACCGGCTGCGCGCCGCCGGTCAGGAGACCGCGCTGCTGCACCGCCACCGCGACCACTGCCTGGACCTGGCCCGCCGCTGCAACGCCGGCTGGGGCGGACGCGACCAGCTCGACTGGTGCGGGCGGCTGCACCCCCACTACGCCGACATCGCCGCCGCCCTGACCCGCTGCGCGACCGACCCGGCCCAGCACCGGGCGGGCCTGACGCTCGCGGCCGAGCTGGGCTTCTACTGGATGGCCAGCGGCCACCTCAAGCAGGGCTGCCACTTCCTGGGCCGCCTGCTGGAGCTGTGCCCCGACCCGACCCCCGAACGGGCCTGGGCGCTGTGGGTCCGCGGCTGGATGGCCGTCCCCCAGGGCGACTTCGCCCGCGCCGAGCGGCACGCCGCCGAGGCCCGGGAGATCGCCGAGGCCCTCGGCCTGGCCGCCACCCGCGCCTACGCCGTCTACACCCTCGCCACCGCCGCGATCATGAGCGGTGACCTGGACCGCGGCATCGCGCTGTGCCGGGAGGCGATCGACGCCCACCGCGCGGCGGGCGACACCGGCGTCGGGCAGACCCTCGCCCGCACCAGCCTGGCCCTGGGCCTGCTGCACCAGGGCCACCCCGACCGGGCCGTGACGGAGCTGGCGGCCGCCCGGCGGCCCTGCGAGGCGCTCGGCGAGATGTGGGCGCGCTCGTTCTGCGACCTCATCCGCAGCATGGCCGAGCAGAGCCGCGGCGACGTCCCCGCGACGGTGCGGTACGCCCGCGCCGCGCTGGAGGTCAAACACCGGCTGGGCGACCAGCCCGGCACCGCCGCCGCGCTGGACGTGCTGGCGGGCGCGGCCATGGCGGACGGCGACGGCGAACGCGCGGCCCGGCTACTGGGCGCCGCCCAGGGCTGCTGGACGCGTGCCGGAGCCGCGCAGGCCGCCGGCGCCCCCGCGCTGCTGGCCGCCCGCGACGCCTGCGAGGAGGCCGCCCTCGCGCTGGTCGGGGAGGAACGCTACGACGCGGCGTTCCAGGACGGCCTGCGCGCCCCGATCGCCGACGCCGTCGGCTACGCCCTCGACCAGACCGCCGCGCTCGCCCCGTCCCGCGGCGAGCCCTGCGGCGGCTCGCCGTTGAGCCCGCGCGAACGGCAGGTCGCCGAACTGGTCGCCCAGGGCATGTCCAACCGGGAGATCGCCGAACGGCTCGTCATCTCCCGCCGCACCGCCGACTCCCACATCGAGCACATCCTGGGCAAGCTCGGCTTCAACTCCCGCACCCAGATCGCGGTCTGGATGACGCGGCGCTCCTGAGCCCGGTCACTCGTACTCGGTGCCGCCCTTGCGCGTCAGGTAGGCGGGCGAGACGAACTTGCCGATCGCCCGGCCGCCGGTGACGGGGCTGTACCGCTCGACGGCGGGGCGCACGACCAGCCCCTCCCGCAGGTGGGCGCCCGACCCCGAGACGGTCTCCCGCCCCGAGGCCAGCTCCATCAGCGCGTCGGTGTCGAACGGCCCCTCGTACAGCCGGGGAACGGCGGGCAGCCCCACCTCCCCCAGCAGCCGGGCCGTCTCGTCCGCGTCCAGCCAGCGGACCGAGCCGCCGTCGGCCGACACCGCCACGTCGAACACCGCGTAGCCGGGCCGGTCGCTCTTGCCGTCGGCGCCGTAGGCCAGGTCCTGCACCCCGCGCCCGTAGACCTCGCCGAACACCGCCACCCGGTCGACGTCCAGCAGCGCGGCGATGCGCTGGGCGGCCTCGGGAACGCCGTGGGTCTCCACGGCCCGCCAGTACAGGTTCGACGGGTCCCGCCGGATCGCCATGCGCTTGGCGCTGAAGCCCTTGGAGGACACGAACTCCTCCCCGCCCGCCAGGGTGAACGCGCACGCCGTTCCGTGGATCTTCTCGGTGGCCACCACCGGCTCTCCGGCCTCGAACAGCGCCGGATACCGCTTGACGTCCTCGATCTCGATCCACGGCACCAGGTCCGGGGCCGCGATCACCTCGCCGGCCATGTGCACCGGGATCGGCGGCACCCACTTGGTGACCCCGAGCTCACCGGCGAAGTCGCGGCCCTCGGCGTGCGCGGCGGCCAGGTCGACGTCCCGCACCGCCGCGGGCACGCAGACGATCCCCTGCGACAGCTCACCGCGCAGCCGCACCGCCTTGACGCGGTTGCGGCCCGACCCGGCGAGCCTGCCGGTCAGCCCCAGCTCCGCGATCAGGTCGTCGGGCAGCAACGCCCCCTCGGGGATGTACAGCGCCCAGTCGCCGGTGCGGTACTGACCCTTGGCGACGACGGCCCGGTACAGCCCGACCTGGGCGAGTTCGAGGGCGTCGGCGTTGTCGTGGGGGTGAATGGTCAGTCGTTCCGCGGTGACGCGCAGTGTGGACACGTCGGTTCCCTTCCATGGGGCTCTGCCGTCCTCGTGCAGGTTGGCAGGGCTCCCACGGAGCGGGCAACGCGTTTTGTCCCGCGTCACCCCTCCCGCGTCACTTCGCGCCGTGCTCGGCGGCCAGCCGGTCGATCGTCGCGGCCAGGTCGAAGTCCTTGCCGGTCAGTCCCCCGGCGCTGTGCGTGGACAGCGCGAAGGCGACCGTCGTCCAGCGGATGTCGATGTCGGGGTGGTGGTCGGCGTCCTCGGCGGCCCGCGCCACGGCGTTGACCAGGTCGATCCCGGCCATGAACGAGGGCGCCCCGAACGCCCTGCGGATCTCGTCGCCCTCCCGGCTCCAGCCGTTCAGCCCGCCCAGGCGTTCGGTGATGGCGGCGTCGTCGAGCAGTGCGGTCATCGTCGTCCTCCCCGTGTTCGGTTCGCTCCGTTCCCTACCCACCGTGCCGCCGTCCCGGCCTGGCCCGGAGCAGGTCGTCGACGATCCAGTGCTGGAGCTCGGCGTCGCCGAGCCCCTCGGCGACGCGCAGCGCCTCCGTCAGGAACGCCTCGGCGCGCTCGTGCCGGCGCTGCTCGACCGCGCAGGTCCCGAGCCCGTGCAGCGCGTGCGCCAGGTCCTCGGTCCTGCCGGTCACCGCCGACAGCCGGCGCAGCCGGTCGTACATCCACTCGGCCTGCGGGAAGTCACGGCGGCTCTCGGCCATGACCGCCAGCTCGAACACGCACGACGACTCCAGCGTCGGGTCGCCGGTCTCCAGGGCGATCGTGATGGCGTGCCGGAGGGCGTGGTCGGCGCGGGCGTGGTCCTTGTAGGCGGCCGCGCAGACGCCCAGGCCGTACAGGCACCAGCCCTCGGTGGGACGGCGGCCGACCTCGGCGGCCAGGGCGCGGCCCTGCTCGAAGTTGGCCCAGGCGTTGTGGTGGTCGTCCTTGGCCACCAGCGCCTCGCCCAGGGCGCGCAGCCCCTCGGCGATCTCGGCGCGGTCCTCGGTCGCCACGGCCGCGCGCCACAGTTCCGTCGCGGCGGCCACCGCGCCGTCGGCGTCATCGCGTTGCATGGTCTCCCGGAACCGCGCCCGCAACGGCTCCAACGGCGCGGCGGGCCGAGGCGGCGGCGCGGCCGGTGGCGGGGCCAGTGGTGGGGCTGGTGGTGGGGTCGGTGCGGCGTCGCCGGTCAGCGTGTCGGCCCGCGGCCGCTCGGCGGGGTTCTTGGCCAGGGCCGCCGTCACGGTCCCGAGCAGGTCGGCGGGGACGCCGTCCAGGTCGGGTTCCCCGTTCAGCACCCGGTTGAAGACCTCCAGCGTCGTGGCGCCGTGGAAGCAGTGCCGCCCGGTCGCGGCGAACGCGACCGTCGCGCCCCAGGCGAAGACGTCGGCGGCCGGGCCGGGACGCTGCCCGTCGAAGACCTCCGGAGCGATGTACCCGGGCGTTCCGATCACCCCCTGGGTCATGCGCGTGGCCTCCGGCGCGACCGCGAGCCCCAGGTCGATCAGGACGGGGCGGCCGTCGGTCATCATCACGTTGCGCGGCGTCAGGTCCCGGTGGACGACGCCCGCCGCGTGCACGGCCCGCAACGCCTCGGCCAGCCCCCGCGCCACCGCGCGCAGCGCCTCCCCCTCCAGCGGCCCCCGCTCCTCGACGACGCGGTGCAGCGACAGGCCCTGCACGTACCGGGTGACCAGGTAGGGGGTCTCGCCGGTGAGATCGGCGTCGACGATCTCGGCGACGTTCGGGTGGCGGACCTGCCGCATGGCCGCCACCTCGCGTTCCATGCGTTCCAGCCCGCGGGACTCCGCCGCGATGTGGGGATGCAGCACCTTGACCGCGACCGTGCGGCCCTCCCCGTCCAACGCCAGGTGGACCGAGCCCATCCCGCCCGAACCGAGCAGGCGCAACACCTCGTAGGGACCGATCGTCTCCGGCTGCTTCGCCACCGTCACCCCTTCACCGCGTTCCCGGCGGCAGCCTAAGGTCTCCCACCGGGCAGCGGGTAGCGGGGCGTTCCGCCCGCCGCGCCCGCGCATGCGCGGATGCCGTCAGCCGACGGCCCGGTCCACGAGTTCGGGGATCCTCGACGGCTCGACACCGCACAGCCGCAGCATGCTCTGGGCGAGGGCGCCGGTGGCTTCGGCGAAGGTCATCCGGTCGGTGGTCACGGCCTCCGCCGCGGCGTGGCCGAGTGAGATGACAGCCGTGGCGAGCCAGGGCGCGGACAGGTCACGGGTGAACTCTCCGGCCTGTTGTCCTCGGGTGAGCACCTGGTGAAGACGGTCGTTCACCGCGTGATGCCGAGAGTGGTCCTCCTCGGGGGTCGCCGTCGCGGTGCTCAACAGTCGCGTGTAGCGCTGGAAGGAGCCCCAGCTTGCGTTGAGCAGCCGCAGCAGGGCCTCGGCGGCGGTTCCCTGGTCCAGCGGCACGGCGTCCATCTCGGCGACGGTTTCGGCCGTGATGGCGTCGATCACGGCGCTGACCAGCGCGTCCCTGTTCGCGAAGTGGGCGTAGACGGTCTGGCGGCTGACTCCGGCCGCGGTGGCGATGTCCTCGATGCTCGCGTGGGGCTCGGCGGCCAGGAGCCGCTGGGCCGCCTGGAGGACGGCGGCCGCGCTCCGGTCGGCGTCGGCACGGCGCCGCCTGCGCCGGGGAACCGCCATCTCGGACATGTTGTCAAGATTAGCAATCATCGCTAACTTTGACGCCGTGTCGGAGATAACGGCGGGACCCCCGGCCGTGTCCTGAACCAGTGATCTCCGATGCGGCCCCGGCCGCGCGGGAGACGCGCGCAACCACGGAGGAGCCCCCCATGAAGACCCGGCTCGTCGCCGGACTGGCGCTGCTGTCCACCGGCCTGCTGGCGGGAGCGTTCGGGTACGGTGCGACCAACGTCGCCACCACCTTCAACGCGGTCCCGCTGGACGTGCGCCTGACCTTCCATTCGGCGCTGATGCAGATGAACGGCCCCGTCATGCAGACGGCCATGGCCCTGGCCGTGCTGAGCTCGCTCGTCCTGGCGGTGCTGACGCGCGGCGCACCGCGCCTGCTGGCCGGTGCGGCCTGCGGGCTGGCGGTGGTGTCGTTCCTGGTCACCCGGTTCGGCAACGTCCCGATCAACCAGAAGATCAAGGTATGGGCGGTCACCACGCCCCCGCCCGACCACGCCGCGATCCTCCAGCGGTGGGAGAACTTCAACATCGTGCGCACGGTCACCGCACTCGTGGCGTTCCTGCTCATCATCACGCTGGTCATGCGTTCGTTCCGAGGAAGCGACCACTGATCCGACGGGACCGGTCGCGGGCGCGAGGCGTCCCTCAGGCACAGGGACGGTGAGGGGGCGCGTCTCCATCCGCTCCTGGATGGTCGTCACGCCGGCCTCTTCTCAGGGCTGTTGCCGTGGGGGCAGTTCGTCGAGGTCGCGGGTCCATTCGTCGGCGGCCCTGGTCAGCTGGTCGAGGTCGAGGACGAAGTCGACGTCCAGCCCCACGGACGCTCCGCCGCCGGCGTCGAGCCAGGGGGGCGCGGCCTCGGCGTAGAAGTGGGCGCGAACGGTCGCCTCACCCTGTCGGCGCTCAAGGAGCGTGAACGACAGCGCGGGCTCGCTGAAAATGATTCCACGCCGCCCGTGCCCCACCGTGTCCTGGGCGTCGATCGGCGCGACCTGCCCCGCGGCCACCTGACGCAGCCAGTAGGCCAGCCAGCGGGCATTGGTGATCGTCAGAGCGGGATCACGGAAGGACCAGGAACGTTCGCCGAGGTCGACGCGTCCTTCAACGATCAGCCACAGGTCGTCCCAGTAACCGGTCCCCGCCGGGAACTGCCACTCCACCGGGCGGAGCTCGAAGACGACACCGTCTCTTCCTGTGATGCGCATCCACTGATCCTAGATGGGGTCGGCTCTCCCGAAGGGATCCGCTGAGCTGGGCAGACAAGCACCCGAGGACGGGCCGTACCCAGACGTGAGGGCATGGAACGCGTGGCCTCAGCCAGGAAACGACCCCTGTCTCGGTAGCAGCACGCCTAAAGAGGGCGCCAGAAGTACCTAAGGACGACTGATTCCCCGTCGTCGGCATCTCCGTAGCTTTGTGGTCATCGGCAGGAACGACACCGGGAGCAAGAGATGAACGACATGAACGCGCTGGTCGACGGCTACATCGCCGCCTGGAACGAGACCGACCCGGCCGCCCGCCGGGACCGCATCGCCGAGGTCTTCAGCGAGGGTGTCGGCTACACCGACCCGCTGGTGGACGTGCACGGCCGCGACGACCTGGACGCCACCATCGCCGCCGTCCAGGGCCAGTTCGCCGGGCTGGAGTTCACCCTCGGCGGCCCGGTGGACGCCCACCACGACGTCGCCCGCTTCACCTGGCACCTGGGCCCGGCGGGCGCGGACCCGATCGTCATCGGTTTCGACGTCGTGGTGCTCGGCGCCGACGGCCGGATCGGCGAGGTCCACGGCTTCCTCGACAAGGTCCCCGCCGGAGCCTGACGCCCCCTCCCCCTCCCCTCCCTCGAACCATCCCCTCGAAAGGAACCATGACCATGGCCGTTCGCACCGCCCCCGAGACCGCTACCACCCCGAGCCTGTTCGCCGACGGACGCCGCTTCCTCAAGCTGGCCCTGCGCGTGGACGCCGTCGTCACCGGCGCCAACGGCCTGGCCTACCTGGCGCTGGCCGGCCCGCTGGAGCGCCTGCTCGGCCTGGACGCCGCGGTCGGCCGCGGCCTGGGCGCCTTCCTGGTCGTCTTCGCGATCGCCGTGGCGGCGCTCTCGATGCCCGCCCGCGCTCCCCGCCTGGCCGTCCACGCCGTGATCGAGATGAACGTGCTGTGGAGCGTGCTGAGCGTCGTCGCCGTCGCCACCGGCTGGCTCGACCTGAACGCCGTCGGTGCGACCTGGGCCGTCATGCAGGCGGGGACGGTGGGCGCGTTCGCCGCCGCCCAGTTCATCGCGATCCGCCGCGCCGACTGACCGATGGCACGGGCCACAGCGGCTCGGCCCCGAGACCGGGGCCGAGCCGCTTCGCCGTTTCCAGGCTTCGCAGCCGAAGCCGCGCGCCCTCTCCCGGCACCGGGACCCTAGGACGTCGAGGGCTGCCAGAACGACGCAGGCAGCGCGCTGATCTCCACTGCGGCCTGATCCAGGTCCTCGGCGAAGGACCGCATATGGGGATGGCCGTCGTCGGCCATGGCGCGCTGGACGGCCGCCTGCCGCCGGATCCGGTCGAGGAGCGCCGCGCGCAGGACCGTCCGGTCGCCGTCGTAGCCGTAGGCGTCCAGCAGGAGGTGCAGGCGCCGTGACCGGTCCTCGAAGGCGGTGAAGCCCTGGAACTCGGCGACCCTGCGGGCGACCAGCGGCACCCAGGTCAGCACCGTGTAGGCCAGGTCGAGTTCCCGCGTCGCGGGGCCCGCGGTGTCCCAGTCGACGAAGCCGACCAGGGCGCCGGAGCCGTCCCACACCACGTTGTAGGGCGAGGCGTCCTGGTGACCGATGACCAGTCCCGGGCGCCAGGGCCGGTCGATGAACCAGCGCGCGTCGCGGGGTGGCACGAAGTCGGCCGTGGTGTCGTGCAGCCGACGCATCCAGGCGCCGACCTGCCGCAGCGCGTCGTCGGTGTGCGGCCAGGAGGGCCAGGGGTGCTGCTCTCCGATGGTGGCGCCGTGCAGCCAGCTGAGGACCTCGCGGCCCTGCTCGTCGAAGCCCAGGACGCGAGGTGCGCCCTGGAAACCGGCTTGTTCCAGATGGTGCAGCACGGCGTGCACGGCGGGCGTCCACGGGTTCGCCGGACGATGGACGGTGTCACCGATCCGGACGCCGCCCACGTGCCTGCCGCCGGGCAGCTTCTGCTCTCGCCTGTCGGCCATGGGGGTGTTGTAACCCGCGCCCGCCGGTGAACGCATCCGGTTTTTCCGGCCCCCCGTCATCGGTCCAGCTCGCCCGCCCTGTCCCGCAGGTAGCGCTGTTCGGGGAGGCTCGTGGTGCGCCGGGCCGCCAGCCGGTAGTTCTCCCGTGCGGCGGCGTACTCTCCGGCCAGTTCCTGAAGGTGGGCGCGGACGGCGTGGAGGCGGTGGTGGCGGGCCATCCGGGGGTCGCCGTCCAGGCTTTCCAGCAGTTCGAGTCCGGCCTGCGGCCCCCGGGTCATCGCGACCGCGACGGCGTGGTTGAGGGTGACCATCGGGTTCGGCGCGATCCGGCCGAGGATCCCGTACAGAACGCGGATCTGTTCCCAGTCGGTGTCCTCGGCCCGCGGCGCCTGGACGTGCAGCGCGGCGATCGCCGCCTGAAGCTGGTAGGGACCCAGGGGCGAGGCGGACATGGCGGCGGTGACCAGCGCGGCGCCCTCGTGGATCATGGCGGCGTCCCAGCGGTTCCGGTCCTGCTCGGCCAGCGGCACGAGGGCGCCGTCCGGGCCGGTGCGGGCGGCGCGGCGGGCGTCGGTCAGCAGCATCAGCGCCAGAAGCCCCGCCACCTCGCCGTCGTCCGGCAGGGACCGGTGCACCATGCGGGTGAGCCGGATCGCCTCCGTGGTGAGCTCGGCGCGGTGCAGGTCGGGGCCGGAGCTGGCGGTGTAGCCCTCGTTGAAGATCAGGTAGAGCACGTGCAGGACGGCGTCCAGCCGTTCGGCCCACTCCTGGGCGGTCGGCGTCGCGAACGACGCGCCGACGGCTTTGATCCGTTGCTTGGCGCGGCTGATCCGCGGCGCCATGGTGGCCTCCGGCACGAGGAACGCCCGAGCCACCTCGGCGGTGGTGAGCCCGCCGACGGCGCGCAGCGTGAGCGCCACCTGGGAGGCGGGCGTCAGCGCCGGATGACCGCACAGGAACAGCAACGTGAGCGTGTCGTCCCGATCTGCCGGATTCTCGTCGCCGGGCGCCGGTGCGAGATCGGCGTCCGGTGCCTCCCGTACCGCCGCGGTGACCTCCCGCCGACGGCGCGCCTGTTCACCGCGCACCTGGTCGACCAGGCGGCGGGAGGCGACGGTGACCAGCCAGGCCCGCGGGTTCTCCGGAACGCCGTCGGCGGGCCATTGCACCGTCGCGGCGAGCAGCGCCTCCTGGACCGCGTCCTCGCATTCCTCGAACCCGCCGTACCGGCGCAGCAGCATGCCGAGGACCTGCGGCGCCAGTGCGCGCAGCAGGTCCCCGAAGCGTTCGCTCCCGCTCACATCTCCATCCCGGCCGAGTCCATCACCGGCCGCACCTCCACGCCGCCGGCCCGACCGCTCGGTATCAGCGCGGCCAGCTCCAGGGCGCGTTCCCGGCTTTCGCAGTCGACGAGGTACTGGACGGCGACATGGTCCGATGCCCGCGGGTACGGGCCCTCGCTCACCGCCACCACGCCGTCCCGAACCCGGACGACGGCGCTGATGGACGGATCGGCGAACGCGTGACCGCTGATCAGTTCCCCTGTTCGCGCGGCGGCGCCCAGGAACTCCTCGTGGTCCGGCCCTTCCCCCGGCAGGTCCGCCGCGTTCAGGTAGAGGTTCAGCAGGAACTTCATCGCGTGCTCAGCCGTCGGCCGTGCTGGCGAAGACCACCGGCCGCACCTCGACGCCCAGGCCCTCGACACCGGCGTCGGGAATGAGCGCGGCCAACTCCAGGGCCCGCTCTCTGCTGTCGCATTCCACCAGGTAGTAGCCGCCGAGATACTCCTTGGACTCCAGGTAGGGCCCGTCCGTCACCGCCGGGACGCCGCCCCGGACCCTGACCACGGCGCTCTGCGACGGGTCGGCCAGCGCGACGGTGCCGATCATCTCCCCGGTCCCGGTGACGGTCTCCATGAACGCGCCGTGGCCGCTCATCACCTCGTGGCGCTCGTCCTCGGTCAGCGCGTCCCAGATCCGCGGGTTGCCATACATGATCAACAGGAACTGCACGTCGTTTCCTTCGATGGTCGGGCGGCGCCCCTGCGGCGCCGTTCACCCTGGGGTCGTTGCCGGTGCCGCGTTCTTGCGGTGCCGGACCGCAAGAATCCCCCCGCTGTTCCGACTCCCTCCCGAAGGGGCGCCCGGCCTGGGCGTCCCGTCACAGAAGTCGCTTGTCAGCTTCCCAAGGAGGATGCATGTCGCAGCTGTTGAGGGTGCACTGCTTCAACGTGTCGCGGGACGGGTTCGGCGCCGGTGAGGGGCAGAGCCTGGAGCGGCCCTTCGGCCACGCGGACCCCGCCCCGCTCTGGTCCTGGGCGGGCGCCACCGCGAGCTGGGTGAACCGGACCGACCCCGGCGGCACTCGCGGCCTGGACGACCTCATGACCCGCGACCACACCCGCGACATAGGGGCGGAGATCATGGGTCGCAACAAGTTCGGCCCCCAGCGCGGCCCCTGGGAGAACCACGAGTGGCAAGGGTGGTGGGGGGACAACCCGCCGTTCCACACGCCGGTCTTCGTGCTCACCCACCACGAACGCCCGTCCTTCACCCTGGCCGACACCACCTTCCACTTCCTCAACGCGACACCGGCCGAGGCACTGGCACGCGCGAAGCAGGCCGCCGACGGCCGGGACGTGCGCCTCGGCGGAGGGGTCGCCACCATCCGCGGGTTCCTCGATGCCGACCTGGTCGACACGATGCACATCGCCGTCGCGCCCGTCGACCTCGGCCGAGGCGAACGGCTGTGGGAAAGCCCTGACGACCTGCTGGACCGCTTCCACCTGGAGGCGGTACCGAGCCCCAGCGGCGTCACTCACCTCCTGTTCTGGAGGCGATGACCCCCGCCGCTTGCGCGTGGGTGCGGCGGGTGATCTGTCGCAGGCCGAATTCGGCGTGGATCTCGCCGGGCCGGAAGCCGTGCTCGGCGGCGATCCGGCGTGCGCGCTCGTACAGCTCGCGTGCCGCGCCGAGGTCACCGCGGAGCAGTGCGATCCGGCCCAGTCCGGACAGGCGCTCCGCCCACATGCCGAGGTCCTCGGCCAGCGCCAGGCCCTCGCGGTGCAGCCGTTCGGCCTCGCCGTGGTCGCCGCGCACCTCGGCGAGCGCGGCGCGCGGGTGGACGGTCAGCAACTCGCCGCCCCGGTCACCGAGGGAACGGAAGAGGGCCAGGGCCTGTTCGGAGGCGTCCGCGACGGTGTCCAGGTCGTCCCGGGCGAGGGCGTGGTTGGCGCGCAGGGCGGTCGTGACGGCGATGCCCCAGGTATGCCCCCGCGCGCGGAAGCCGTCCGCCGCACCGGCCGCGAGTTCCTCGCTGGCGTCCAGATGGCCGGTGTGCAGCAGCACGTAGGCCAGGAACCACCGCGCCATGGCCAGGCCCAGCGGGTCGTCGGCGTCCCGGAACCGCGCCAGCGCCGTGCGGGCGCGGGCCACCACGTCGTGCTCGACGTCCAGCAGCGCGGCGATGCCGACCTGCCAGCAGTGCACGCGTGCCCGGAGGGCGGGCAGGGCGTCCCCGGGAACGCCGAGGGCGCGGTCGGTCCAGCGGGCGGCCTGCCGGACGCGACCGCGCAGCAGCAGCGACCAGGCCAGGCCGTCGACGAGCAGCAGTGCGTCCTCGGCGTCGCCGTGGCGGACGGCGTCCTCCAGGGCGCAGTGCAGGTTGCGGTGTTCGGCGTCGAGGCGTCTGAGGTGGGCGGCCTGTTCCGGGCCGAACAGTCCGGGCAGGCCGTCCGTCACCAGCGCCAGATGGTAGGCGCGGTGCCTGCGGCGCGTGGCCTCCACCTCGCCGGCCTCGGTGAGCCGTGCCATGGCGTAGACGCCGACGGTCTCCAGCAGCCGGTAGCGCCGGTCGCCCGCCACGGCGACCATCGACCGGTCGACCAGCCGCGCCAGGACGGCGGCGACCTCGCCCCCGGCGATGCCCGCGCCCGCGCAGACGGCCTCGGCCGCCGCGAGCGGGCCGCCGTCCAGGACGGCCAGGCGGCGCAGCACGGTCCGTTCGGGATCGGTCAGCAGCTCCCAGCTCCAGTCGAGGAGGGCGTTGAGCGTCCGCTGCCGGGCGGGCGCGCCCCGGTTCCCGGCCGCCAGCAGGCTGAACCGGTCGTCGAGCCGGGCGGCGAGCTCGTGGACGCCCGGCGCCCGCACCCTGGCGGCGGCCAGCTCCAGCGCGAGCGGCAGACCGTCCAGGCCGCGCACCAGCTCGGCGACGGCCCTGGCATTCGACGCGTCGAGCGCGAACGCGGGATCGGCGTCCGCCGCGCGGGCGCAGAACAAGCGCACCGCGCTGGACTCGCGGACCCGCCGCTCGTCGGCCCCGGGCTCGGGCGGTTCCAGCGGCGCGACGGGCAGCAGCACCTCGCCGGGCACTCCGAGCGGCTCGCGGCCGGTCACCAGGACCCGGACGCCCGGCGCCGCGCGCAGCACCGCCGCGACCAGCTCGGCCACCGGTGCGGCCACATGCTCACAGTCGTCCAACAGCAGCATCCGCCTGCCGCGCAGGAACGCGGCGAGCCGGTCGACGTGGTCCATCGGCTCGCCCGCCGGGACCGGCCCCAGCATGGTGTTCTCCCGGAGGCCGAGCACCGCCATCACGGCCTCGGCGACCGCGTCGGCACCGGACAGGCCCGCCAGCTCGACGAGCCACACACCGTCGGGGAAGGCGGGGTCCGGCCGTGCCGCGGCGGCCAGCGCCAGGCGGGTCTTGCCCACGCCGCCGGGCCCGGTCAGCGTGACCAGGCGGGCGGTGTCCAGGGCGGCGAGCACGCGGGCGAGCGCGGCGTCCCGGCCGATCAGCTCGGTGAGGGGCGCGGGCAGGTTCGTGCGGGGACGGGCCGGAGGCGGATCCAGCGCCGGGTCGGCGGACAGGACCGCCCGCTGAAGCGCGGCCAGCTCGGGTCCCGGATCGAGGCCCTGGTCGTCGGCCAGCCAGCGGCGGTACCGGTCGTAGACCGCCAGCGCCTCCCCCGGCCGTCCGGCGCGGTACAGGGCGCGCATCCGCAGGGCCCGGAGCCGTTCGCGTTCCGGGTGCCGCTGCTCCCATTCGGCCAGGTCGGCGGCCACCGTCTCGTGCTCGCCGAGGTCGAGCCGCGTCTCGGCCAGGTCCTCGACGGCCGCGATCCGCCGCTGGGTCAGCCGCTGGACGGTCGGACGCGCGAAGGGCGCGTCCTGGAAACCGGCGAACGCCGGGCCGCGCCACAGCGCCAACGCGTCCGACAGCAGCCCCGCGCGGGTCCACGGATCCGCGGCGCTCTTGGCCCTGCCGAGCAGCGCATGGAAGCGACCGGTGTCGAGCGACTCCCCCAGCGAGCGCTCCCCCAGCGAGCGCTCCCCCGGCACGCACAATCGGTGACCGGCCGGGTCGTGCCCGACCAGCGCGCGTCCTCCGGGCTCGGCGTCCTCCAGGAGCCGTCTCAGCCGGGACACCCGGATCCGCAGCGCGTTCACCGGGTTCGCCGGGAGCGTCTCCGGCCACAGGTCGGCGATCAGGCGTTCGACCGGGACCGGGAAACCCTCGTGCGCCAGCAGGACGGCCAGCAGCTCCCGAACGTCGGCCCGCGGCACCGCGACCGGTGTGCCGTCGGTCGTGTCCACCGTCAGCGGACCGAGCACCCCGAATCGCACGCGCCCAGGCTACCGCCCGGGAAAGGCCGGAAAGCGGCGGGAAATCGGGTGGAAACCGCCGACGGTGACGCTTGCCGGGCACATCACCCGACCCAAGGACGGGAACATCGGACAGGACACTCCTCCGGCGGCTGCTGCCGCTGTCGACCGCTCTCTTCGCGGTGGGCACCGACGGTTTCGTCATCGCCGGGCTGCTTCCGCAGATCGCCGCCGACCTCGGGGTCGGCGTCGCGGCCGCCGGTCAGCTCGTCACGGGCTTCGCGCTGGCGTTCGCGGTGTCGGCGCCGATCCTGGGCGCGGTGACCAGCGCGATGGACCGGCGCGGCGCCCTGCTGCTGGCACTGGCGATCTTCGTCGTGGGCAACGCCGCGACCGCGCTCGGCCCGACGTACGGGACCGTGATGGCGGCCCGGATCGTCACGGCGGCCGGGGCCGGGCTGATCGGCGCGGCGGCGTTCAGCGCCGCCGCCGAGATCGCCTCGCCGGAACGGCGGGGCCGGGCGCTGGCCTTCGTCATGGGCGGGCTCACGCTGGCCATCGCGTTCGGGCTGCCCGCGGGCACCCTGATCGGCGGCGCCGACTGGCGGCTGACCCTGTGGGCCGTGGCCGCGCTCGGCGTGGTCGCGGCGGCGGGCGTCGCGGTGGCCCTGCCGCCGATCTCGCTGCCGTCCGACGGGCTGCGCGCACGCCTGGCCCCGCTGCGCGAGCCCTGGGCGTTCGGCATGCTCGCCGTCACCGTGCTGGCGCTGGCCGGCACCCACCTGCTCTACACCTACATCGGGCCCGCGCTGAAGGGCGCCACCGGCGGCTCGGCCACGCGGCTGACCGTGGTCCTGCTGGCCTGGGGCGTCGGCAACATGGCGGGCAACGCGATGGCCGGGCGGCTCGCCGACCGCCACCCGCCCCGGACGGTCGTGTCCGCCGGGCTCGGCGCCGCCGCCGTGCTGCTGGCCGTCAGCCCGCTGATCATCACCGATCTGGCGGCGGCGACCGTGTGGGCGGTGTTGTGGGGAGTGTGCGTCTCCCCGCCGATCGTCCCGCAGCAGAGCCGCCTGGTGGAACGGGCACCGGCCGCGTCGGCGGTGCTGCTCGGGCTGAACAACTCGGCGATCTACGTCGGGGTCGCGGTCGGCGGCGGGCTCGGCGGCCTGGCGCAGGGCGGGCTGGCACCCGCCCGCCTCGGCCTGGCCGCCGCGGCGATCAGCATGGTCGGACTGCTGGTCAACCTGGGGACGGCCCGCCGGACCGTCCCACTCGCGGAGGCGTCTCGGAGGTGACCGGACGGCTCCCGACCCACCCCGTGTTCCGGCCGCCGCCCGCGTCCTGTGGAACACCCGCGCCCAGACCGCACTCTGGCGGGTGGGCGACCAAACCCCGCCCTGCGCGGGGTGCTGGGCGATCTCATCGGCATCGACGAGGTACGGCTGCGTCTGACCGATGAGATCACCGCGACCGACATCAGGTATCCGACGGAGGGGACGGACGACCTTCTCGGCGGGCGGATGCCGGATCTCGACCTCGGGAACGGCCGCGTTCACCAGCTGTCGCCTGGGTCACCCGCACCGGCGAGCGTCCAGAACCAGACACTCTCCGGAGAGCTCTCACAACGTGGCTGGGTCCGGCCGACCTTCACAGCGCGCCCGCTCGCCACCAGCCCAACGAACTGACCACGGAAAGAACCGTCGGTGACGATGCCGGGTCGGTACATCCGGAGTCGGGCCGATAGCAAGATGAACGCCTCCCTTGCCCCCGGGCAAGGGAGGCGCGGCCGGACCACAGGAAAACCGCCTGGCCTTCAACTCGTCCGTCACAACGGGCGCAGGTGCTCGATCGTGATGTGGTGTCGTTCGGTCAGGCGCTGGGCGATCAGCGAGCGGTGGCAGGCTTCCGGGTCGCGTTCGACGCAGAACAGCGCTGCGGTTCCGCTGTTCGGCAGGGCCGACGCGAGGGACGTGAGGTCGGCTCTGTCGAGGATCTCGGTGGTGTAGCGGCGGGTGTACTCGGCGGCGAGCTCGCGGCGTGAGCGCTTGCCGACCCCTTGGCAGTCGTCCTCGGCGTACTGGAGCCGGCGCAACTCGGTGGTCGGGGCGAGTTCGGGGTGGTGCTCGTAGGCGATCCGGGCTTGGGCGAGGGCCGCCTGTAGCCGGAGTGAGTTCGCCCAGGCGTACTCGGGACCGCGGACGCCGCGGCGCTGACGTACGTCGAGCAGCACGCGGACGTCCGCGTGCCGTAGTCGTTGCAGGAAGGAGTCGCCGTCGAAGCCATAGACGCCGATCGTCACCATTCTGAGCACCGGAGATCACCTGCCTGCCATTGGCCTGCCGTTGGCGCCGCCTCCGGCAGCCCTGCCGGAGGCGGCGAGGTCGCGTCACGCGACGGCGATTCCCTCGAGTTCGACCATCAGGGTGGGGATCGCCAGCCGTGTCACCCCGAGCATCGTGGTGGTCGGCGCCACCTTGGCGGCGCCCAGCCGCGACGCCAGCACGCCGTAGTGCTGGAAGAGCAGATCGACGTCGGTGGTGTAGACGTTGAGCCGGACGAGGTTCTCCAGGGACATGCCGGCCTCGCCGAGAACGGCCTCCAGGTTGTCGAGGCTCAGCGCCAGCTGCGCCGCCATGTCGTCGGCGTGCTGGGGCTTGCCGTCGCTGCTCATCGCGGTCTGCCCGGAGCAGTACAGGGTCCGGGTGTGCCCGGAGACGACCTCGCCCTGGTTGAATCCCATCTCCACCGACCACGTCACCGGGTTGACCGTCGTTCGCTGCATCATTGGCTCCATTCGATTCATGGGGAGTACGGACGTCCCTGACGCCGTGGTGATAAGCCTCTCGGCAAATCACGACATCCTGTGTCATGTATTCCTGTAGCGTTCCCGCATGCGCGCCGACCGGTTGGTATCGCTGGTGCTGCTGCTGCGCCAGCACGGTCAGATGTCGGCATCCGCGCTGGCCCGCGAGCTGGAGGTCTCCACCCGCACCGTGCTGCGCGACATCGAGGCGCTGTCCGCGGCCGGTGTCCCGGTCTACGCCGAACGCGGCCGGCACGGCGGGTTCGCGTTGCTGCCCGGCTTCCGGACCGAGCTCACCGGCCTGAACCAGGACGAGGCCCTCGCCCTGCTGATCGCCGGGTCGCGGCGCGGCGCGCAGGCGTTCGGTCTCGGCTCGGCGCTCGCCTCGGCCATGCTCAAGGTGGTCGACGCGCTGCCCGACGGCTACCGGAACACCGCGGCCGACGCCGCCCGGCGACTGCTCATCGATCCCGAGATCGATCTGCTCGCACGCCGGATGGTCACCGAGGACGTGTCCGACGCGATCGTGGCCGAGGTCCGGCGCGCGGTGCTCGCCGGACACCGGCTCCGCATCCGCTACGCGGCCACGGACCAGACCCCGAAGTGGCGCACGGTGGACCCGATCGGCCTGGTCACCGTACGCGACCAGGGCTACCTGCTGGCCACGAGGTCCGGCGCGGACCGCACCTACCGGCTGTCCCGGATCCTGGCCGCCGAGGAGCTCGCCGAACCCGCACAGCGACCGGACCGGGTCGACCTGGACCGGGCCTGGCAGGAACGCAGCACGCGGTTCCGGACGGGCGGCGACCAGATCACCGTGCTGGCACGCGTGAACCCGGCGCGACGGGAGGAGCTGGTGGGCACCGCGCTGGCCGTCCACGCCGAGGAACCCGACGCGGACGGCTGGCTGCGGCTGGAGGTGAGCTTCCAGGATTCACGACACGCCGAATGGGCGCTGTGGCAGCTCGGCGCGGACGCGGAAGCCCTGGCCCCACAGTCGCTGCGCGCCTCCCTGCGCGACCGCGCCGCCGCGATGGCCACCTGCTACGGAGCCCCATCCTGAGAGCTGTCGCGATCGCCGCACAACGCCGGGTGCCAAGCGTGTCCGGCATGCCCTGGGGGGCGTAGCGGAGGCCCGCCTTGAAGAGCGGGGAGGGGAGGATGGGGGATCGACGCCGCCGACCGCCGTGTTCAGCCCTGGGTCAGGTCATGAAGGGTCACCCCGCCGACCGTGCGGGTGGGGAACGTCGCGGCCACCCACTCGCTGATCTTCTGGGCGGCGTCGCTGCCGCTGGTGGCGCGGCGCGCGGCGTTGTCGCCGCCCGCGATGAAGTAGTGCACGCGCCCGGCCCGCACCAGCTCCTTGAACCGCTCCAGCGTCGGTGCGGGGTCGGTGCCGTTGAAACCGCCGACCGCCATCACCGGCAGGCCGGTGGCCAGCTGGTATCCGGCGGCGTTGTTGGAGCCGACCGTCGCGGCGATCCACGTGTAGGCGCCGGCGTTCTCCTTCAGCGCCTTGGTCACCTCGGCGCCGGGGGTGGTCGCGTTCAGCAGGCCGCCCGGTCCGCGCCCGCCCTGGCCCCGGAAACCGCGGGAGTCCCGCATGCCGTCACCTCCCGGAGGAGGCGCGAAACGACCGGCGGGCGGTCTTCCGTCGGCGCGGGCGGCCGTGCCGTCGCGCGGGCCGCCGAAGCGGCCGGGGCCGGAGGAGGTGCGGGGACCCGCCGTCACGATCGCCCCGGTGTGCGGGGTGCGCACCGTGTCGACGGCGTAGGCGGTGGGGGCCGCCAGTGCCACCCCCGCCGCCACGACGGCCGACACCGCCGCGGCCCGTCCCGGCAGTCTCAGGTAGTGGACCGAGACGAGCACCGCCGCCGCTCCGACACCGCCGATCAGGACCGCGGGCCGCAGCCACGGGTTCCAGTCAGGGGTGCGGCCCAGCAGGACGAACGCCCACAGCGCGGTCACCGCGACGGTCGCGGCCAGCACCGCCACCGCGGGGACGCCGCGGCGGCGTTCCCACAAAGAGGCCGTGCCGAGCCCGACCGTCGCGGCCACCGCCGGGGCGAGCGCCACGGTGTAGTACTCGTGGTAGATGCCCCGCATCAGGCTGAACACGGCGGCGGTGAACAGCAGCCAGCCGCCCCACGTCAGCAGCCCGGCGCGCAGGGCGTCGGTGCGGGCGGCCCGGCGGGTCGCCCACAGCCCGGCCACCAGCAGGACCAGCGCGGCGGGCAGCAGCCAGGAGATCTGGCCGCCGTTGGCCGCGCCGAACATCCGGGCCCACCCGGCGTCCTGGTCGAGGTTGCCCAGCCCGCCGACCTCGTCGCCGTTCAGGCGCCCCAGCCCGTTGTAGCCGAGGGCCAGTTCGAGGACGCTGTTGTTCTGGGAACCGCCGATGTAGGGACGCGCGCTCCCCGGCACCAGGGCGACGATCGCCACCCACCAGCCTCCGGCGACCAGCATCGCCGCGCCCGCCGCCAGCAGCTGCCCCAGGCGGCGGAGCAGCGGCACCGGGGCCGTCGCCAGGTAGACCAGCGCGAACACCGGCACCACCAGGAACGCCTGCATCATCTTGGCCAGGAACCCCAGCCCGACGAACGCGCCGCACAGCACCAGCCACCGCGTCGCGCCGTGCTCCTGGGCCCGCACCAACGCGTAGGCGGCCAGCGTCAGCATCAGCACCAGCAGCGCGTCCGGGTTGTTGAACCGGAACATCAGCGCCGCGACCGGCGTCACCGCCAGCGCCGCCCCGGCCAGCAGGGCCGGGCCGGTGCTGGCGGGGGTGCGGCCCAGAGACCGCCGCACGGCCGCGTAGAGGGTCGCGACGGACGCCACGCCCATCAGCGCCTGCGGCACCAGGATGCTCCAGGAACCCACCCCGAAGATCCGGGCGGTCAGCGCCATCGGCCACAGCGAGGCCGGGGTCTTGTCGACGGTGATGGCGTTGGCCGCGTCGGAGGAACCGAAGAAGAACGCCTTCCAGCTCGTGGCCCCCGCCTGCACGGCGGCCGAGTAGAACGGGTTGGCCCACCCGGACGCGCCCAGGTCCCACAGGTACAGCACGGCGGTCGCCGCCAGGAGTACCAGCAGGGCCGGGCGCCGTCGCCTCACGGTGACGATCATTGGTCCACTCCCCCGTTCAGCTCAGCCGGTACAGCTGGGCGCCGCTGTCGGAGGTGCCGCCGTACTCGCCGGCGGACACGAGGGTGCCGTGCTGCTGCACCCACGCGGTCACCTCGGAGTTCCCGCGGTCGGGCCCGAAGCCGCCGCCCTGGCCGTTGACGAGGACGTGGCGGAGCTCGCCCCGCTCGACGTACCGCTGGAGCTTGGCGACGGTCATCGCCGGATCACCGCCGGTGAAGCCGCCCATGGCGATCACGGGCTCACCGGTCCGCAGGATCAGCGAGGACGCCTGCTGTGCGCTGGAGACCGCGACCAGCCACCGCGCCGAGCCCCGGTTCTTCTCCAGGTAGGAGATCATCTTCTGGTCGAGCTGCCCGCCGGGGCCGCCGAAGCGCCGGCCCTCCCCGTCGCGCATACCGCCGGGAGGCGCCTGGCCGCCCGGGAAGCGCGGCATCACCTCCGCCGAGCCGTCGCGGCCGACCATCCGGCCCTGGCCGCCACCGCCCGGACCGAAGCCCCGGCCCGTGGTCGGGCCCGCCAGCGGGTTGGTGCCGTTCACCCGGGAGGACGCCGCCGACACCGCGTACGCGGCCGGCCCCGACAGCGCGGCCAGCAGCGCCATGACCAGGCCGGCGACCATCACCGGCAGCCCCGCGCGGCGGGTGAGGCGGGCCGCCGCCAGGTTCGCCACCGCCAGCACGGTGCACGCCACGACCACCCAGCGCAGCCACGGGTTCCACGACGGCGTCCGGCTCAGCAGCACGAACGCCCACGCGCCCGTCACGGCCACCGCCGACGGCAGCACCCACGCCCACCGGGCCGACCTTCGGTAGGCGCCGAACAGCAGCACCGCGCCCGCGCCGGTCAACGCCGCGATCGCCGGGGCCATCGCGGTGGAGTAGTAGGGGTGGAAGGTGCCCTGGGCGAAGCTGAACACCGCGTAGTGCACCGCCAGCCAGCCGCCCCACAGCACCAGCGCGGCCAACTTCGGATCGGTGCGGCCCCGCCGGGCCACCAGGACCAGCCCGGCCACCAGCGCGATCACCGCGAACGGCAGCAGCCACGAGATCTGGCCGCCCATGATGTCGTTGAACAACCGGCCCGCGCCCGACGCGCCGCCGAAGCTCGCGCCGCCGCGGCCCCCGCCGGGTCCGCCGCCGCCCTGACCGAGGATCCGGCCCAGGCCGTTGTAGCCGATGACCAGGTCCCACACGCTGTTGTCGGTACTGCCGCCGACGTAGGGCCGCTGACCGGCCGGGATCAGGTCGACGACGAGCATCCACCAGAAGCTCGACACCGCTAGCGTCACACCGGCGGCCAGCAGGTGCCCGATGCGGCGCGGCAGCGACGGGCGCGCCGCCAGCAGGTAGACCAGCGCCAGGGCGGGCAGCACCAGGAACGCCTGGAGCATCTTGGTGTTGAAGCCGCACCCCACCAGGAACGCCGCCAGCAGCAGCGGCCGCAGCCGCCCGGTCGCCACCGCGCGCTGGGTCGCCCAGGCCGCCGCGACCAGCAGCAGCACCAGCAGCGTGTCGGGGTTGTTGTCGCGGTTGATCGCCACGGTGATCGGGGTGAGCGCCAGCGCCAGCGCCGCGACCAGCCCGGCGGCCTCGCCGAACCCCCGCCGCACCGTGGCGTGCAACAGCGCCACGGCCGCGACCCCGGCCAGCGCCTGCGGCAGCAGCACGCTCCAGGTGTTGAACCCGAAGACCCGCGCCGACAGGGCCATCAGCCACAGCGCCATCGGCGGCTTGTCCACGGTGATGAACGACCCGGCGTCCAGCGACCCGAAGAAGAACGCCTTCCAGCTCTGCGTCGCGCTCTTGACCGCCGCCGAGTAGTAGGCGTTGGCGTCGCCGTTGGCCGACAGCCCCCAGGCGTACAGCAGGAGTGCCAGCAGCAGCACGCCCGCGAGGGCGGGCCCCGCCCACCGGGGGCGGGCCGGATCGGGAACGGGCGGGGCCGCCGCCCGTCCGGTGGTGATCGTCTGGGCGGTCATCGGGTCGGTTCCCCCGTCTCGGTCGCGGTCGTCGCGGCGGTCGCGCGGCGCAGCCGCCGCGGGTGGAAGATCCACGCCCGCATCAGCAGGAAGCGGACCAGCGTGGCCAGGCCGTTGGCGGTGACCAGCGCGAGCAGCTCCACGGCCCGGGAGGAGCCGGGGGCCAGGGCGTGCAGCAGGGCCAGCCCGCCGGTGCTGAGCGCCAGGCCGATCAGGAACGCCAGCCCGCCCTCGACCTGGTGCCGGAACGCCCCCCGCGTCCCGGTCACCCCGAACGTGAAGCGCCGGTTGGCGGCGGTGTTGCCGACCGCGGTGACCACCAGCGACACGGCGTTGGCCCACAGCGGCCCCATCACCGTCCGCAGCAGCACGAACAGCACCAGCTGCGCGACCGTGCTGATGACGCCGATGACGGCGAAGACCGGCAGCTGCCGCGCCATGCCGGTGGGCAGTTCGGGACGGGACCGGCCGCGCACGGGCGCGCCGAACGCGCCGGTCAGCATCCGCCGCCCCACCCGCGCCATGCCGCGCAGGTCGTCCAGCGCGGTGCGCAGCACGTCCACGCGGCTGTCGGGGTCGTCGACCCAGTCGACCGGCACCTCGTGGATGCGCAGCCCGTTGCGTTCGGCGAGCAGCAGCAGCTCGGTGTCGAAGAACCACTCCTGGTCCTCCACCTGCGGCAGCAGCGCCTGGACGATCTCGGTGCGGCCCGCCTTGAAACCGCACTGGGCGTCGCTGAACCGCGCCGCCAGCGCCGTTCTCAGCAGCAGGTTGTAGGCACGGGAGATCGCCTCCCGCCTGGGGCCGCGCACCACCGCCGAGCCGCGCGTCAGGCGGCTGCCGATCGCCAGGTCGCTGTGCCCGGAGATCAGCGGCGCGACCAGCGGGAGGAACGCGTCCAGATCGGTGGACAGGTCGACGTCCATGTAGGCGACCACGTGCGCGTCGCTGTCGCCCCAGACCTGCCGCAGGGCGCGCCCGCGCCCCTTGCGGTCCAGGTGGACGGCCCGCACGTGCGGCAGCTCGGACGCCAACCGCTCGGCGACCCGCCAGGTGCGGTCGGTGCTGGCGTTGTCGGCCACGGTGATGCGGAACGGATACGGGAACGTGCCCGACAGGTAGGCGTGCAGCCGCCGCACGCTGGCCTCCAGGACGTGCTCCTCGTTGAAGACGGGAACGACGACCTCGACGAGACGGTTGCGCGCGCCGACCCCGGAGGTCGTCGGCGGCGGACCGGCCGGGGCGTCCCGTTCGGTGATCGGGTGATTCATGCGACCACCGTCGCGAGCCGGGGTGGGAGTGCCCTGAGGGCTCGATTAACGCCGGATGAGAATCAAGATCGTTGGGGTGGGCGGGCCGGATCAGTCGAGCGCGGGGCCGCCCGGCAGCCGCATCCGCGCCAGGGTCCCGCCGCCGTCGGCGGGCTCCAGCGTCACCCGTCCCCCGGCCTCGGCCACGACCCGCGCGACGATCGACAACCCCAGCCCCGAACCGGGCAGGCTGCGCGCCGACGGCGACCGCCAGAACCGTTCGAACACGTGCGGCAGCTCGTCGGCGGGGATGCCGGGGCCCTGGTCGCGCACGGTCAGCTCCCCGTCCTTGAGCCGCACCTCCACCGTGCCGTCGGGCGGGCTGAACTTCACGGCGTTGTCCAGCAGGTTCACCACGGCGCGTTCCAGCTGGCCGGGGTCGCCCAGCACGTACCAGGGGGTCGTGTCGGCCTCGACGCGCAGGCCGGGGCCGCGCAGGCGGGCGCGTTCGACGGCGCGTTCGACGGTCTCGTGCAGCGCGACCCGCTCGCGCGCCGGTTCGCGTTCGTCGGGGCGGGCCAGCTCCAGCAGGTCGCCGACCAGGCTGGACAGCTCCAGCATCTGCGCCTTGACGCTGGTGAGCATGCGGTGCCGCTGGCCGGGCGGCAGCTCCCGCCCGGTCTCCTCCGACCGCAGCAGCAGGTCGATGTTGGTGCGCAGGCTGGTCAGCGGGGTGCGCAGCTCGTGCCCGGCGTCGGCGATGAGCTGCTGCTGGCGTTCCCGGGAGGCCGCCAGCGCGGCGGTCATGGCGTTGAACGACCGGCCGAGCCGCGCCAGCTCGTCGGAGCCCTCGTCGGGGATCCGCACCGCCAGGTCCTCGGTGCGCGCGATGTGCTCGACCGCCCCGGTCAGCTCGTCCACCGGCCGCAGCCCGGCCCGCGCCACCACCAGGCCGATCGCCGCCGCGCCCAGCACCCCGACCGCCGTCACCGCCACCAGCAGCAGCGCCAGGGTGTCCAACGGGTCCTCGACCTGGTTGAGCGGCAACGCCACCGACCACGCGGCGACCGTCGGCCCTCCGACGCCGGGCGGGCCGAAGAACACCGGGCGGGTCAGCACCCGCACCCGCGTGCCGTCCGTGGTGGTCCCGTCGTGCGCGACCTCCGTGATCTCTCCCCTGGCGACCGCGACGTCCTGCGGATCCACCCGCAGCATCTGCACACCCTCGACGGCGCAGGGAGTGCCGTCCGGTCTCACCAACTGGATCAGTCCGAACGGCGCCCGGCCGTCCAGCACGGGGGTCTGCGAGCAGTTCCGCAGGCTCTTGCCCACATGCCCGTTGGGCGGTCGCGGAGACGATGCCAGCGTCCGGTCGAGCTGCTCGTAGAGCCGGTCGCGGGTGAGGTACCAGGAGGCGCCCGAGCAGATGGCGACGCCCACCGCGACGGCCACCGCCACCAGCATGGCCAGCCGCGCCCGCAGCGTCAGCCGTCGCAGCCCGCCCATCAGGACGCCGCGCTCCGCAGGACGTACCCGACGCCGCGCACGGTGTGCACGAGCCGGGGCAGGCCGCCCGCCTCGGTCTTGCGCCGCAGGTACATCACGTACACGTCCAGGGAGTTGGAGGCGGGCTCGAAGTCGAAGCCCCACACCGTCTCCAGGATCTGCTCGCGCGTCAGCACCTGCCGGGGATGGCTGAGGAACATCTCCAGCAGCATGTACTCGGTGCGGGTCAGCTCCAGCGGCTTCCCGGCGCGGGTCACCTCGCGGGTGACGGTGTCCATCCGCAGGTCCTCGAACGCCAGCGCGTCCGACGCCGGGCCCTGCCCGGCGTTCATGGTGGAGCGGCGCAGCAGCGCCCGCACCCGCGCCAGCAGCTCGTCCAGCTCGAACGGTTTGACCAGGTAGTCGTCGGCCCCGGCGTCCAGGCCGGTGACCCGGTCGCCGACCATGTCGCGGGCGGTGAGCATCAGCACCGGGGTCGTCACGCCCCGGGCGCGCAGACGGCGACACGCGGTCAGCCCGTCCATGCGGGGCATCAGCACGTCCAGGACGACCAGGTCGGGGCGTTCGGCGGCGACCGCGTCGAGCGCGGCGACCCCGTCGGCGGCCGTGCCGACCCGGTACCCCTCGAACTCCAGGCTGCGCGTCAGCGACTCGCGGACGGCCGGTTCGTCGTCCACGACCAGAATGCGTGCGTCCGCCGCGGCTCCAGGCTCCATGCACCCACCGTAACCAGCGGCGACGCCGGGTTCGGACGCGCGGCCTGGATTCTCATCGATCTCTCATGAAGCGCGCTCGACCGGCGGTTCCCGGTGCGGGACGGGCCGCGCGGCCGTGCTCGCCGAGGTCCGCACCACCGCCGTGGTCGCGCCCCCGGCGGCCCGGGTGACCGTGGTGAGGATCGCGGCGGGCAGCGCGGGCGGGGCCTCCAGCCGGGTGCGGCGGGTCCAGACCCGGTAGCGGGAGGCGTTCCGCAGCGCGCTCACCGCGATCTTGGGGACGGCGCGCGGGGCGGTGCGGCCGGTGGCCCGCACGGCGATCCCGGTGGCCGAGTTCGGCGCGCCGGTCGCGGCGGGGGTGGCGGTCACCAGCGTCGCGGTGGCACGGGCGGCGCGTTCCACCAGGTCGCCCAGGGACAGTCCGGGGCGGGAGGCGGCCCGCTCGGGCGGCAGCGGGCGGGTCGCCGCCGACCAGGAGGTCCGCACGGTCTCCACGACCACGTCCCGGGCGACGTCGAGCATCAGGTCGCGCAGCGTGTCCCGCATCGCCAGCTTCAGCGCCTCGCGCATCAGCTCGGCCATCACCGTCTCGATGACCGTGACGGTGGCGCGGGCGGCGGCCCGCGACGCCAGGTCCACGGTGGTGCGGGCCACGGCGCTGCCCGCCACGCCGCTGATCAGGTCGGCCAGCAGCCCGCCCGCCTGCCGGGCGGTGTCGCTGCGGGCGGCCTGGGCGGCGAGGTCGGCCGCGGCGGCGGTCACCGGGTGGACCTCGGCGAGCGCGGCGGCGTCGGCGGCGCGGCCCCGCACGGTGGACGCCACGTCCCGGGCCGCCTCCCTGGCGACCTGCCGCACGACGTCCACGATGATGTCGCGGCCCACGTCGAGGGCGACCTCGACGGCGATGTCGGTGACCGTGTCCAGCGTGACGTCCACCACGACGCGGGTGGCGGCCTGCACGATCGGCGCGGACACGGTGCGGCCGGCCACGTCGAACGCGGTGGCGGTGGCGGCGCGGGCGAAGGGGTTGCGGGCCGCCATGCGGGCGGCGGCCTGCACGGCCTGCGAGGCCATCGGATGCTGCGCGGCCTGCCCGGCGATCTCCATGGCGGTGGTGGTGACGCTCAGCGCCGTGCCGGTGACGGCGTTGGCCTCGGCGGCGGCCCGCGCCTCCGAGACCGCCTTGTCGGCGGCCGCCGAGGCGATCTGCACCGCCGCTTCGCGGGCGGCGCGCTCGACCACGCTCATCGCGCCGGTGCGGACCAGCTGCTCCACGACGCGTTCGGCGGCCACCGCGGCGGCGTCCCGGCCGACCTGCCGCAGCGGCTCGGTGAGCACGGCGGCCTGCCGGGCGGCCACCGCGGCGGTGGGCGCCAGCCCGTTCCAGATCTCCTCGATCCGCTCGGCCGCGGCCTGGTCCAGCCTCGCGGCCGGCCCGGACCGTTCGGCCGGCTCCACCCGATCGTCCACGGCCCGCTCGTCCACGGCCACGCCCCCAGTCAGGTCTGCGTCCTGACGTCACCATAACCGCCGATCGTCCGGAACGACCTCCTTCGCGAGAAGGGGATCTCCGTCACCTCCCGGACGTACGCGCTTACTTTCCGCAGGTCGGGCAGGTCGGGCAGGTCCCGCGGGTGGGGCGGGCATACGCCGACGCGGCCGCCGCCACCGGCACCCAGCGCGGCCGGGCCCGTCCCCAGGGGTGCACCGGCGCCGGAGGCCGGCGGCATCCCGCCAAGGCGGCCCTCCTCCCTCTCAAAGGGGGGCGACATGATCAGGACGGATGGGCTATCATCGAGGCCGGAACTGAGAGGGAGGTGTGTTGATGGTTGCCGTCATGGTCGCTGCCGTGCGCAGCACTCGGACCATCCTCATTTCCCGGGCCCAGAGCTGACCCCTTTCTTCGTCGAGGTCGCGGGCCCCTTCATACAAGGGTTCCAATCCATTGTTTTCTGCGTTTCCGCAGGTTCTCGTCGCGTACGGCTGGAGCGAGGACCTGGAGCACGCGTTCGCCCCGCACCGTGAGGCGGGGCTCGTCCCCGGCCGGGTCGCCGTCGTCGACCGCGGCCGCTGCGATGTGATCACCGAGGACGGCGTCCTGCGGGCCGACACGGCCCCGGTGGTCACCGACGATCCGTCGTCGATGCCCTGCACCGGGGACTGGGCCGCGGTCCGCACGGGCGAGCACCCCGCCGTCATGGCGCTGCTCCCCCGCCGCACCGCGATCGTCCGGGCGTCGGTCGGCCGGGACTCCCACGGGCAGGTCCTGGCCGCCAACGTCGACACCGTCGCCATCACCGTCTCGCTGGAGGTCGAGGTGGACCTCGGGCGGCTGGAACGGCTGCTCGCCCTGGCCTGGGAGAGCGGCGCCCGGCCGGTGGTGGTGCTGACCAAGGCCGACCACCTGGCCGACCCCGCCGAGCTGGACGCCGTCGTCGCCGACGTGGCGGCCGCCGCGCCCGGCGCGGACGTCGTCACCGTCAGACCCCTCACCGGGGAGGGCGTGGACGTGGTCGCCGCCGTCCTGTCCGGCACGATCGTGCTGGTCGGGCAGTCGGGGGCGGGCAAGTCCACCCTCGGCAACGCCCTGCTGGGCGAGGACCGGCTGGCCACCGGCGCGGTCCGCGCCGGGGACGGCAAGGGCCGCCACACCACGGTCCGCCGCGAGCTGCTGCCGCTGCCGTCCGGCGGCGTGCTGATCGACACGCCGGGCCTGCGCGGCGTCGGCCTGTTCGACGCCGAGGAGGGTCTCCAGCAGACCTTCTCCGACATCGAGGAGCTGGCGGCCGGGTGCCGGTTCGGCGACTGCGCGCACGACACCGAACCGGACTGCGCCGTCCAGGCCGCGATCACCGACGGCACCCTGCCCGAACGGAGGCTGCGCAGCTACCGCAAGCTCCTGAAGGAGAACGAGTGGATCGCCGCCCGTTCCGACGCCCGGCTGCGCGCCGAGCAGACCAACCGGTGGAAGGTCATCCACAAGGCACAGCGTCAGGCCTACAAGCTGCGGGGGCGGGACCGTTGAGCGAGCACACCGTCTGGAAGACCCGGCCCGAGACCGGCGCCGACATCGCGGCGGTCCACCGGGTGAACGTCGCCGCGTTCGACCGGCCCGAGGAGGCCGACCTGGTGGACGCCCTCCGGCGGGACCCGGCGTGGATCCCGGGCCTGTCGTGGGTGGCCGAGGACGGGCGCGGCGAGGTGATCGGCTACACGCTGCTCACCCGTTGCAAGGTCGGCGACGGCGACGCGCTGGCCCTGGCCCCGGTGGCGGTGCTGCCGGAGTACCAGCGGCGCGGCGTCGGCGACGCCGTCATCCGCGCCGCGCTGGAGGCGGCCCGGGACCGGGGCGAACGCCTGGTCGTGGTGCTCGGCCACCCCGCCTACTACCCGAGGTTCGGGTTCGTGCGGGCCTCCACGATGGGCATCGGCGTCGCGTTCGAGGTCCCGGACGAGGCGCTGATGGCCATGCGCCTGGATGACGGGGGTCCCGTTCCCGGCGGAACGGTGACCTACCCGGCCCCGTTCGGGGTCTGACCGGCGTTCGGGAGGGCCGGGGCCCGTGGCGCCGCTCGGCGTCGCGGGCCCCGTGCCCGTCCGGTCAGCGGCCCTTGCGCCGGTAGGCGCGGATCGACAGCGGGACGAACACCGCCAGCAGCGTCACCGACCACAGCACGGTCATGGCGACCGGGTGCTCGTTGGGCCAGGAGGGGTGGGTGACGGCCGCCCCGGGGTTGCCGAACAGTTGCCGCAGGGCCGTGGTGAGGGCGCTGACGGGGTTCCAGTCGGAGAGGACCCGCAGCCAGGCGGGCATCCCGCCGGTCGGCACGAACGCGTTGGACAGCATCGTGACCGGGAAGACCAGCGGCAGCATCTGGTCGGCGGTCTGCTCGTTCTTGACCGCCAGGCCCACGTAGCAGCCCAGCCAGCTCATCGCGTACCGGAACAGGAAGATCAGCAGGAACGCCTGGACGGCCGGCCACAGGCCCCGGTGCGGCTGCCAGCCGACCAGCAGACCCATGATCGCCATGATGACCAGGTTCACGGCGCCGCTGAGGACGTCGGCGCCGGTGTGGCCGAACGGCACCGCCGAACGCGCCATCGGCATCGACCGGAACCGGTCCATCACGCCCCGCGAGGCGTCGGTGGCGACCCGCATCGTCACCGCCATCACCGAGGAGAACGTGACCATCGCGAACAGCCCCGGCATCAGGTACTCGCGGTAGTTCCCCCCGCCGGGCACCCCGATGGAGCTGCCGAACACGTAGCCGAACAGCAGCACCATGATGCCCGGGAAGATCAGCGCGACGACCAGCTCGCCGGGTTCCTGGCGCAGGCGGCTCAGCTCGCGGCCGATCAGGGTCACGCCGTCGGCGAGCGTCCAGCGCAGCCGTCCCCACGGCGAGGCCGGCGCGGGCGGGGCGAGGGTCGGGGCGGCCATCACACGGTCTCCTTCTCACGGTCGGTCAGGCGCAGGAACACCTCGTCGAGGGTGGGGCGGCGCAGGCTGACGTCGGCCGGGGCCATCCCTGCGCGGTCCAGTTCGCGCACCACGTCGGCCAGCCGCACCGCTCCCCCGGCGACCGGCACGCTGATCCGGCCCGCCGCGGGGTCGGCGGCGGCCTCGGCGCCCGCCATCCGGGCCAGCACGTCCGCCGCGCGGACGGTCAGCGACGCGTCCTCCAGCACGACGTCGACTCGGTCGCCGATGGCGGCCTTCAGCCGGTCGGGCGTGCCGGTGGCGATGACCCTCCCGTGGTCGACCACGGCGACGTCGTCGGCGAGCCGGTCGGCCTCGTCCAGGTACTGGGTGGTCAGCAGCACGGTGGTGCCCTCGGCGACCAGCTCGCGGACGGCGTCCCAGATCTCGCCCCGGCTGCGCGGGTCGAGGCCGGTGGTGGGCTCGTCCAGGAACAGCACGCGGGGCCGCAGGATCAGGCTGGCGATCAGGTCCAGGCGGCGGCGCATCCCGCCGGAGTACCCGGCGACCTGCCGGTCGGCGGCCTCGGCCAGCCCGAAGCGGTCCAGCAGCTCGTCGGCCCGCCGCCGGGCGTCGCGGCGCGACAGGTGGTACAGCCGTCCGAACATGCGCAGGTTGCCGCGCCCGGTCAGCTTCTCGTCCACCGCCGCGTACTGGCCGGCCAGGCCGATCATCGCGCGGACCCGGTCGGCGTCGCGGACGACGTCGTGGCCTCCGATGCGGGCGTGCCCGGCGTCGGGGTCGGCGAGGGTCGCCAGGATCCGCACGGCGGTGGTCTTGCCCGCCCCGTTGGGGCCGAGGACCCCGCAGACCGTTCCGGCCGGGACGGCCAGGTCCAGCCCGCGCAACGCGTGGGTATCACCGAAGCGCTTGTGCAGCCCCTCGGCGACGACGATCGGTTCCGACATCACCCCTCCATTGGGTACGTCGTACGCATTTGTTGACCGCCTCAGCGTAGATAACTGGGTACGTTGTACGCAACTGGGATGATGGAGCGGGAGGTGACCGTGGCAGAGACCGAGTACCCGCACATCTGGATGCGCCCCGAACGCCCGGCGCGCGGGCCGAGGCCCGCCTACAGCCGCGCGCAGATCACCGAGGCGGCGATCCGGATCGCCGACGCCGAGGGGCTGGAGGCCGCGTCCATGCGCCGCATCGCCGCCGAGATCGGCGCGGGCGCGATGTCGCTGTACCGGTACGTGCCCAGCCGCGACGACCTGGTCGAGCTGATGTTCGACCACGTGATCGGCGAGCAGGAGTTCCCGGACCGGCCGACCGGCGACTGGCGGGCCGACCTGCGGCTGGTCGCGGAGGTGACGCGCGCCTACATGCGGCGGCACCCGTGGGTGGTGGAGATGCCGCGCTCGCGCCCGGCGTTCGGGCCCAACCAGCTGCGGCTGTTGGAGTTCGGCCTGGGGGCGCTGGACGTCGGCATCCCGATCGACGACATCCTCACCTACGTCGGCCTGCTGAACGGCTACGTCGAGGAGGCCGTGCGCAACGAGCTGTCCTGGGAGAGGGAGGCCAAGCGCAGCGGGCTGACCTCCGAGCAGTGGATGGCCCGCAACTCCGCCTACGTGAACATGCTGGTGCGCAGCGGCGACTATCCGATGTTCACCCGCATCGTGATGGACGCGCGCCAGCCGCACATGGACCCCGACGAGCGTTTCCGCTACGGGCTGGAACGCGTCCTGGACTGCGTCGCCGCCGTCCTCCCGCCCGACGAGCACCTCCGCCGGGCGGGAGGGTGATCGGGGCTCAGCGGGCGAGCCGCCGGTAGCGTCGCACCGACAGCGGCAGGAACACCGCCACCAGCGCCAGCGGCCACAGCACCGCCAGCAGCACGGCGTTCTCCGACGCCCAGGAGTCGCCGGGCATGCCCGGGTTGCCGAACAGGTCGCGGATCGCCGCGACGGTCGCCGACAGCGGGTTCCACTCGGCGACCACGGCGAGCCAGCCGGGCATCTGCGACGGCGAGACGAAGGTGTTGGCGACCATCGTCAGCGGGAACAGCGGCGCCCACGCCGCCGCCGCGGCCTCCGGCGTGATCAGCAGGCCGAGCCAGATGCCGACCCAGATCAGCGCGAACCGCAGCAGGAGCAGCAGTCCGACGGCGGCCAGCGCGTTGCCCGGCCCCTCGTGCCAGCGCCAGCCGACCGCGAGCCCGCAGGCGACCAGGATCGCCAGCTCGCCGCACGAGTTGACCATGTCGGCGATGGCGCGGCCCAGCACCACCCCCGACGACGACATCGGCATCGAGCGGAACCGGTCGGTGACGCCGCGCGAGGCGTCGGTGGTGACGGCCATCAGGGTGGTGGCGATGCCGAACATCATCGTCTGGCCGAACATGCCCGGCATCAGGAACTCGCGGTAGTTCCCGCCCCCGGCCACGGTCATGGCGCTGCCGAACACGTAGCCGAACATCACCACCATCATGATCGGCCAGACGAGCTGGTAGGCGACCACGGTCGGGTTGCGGACCCAGTGGACCAGCGCGCGGCGGGCCACGATCCAGCCGTCGGCCAGCGCCCATCCCACCCGCTGCGGCAGCGTGCGGGGCATCTGCGGTGCCAGCAGCACGGTCATGCCGCCACCTCCTGCTCGTCGCGGTCCTGCGCGGCGGCGCGGTGGCCGGTCAGGTTCAGGAACACCTCGTCCATCGTGGGCCGCCGCAACGCCACGTCCTCGACGGTGACGCCCGCCTCCCGCAACGCCCGCAGCGTCGCGGTGAGCGCCTCCATCCGGTCCCGGACCGGCGCGGTGATCCGGCGGACGTCGGCGTCGGTCTCCGGCTCGGCCCCGGTGACCCGCGCGACGATCCCCGCCGCGGCGCCGAGGGCGCCGGCGTCGGCGACCACCAGGTCGAGCTGGTCGCCGCCGACCAGGGACTTCAGCCGTTCCGGGGAGTCGTCGGCGATGACCCGGCCCCGGTCGATGACGGCGATCTGGTGGGCCAGCTGGTCGGCCTCCTCCAGGTACTGGGTGGTCAGCAGCACCGTGGTGCCCTGGGCGACCAGCGAGCGCACCGCCCGCCACACCTCGGTGCGGTTGCGCGGGTCGAGGCCGGTGGTGGGCTCGTCCAGGAACAGCACGCGCGGCGCGAGGATGAACCCGGCGGCCAGGTCCAGCCGCCGCCGCATGCCGCCGGAGTAGTGCTTGACCCGCCGGTCCGCGGCCTCGGTGAGCCCGAACCGCTCCAGCAGCTCGTCGGCCCGCCGCCGGGCGGTGGCCTTGCCCAGGTGGTAGAGCCGTCCCCACATCTCCAGGTTCTCCCGGCCGGTGAGGATCTCGTCGACGGCCGCGTACTGCCCGGTCAGCCCGATGTGGTGCCGGACCTGCGCGGACTGGCCGACCACGTCGAACCCGCCGACCAGGGCCCGTCCGCCGTCGGGGCGCAGCAGCGTGGACAGGATGCGCACGGCGGTGGTCTTGCCCGCGCCGTTGGGGCCGAGCAGCCCGCAGACGGTGCCCTCGCGCACCGTCAGGTCGAAGCCGTCGAGGGCCGCGTTCGCGCCGAAGCGTTTGCGCAGTCCCTCGGCGACCAGTGCCGGGGAGGTCATGACGGTTCCCTTTCATGAGAGATCGAACTATATTTTTGGGACATCAATGTCTCATGAAGGGTGCCACATGTCTCAGCACGGGTGTCAAGCGGTAATTTCCTGAACCATGAGTGCCACCGCCGCAGAGTCCGGAACCCGCAACCGCACCCGCCAGGCGATCCTGGCCGCCGCCGCCCGGGTGCTCGGCCGGAACCACCGCGCGACCCTGGCCGACGTCGCGCGCGAGGCCGACGTGGGCCGCAGCACGCTGCACCGCTACTTCTCCGACCGGGACGAGCTGATGAGGGCGGTGGTGGTGGACTCGCTGGCGATGGCCGACCGGGCGGTCCGCGACGCCGCCCCGGACCAGGGACCGGCGCGCGAGGCCCTGCACCGGCTCATCGCGGCGATGATCGAGTCCGGGGACCGGGTCATCTTCCTGTGGAGCGACCCGCGGGTGCTGGAGGACTACGGCCCCGACCCGGCCGACGGCGCGGGACTCCCGGCCGATCCCGACGCCACCCTGCGGCTCATCCGGCGCGGCCAGCGGGAGGGCGTCCTCGACCCGACGGTGCCCGCCGAATGGATCCAGAACGTGCTGTGGGGCCTGGTCTACACCGGCGTGGAAGCGGCCGGCCAGGGCGTGATCCCCCGCCACGGCGTCACCGCCATGGTGATCCGCACCCTGGAGAACGGTTTCCTCGTCTCCCCCGATTGAGGAAAGGCACGTTCCGCAAGGCCTCCTACGGTGAACGCATGATGCACTTCGCGAACGCCGCCGAATGGGAAGCCTGGCTGTCCGAGCACCACGGGGACGAGGGCGGCGTCTGGCTCAAGATCGCCAAGAAGGGCGCGCCCGTCGCCTCGGTCACCATCTCCGAGGCCCTGGACGTCGCCCTGTGCCACGGCTGGATCGACAGCCAGCGCAAGGCCCTCGACGAGCACTTCTACCTGCAGCGCTACTCGCGCCGCCGCAGGGGCGGCCCCTGGTCGCGGATGAACGTCGAACGCGTCCACGCCCTCACCGCCGCCGGGCGCATGCGCCCGCCCGGCCTGGCGGAGGTCGAGGCGGCGAAGGCCGACGGCCGCTGGGACTCCGCCTACGCCGCCCAGCGCGACGTCACCGTCCCGCCCGACCTGGCCGAGGCCCTGGCCGCCCGGCCCGAGGCCGCCGCCCGCTTCGAGGCGCTCGACAAGACCGCCCGCTACCAGCTGATCCTGCCGCTGCTGAAGATCCGGACCCCGGCCGGACGCCGGGCGCGCCTGCGGCGGACCCTGGCCGAGCTGGAGCCCGCCGCCCCTCAGGCCGCCGGGGAGACCGGGCGGCGGTAGGCGCCGGGCGCGACGCCGAACTCGCGCTTGAACGCCTTGGCGAAGGCGAACTCAGAGGTGTAGCCGACGCGCTGCGCCACGGCCCGGACGGACGCGCCGGGCTCGCGCAGCAGGCGGCTCGCGCCGGTCATGCGCCACCAGGTCAGGTACGCCATCGGCGGCTGCCCCACCAGCGCCGTGAAGCGCTGCGCGAACACCGACCGCGACAGGCCGCCGAGGGCCGCGAGCTCGGCCACGGTCCAGGGGCGCTCCGGACCGGCGTGGATCGCCCGCAGCGCCCGGCCGACCGCGGGGTCGGTGAGCGCGCGGGCCCACCCGGACGCCTCCGGCGAGGCGGCGGCGCGCTCCTCCACCCAGGCGCGCAGGATGTACAGCAGCATCGCGTCGACCAGCGAGGGCACGATGCCGTCGCTGCCGGGGCGGCTCCGGTCGAGCTCGGTGGCGAGCAGGTCGACGAGGCGGCCGAGCTCGGGGTGCCTGCCCGGACGGGCGGGCAGGTGCACGAGCTCGGGCAGCTCCCCCAGCAGCGGATGCGGCCGGGTGCGGTCGAGCTGGTAGGCGCCGCAGACCATGGTCGTTTCGGGCCCGGGGCCGTCCACCCGGACCTGGCCCACCGGGGAGGAGGGGGCCGACCGCTCGGGGACGAAGTCGGTCAGCGGCGTGCCCGGCGCGTCGGCCAGGGCGTGCGCGCTGCCCTGGCGGAGGAACACCACGTCGCCGGGGCCCAGCTCCAGCGGCGCGGCGTCGCCGCCGGCCAGCAGCAGGCACGAGCCCTGGAGCACGACGTGGAAGGTCGTGCCGGTGGTCTCCGGGAAGCGCAGGCCCCAGGGGGCGCGCACCTCGGTGCGCGCCGACCGGGTGCGACCGGTCCGCATCGCGGCGAGCGCGTCGGAGAGCACATCCATGATCAGGACTATAGGACATGTTTTCCGGATCATCAGGCATTCAGCGTCCGGCGTCCGGTCCGTAACGTCGTCCCCGGATGATCGACCAAAGGGAGACGACGATGACCGTTCTGGTGCTCGGAGCGACCGGCAAGACCGGCAGGGCCGTGGTGGACGCGCTGGCGGCGCGCGGAGCGAAGGTGCGGGCGGCCAGCCGCACCCCGGCCCCGTCCGGGATCGACGGGGTCGAGGCGGTCCGTTTCGACTGGGCGGACCCCGGCACGTGGCGGGAGGCGCTGCGGGACGTCGACGCGCTGTACGTCGTCGGCCCGTACACCGAGCCCGGCCGCCCCGGACTCGTCCGCGACCTGCTGGCCGCCGCGCCCGGCGTCGGGCGGGTGGTGCTGCTGTCGGTGCTCGGCGTCGAGCTGCTGCCCGACGCGATCCCGATGGCCGTCTGGGAGGCGGACGTGCGGGACTCCGGCAAGGAGTGGACCATCCTGCGGCCGAACTGGTTCCAGCAGAACTTCGGGGAGGGCTTCGCCGCCTCCCTGCGCGACGAGGGGCGGCTCGCGCTCCCGGCCGCCGACGCCGTGGTGGGCTTCGTGGACACCCGTGACATCGCCGAGGTGGCCGCCGCCGCGCTCACCGAGGACGGCCACGCGGGCCAGGTCCTCGTCGTCACCGGCCCGGAGGCGCTCTCCCACGCGCAGGCCGTCCGGACGCTGGGCGAGGCCGCGGGCCGGGAGCTGCGGTACACGGCCCTCACCGCCGAGCAGCACGTCGAGGCGCTGCGGGCGGCGGGCCTCGACGAGGGATCGGTCGCCTGGCAGCGGGGGCTGTTCCAGCTCATCCGCGACGGCCGCAACGCCGTGGTCACCGACACGGTCGAACGCGTCACCGGCCACCCGGCCCGCCCGCTGCGCGCGTACGCCAACGAATATGCCGAAACCTGGCGCGTCCCCGCCCCGGCAGAGCAATGATCATGGTCCGGATCCCCACCGTCGAGGAGCGCGCCATGCCCGGCATCTACCCCATCATCGGATACCGCGACGCCCCGGCCATGATCGACTGGCTCTGCCGCGTCTTCGGATTCGAGCGGCACGCGGTGATCGACGGCGACGGCGGCCTGATCACGCACGCTGAGCTCACCCTGGGCGCGGACGCGGTCGTGATGCTCGGCTCAATCCAGAACGACACCTTCGGCCTGCGCGTCCCCCGCGAGATCCAGGCGCTGACCGGCGGGGTGTACGTGGCGGTCGAGGACCCCACGGCGCACTACGAGCGCGCCAGGGCCGAGGGCGCCGAGATCGTCCAGGAGCTGACCGGCAACGGCTTCGGCCTGCGCTACACCGCCCTCGACCCCGAGGGCCAGCTCTGGGGCTTCGGCGACTACCGCCCCGCACCCCCGTCGGCGTGACCCGCCGGAGCCCGGTAGGTTCGCCACCGTGTTGTGGGGGCGGGACGGGGAACGGCGCGCGGTCGCCGCGCTGATCGAGGCGGCGCGGTCGGGCGGCAGCGGGGTGCTGGTCGTGCGGGGCGAGCCGGGCATCGGCAAGACCGCCCTGCTCGACCAGGCCGCGCGCGACGCCGAGGGACTGCGGGTGCTGCGCGCCGAGGGCGTGGAGGCCGAGGCGGGGCTGCCGTTCGCGGCGTTGCAGATGCTGCTGCGGCCGGTGCTGTCCCGGATGGACCGGCTGCCCGCCCCGCAGGCGGCGGCGCTGCGCGGGGCCCTCGGACTGGCCGACGCCGAGGGCGCGGACCGGTTCCTGGTCGGCCTGGCGGTGCTGAGCCTGCTGTCGGAACTGGCCGCCGAACGCCCGCTGCTGTGCCTGGTGGACGACGCGCACTGGCTCGACCCGGCGTCGGCCGAGACGCTGCTGTTCGCGGCGCGCCGGATCGGGGCCGAGGGCGTGGCCGTGCTGTTCGCCGCCCGCGACGGGTTCGCCGCGCCGGGCCTGCCCGAACTGGCGCTGGGCGGGCTCGACCGGCGGGCGGCCGCCGGGCTGCTCGACGCCCGCGCGCCGGAACTGAGCGGCCCCGTCCGCGACCGGATCGTCGCCGAGGCCGGCGGCAACCCCCTCGCCCTCACCGAACTCCCCCGCGGCCTGACCGCCGAGCAGCGCGCCGGCCGCGCCGCTCCCCCTGACGAGCTGCCGGTCACCCGGCGGCTGCTGGAGGCGTTCGGCGCGCGCATCGACCGGCTCTCCGAACGCGCCCGGCTGGCGCTGACGATCGCCGCCGCCGAGGGCGGCGGCGAACTGGGCACCGTGGTGCAGGCCGGACGGGCGGTCGGGGTGACGGCCACCGACCTGGAGGAGGCCGAACGCGCCGGGCTCATCCGCACCACCGGCGTGTCGGTCGCGTTCCGGCACCCGCTGATCCGCGCGGCCGCCTACCAGGGCGCCCCGCTGACGGCGCGCCTGCGGGCCCACCGCGCCCTGGCCGACGCCCTGCACGGGGACCGCCGCGTGCTGCACCGCGCGGCCGCCGCCGTCGCCCCGGACGAGG
>NZ_BCQR01000086.1 GCF_001552175.1 Actinomadura kijaniata NBRC 14229
CCTTGACCTCTCGTCACAATCTGGCCGTTGCCTACCATGAGGGCGGCGAGGTGCGGCAGGCGGTCGACCTGCTGAAGCGGGCGCTGACCAGCCGTGAGCGGATCCTAGGAGAGGATCATCCCGCCGCGTGTCGCACTCGTGCGTGCTTGGTGTCTGCGCTGGATGAACGCGATAACGCAGATCCGCCGCCAGCGTCGTGAGGCCTGGTCCGGTCTTCAATCATCATGGGATGATCAAGGAACGCGAAGGGGCCGCTCGGGTGGTGCGTCCGAGTGGTCCGCCTGCCCACCCAACGGCGGGCCGCTCTGCGAACTGGCCAATCACCAGGACAGACCGCGCAGAGAAAATCAGTTCATAAGAGGAGCCGCGCTCCAAGCTGGTGGAGGTCATCACCCTGGATCAGGCGACGCGGGCGTTCCTTCCCTGAACCACTGCGACAGCTCCAGCGGCTCGGCGCGGCGCGCCATCATGAACACCCGGGCGTGGGTGCGCTGCTCGGTACGCACCAGAGTGAATCCCTGCGACAGGTTGTAGCGCGCCACGCCCTCGAAATGGCAGTGCCGCCGCACCCACCGCGCCCCCAGTCGGGCCGCCCGATCCACCGCCCACCACGCCATCAACGCGCCCGGCCGCCGCTCCCGCAGCACCGGATCGGTCACCGACCCCGACAGATACAGCGCCGGCTCGGCGCGCTCGGCCTCGGTCCACCCCCACGGCGGGCCCACCTCCTGCACCACCATCTGCCCGACCACGCCAAGCTCGTCATCCTCCAGCACCCACACGTCCCCGTCGGGGTTGTCACACTGGGCGACCAGATCAGCCACCGCACCCCGCCAGGTCGGCAATCCCCGCGCCTGCATCCAGGCGCACCGAGCCTCCACCATCCGGGCCACCTGCGGCCGGTCAGCGCTCCTCGCACGACGCATCCTCAGCACGCCACCCATTGTGGAGCAGCAGGCCAGTCCACGCCGGTTATCGCTCGATGCGGCCGACCGGGCAGACCCACCTCGGCGGGAAGAGCCCAGGGCGCCGCGCATGCGTTACTCCTCCGCTTCCTCCCGCCACGACGCCACGGCGGCCTCAGCAACGCTGCGCGGCGTGTCTGGTTTCAGTGCTCTCATGACCTTGAACCACTCGTCATTGGTCCACTCAGGGAGTGGTACCTGCCGCACATCGCCGGGTTCCTCGCCGTCCTGTGCAAGCTTCCACACAGTGGCCAGGACCATCACCACCGCGCCCTCGGGGGTACCGCCGAACGTGGTCTCCAGTAGTTCGCCAGCCGCTTCCACCGGCAGCAGTAGCGCCACATCCGGCTCGGCGTTAAAGGACTGGCGCAGTTCTTCCGTGAGCTTCTGGCGGGCTACTCCCAAGACTTGCTGGTCATCGCTGATTAGCGGATCGAGGGTCACCGCCACCCAGTGGTACGGCTTGACCCCGCTGGCATCGGTCAGGAAGCCTTCGGCTTCCTCACTGCTCACCACCCGATTCCCCCTCACGTGGACTGCGCATGGCGCGCTCGTAATGTCTCTGAACCTCCAGAGCCCGCCGAACCAGATGGAACGTCACTCGGAACGAGCCGCATCTATTTGAGGCTCCTGGTCTCTTCTTTAGCTCAGCATGGAGTGTCGACTCTGGTCAGAGCATGTACTAGCCGCTCGCTGAATCGCCCTTGTCTGTGCGTGAGCGGTGCTGGGCAGGGCGGCATGACGACTCTGCTGGCCACATCAGGACCAACTGTCGCATTGACTTGCTGTTTACTCATGCAACAAGATCGATCGCAGCGATCTTCACTCGCACCTGGCTCCCCGAGATCACCCCATTCTCTGAGGGAAGAAGGCTTCATGCCCCGATTGATCTCGCTCATCTCACTCCTGGTTGCTAGCTTCGTGCTGGCGTTGGCATCTGCTGCTTCAGCAGCCACTCCAGCAAGGGCCAAGGAACCCAAGCCGACCACCAAATTCACCCAGCCCTTCAGCGTGCATCGAACTCCCGGATCACAGGTCCAGAGAAATGACTGCGCCGAGGTCAAGTCGACCCTTCGGGCAAAGGCAAGGTCGCTGAAGAAACCAACCAAAGCCATCTGTGTCGATCACACACCGCCCTCGGCAGCGGCGATCACGATGATGGAGAAGAAGCGGGCCGCCAAAGTTAAGGAATCCGCCCCCGCCCCCTTTCCTCCCGTATGCGTCAACACCAACAGTGATCTGAACTGGAAGCAGACAAGGCACATCGGGTGTCGCGCTTGGTTGTGGTCTCGGCCTGAGGTCTGGCGGGCTGACAGTACGGGCAACGTCGTCCAAGTAGGGGCCGTTCAGGTCCGCACCATCCAAGAGGCGTCAACGCCAACTGTCTACGGTCAGACGCAGTGGTATCACCGGATCAGCACCCAGGTGATGAACATCAACGGGCAGGTCGCGGGAATGAAGATGCAGGGCTCGGGTGCCTGCTTCACCCCCGGCAGCTCCGCCCCAAACTGCGCAGCACAATTCCCCAACCTGATCCCCCTGCAAAGCGTCGACAAGCTGACCGACCAGCCTGAAGGCGGCGTCACCTTCATCCAGACTGCCGTAACGACCCCCGGCCAGATCGCCTACTCCAGCTCTGAGATCACCATTAAGTTCGAGCTTGCGGGCGCGACCAAGATCGGGGGTGTTGAAAGCAAGCTCTGGCAAACCGACTACATCCGCTGTGACAACGCTCTCCCTGGCGTCACAAGCCGCGGCTGTGTCTTCTTCCGTCACCAGCCGACCTACGCCGTCTCCCGAACCGGGATGCTCTCCCTCTACGCCGCCCACCTCCGCGACGCCCTCAAGTCGGGTCTGCCCGGAGCCGCCACTGCCGCCGACGGTCCCAACAACACCCCGCTGAGACGTCTCACCGACCAGACCCTGCGAACCCAGAACGGCGACAGGGCATGCCCCAGCCGCTACCCGCGCCCCAAGACTCCCGTCGAGCACGAATGCGACGAGTACCCGTTCCGTTCAACCTGGCAAGGAGCACGGACCGCCGCTGACGCCAACCCCAACACTCCATGGACAGCGCGAACCCATGACTGGTGCCAGATATTCGACAACCTCACCCCCATTGGCGTGACCGGGCCCAACGGATACAGCGTCTGCATGATCCCCAAAACCCATAACGGCGGCGGCGGCAACGACCTCCTCAAGTTCTACAACGACAACCGCATCATCGAAAAAGACGGCTACTTCGTCCATACCTACTAGACCGGTCTGAGGGCTAAACTCACAGCATGGCAGCAACTGAAGCCCCTTCCCGGGGCCCCGTGCCGATCAGCTACCACAGATTCCATCTAGTGGACATGCCACAGCACGGGACCCCGCACCCGGCCCCGGACTCTTACACCCTGTTCTTCAACGGCCTGATCGACATCCAGCCCGGGATCGCCGTGATAACTACCGGCATCGCCGACGGAAACGTCACCTTGACCGTCGAGGTACACGGCTCCCCGCCGCCGCTTCACCTCAACGACTGGGATGAAGTAGTGGAGACAACCTTCACCTCGACCAGTGGCCACTTGATGGTGGCCGCACTGGAGTTCAACCTTGAGCACGAATTCCCCAACCTCGCAACAACAGGGCCAGGAAAATATCGACTCCGCGTCCACGCCCGAGGACGAGACGAAGCCACCGACCTGTCGGTAACCAACTCGGTCGAGGAGTACCTCATCCAGGCATGGCCCACATCAGAGGATGCCGAGATAGTCCACCAGACGCGGGACAGGTACGGGGCTGCCACGCGCCGGACAGCGAAACTCTCATAGCATATTGGTGATGTGAACTGAAGATCATCGCCTAGGTGCGGGAAGCGCCGATGCCTCGCCTGACCGAGCAGTGCACCGGCGGCCATCGCCCTGCTGGTAGGCGTAATCGGTGAGTTCGACGAAATGCACGCATCCACCTTCTCCGTCGGCTAGCACTCCAGCCGTAGATCGTTATGTGCCCTGGTCTTGGGATTGTCCGCCGCTGGTGGAAACTCAGATGATCTGAGCCCACCATCCGGTTAGGGTCGGGCGGTGCCCGAGCTGAAGCGGCTGCATGCCGGCCATGCCCCGGCGGTCCTGGCCTTCGAGCTGGAGAACCGCGCCTACTTCGCTGCCTCGGTCCCCGACCGCGGCGACGACTTCTTCGACAAGTTCACCGACCGGTACGGCGCCCTGCTGGCCGAGCAGGAGGCCAGCATCTGCGCCTTCTACCTGCTGGTTGCCGAGGACGGTTCGGTTCTGGGCCGGTTCAACCTGTACGACCTGGAGAACGGCACTGCCGAGCTCGGTTACCGGGTCGCGCAGCACGTCGCCGGACGCGGCGTGGCGACCGAGACCGTCCGGGAGCTGTGCCGGCTGGCGGTGGCACGGCACGGGCTGCGCACCCTGCGGGCGGGCACCTCCCGCGAGAATGTCGCGTCCCAGAGGGTGCTGACCAAGGCTGGGTTCGTCCTGGTTGACCCGGCCGATCTCGGTGGTAAGTCAGACCTCTGGTATCAGCGCGACTTGGTACTGCGGCGGTAGACCGTGATCTTGCTGGTGGACCGGCTGCGGGAAGGCTGCGACCACCGCTGATCATCGGTGTGTGAAGACAAACGATCGTGCGGTGGGCGCAGGTCACAGCGTAGACCCTGCCCGCTGGCAGGAGGCGTTCAAGGTCCTGATGGGCCGGATAGCGGGCCGGTTCGCGCGGGTGGAGCCCCGGCGCCGGGTAAGAGACGTGGTGCTGGGGCTGCCGTCGGACCTGCCGCGCAAGAACTGCTGGTCGATCGCCGAGTTGGCCGAGGAGGCGAGTCCGGACGGCATGCAGCACCTGCTCGCCCGGGCCAGGTGAGATGCCGACCGCGTGCGTGATGACGTGCGTGAGTATGTGCTGGAGTCGCCATGTCCCGATGGAGTGGGGCCGTGATCGAGGCACCTCCGGGTCTTGCCGCCGTCACGGCGAGCCGCCAACCTACTACAAACATAGTATCGAAGGGTGTCCTCGTCGCCCCTGGCCGGATGTCACGGCTTTGACCTGAGGTTTTTCAGCGGGTACGAGGGGAACCTTTCGTCCTTGCTCATCGTCCTGGTGGGTGAGCCGTCCAACAGAGAGAGTCATGAGCAGCGACCTACCTCCTGACCCTGTTCCTCCTGATACTGTCCGCCCCTCGGCCGACATCTGGACGGTTCTGGGTTGATCACCGTACTGTCCCTCCTGCTCGGCGTGGTGGTGGTCCTGCTGATCACCGCGTTGACGGGTTACTTCGTCGCCCAGGAGTTCGCCTACATGGCGGTGGACCGCTCCCGGCTGAACGCGCGAGCGGCCACCGGGGACCGGGCCGCCGGACGTGCGCTGGCGGTGACCCGGCGCACCTCGTTCATGCTCTCGGGCGCCCAGCTCGGCATCACCGTGACCGGCCTGCTGGTCGGTTACGTGGCCGAGCCGATGATCGGGCGGGCGTTCGGCGACATCATCGGCGGGGTCGGCGTACCCAAGCCGGTGGGAGTGGCGGTCGGCACCGTGCTGGCGCTGGCGTTGTCGACGTTGGTGCAGATGGTGTTCGGCGAGCTGTTCCCCAAGAACCTGGCGATCGCCCGCCCCGAGCCGGTGGCGCGGTGGCTGTCGGCGTCCACGCTGTTCTACCTGAAGGTGTTCGGCTGGCTGATCTGGGTGTTCGACCAGTCGTCGAACCTGTTGCTGCGGCTGCTGCGCATCGAGCCGGTGCACGACGTGGAGCACGCCGCGACCGAACGTGACCTGGCGCACATCGTGGCCGACTCGCGCCGCAGCGGCGACCTGCCGCCGGACCTGTCGATCCTGCTGGACCGCATCCTGGACTTCCCGCACCGCGACGTCGAGCACGCCATGATTCCGCGCACGCACGTCGACACCGTCGACGACACCACCACGATCGCGCAGGTCCGAGAGCTGATGAGCACCGGGCACTCCCGTTATCCCGTCCTGGACGACGCCGAGCACATCGTCGGCGTGGTCCACTTGGACGACGTGCTCGCCGCCCCCGACGGCTCGGGTCCGGTCTCGGCGATCATGCGCCCGGCCACGGTGGTGCCGACGTTGATGACGCTGCCCGCCGCGCTGGACCGGCTGTCCGACGACCGCAACCAGCTCGCCTGTGTCATCGACGAGTTCGGCGGCTTCGCCGGGGTGGTGACGCTAGAGGACCTGGCCGAGGAGCTGGTCGGCGAAATCACCGACGAGCACGACGCCGACGCCGACGGGCCCGCCGCGACCGCCGTCGGCGACGCCTGGATCATCCCGGGCGGCTTCCACATCGACGAGGTCGAGCGCACCATCGACCACCGGCTGCCCGAGGGCGACTACGAGACCATCGCCGGCCTGGTGATCGCCGCCCATGACGCGCTGCCCCAGGTCGGTACGGAACTGGACATCGAACTGCCCGCCGACCCCGCCGACCTGGCCCACGCCGACGAGCCGCCCGCCAGGTTCGTCCATGTGGAGGTCCTGGAGGTCGACAACTACGTGCCCTCCGTCATCCGGCTGCAGGTGGTCACACCCGACACCACCGACGCCCCCGCCGACGAAAGGCAGGCCCGGCGATGAGCGATCCCTGGGTGGTACTGGCCGCCACCGTCGCCATCATCGCGCTGAGCGCGTTCTTCGTCGCGGTGGAGTTCGCGTTGATCGCGGCCAAACGGCACCGGTTGGAGGACGCCGCGCCGGCCAGCCGGTCGGCGCGGGCCGCGCTGCGCAGCGCCTCGGAACTGACGGTGCTGCTGGCCGGGGCCCAGCTGGGAATCACGGTGTGCACCCTGGCGCTGGGCGCGATCTCCAAACCGGCGGTACATCACTGGCTCACGCCCCTGGTGGAGTCGTGGGGCGCGCCGCTGTGGCTGGCCGACGCGGCGGGTTTCGTGCTGGCGTTGCTGATCGTGACGTTCCTGCACCTGGTGATCGGAGAGATGGCGCCCAAGTCCTGGGCCATCGCCCACCCCGAACGGTCGGCCACGCTGCTGGCGCTGCCGATGCGCGGCTTCATGTGGCTGACCCGCCCGCTGCTGCGCGCCCTGAACGAGTCGGCCAACTGGTGCCTGCGCAAGGTCGGCGTCGAGGCCACCGACCAGGTCGACTCCGGCCAGGACCCCGACGCGCTGCGCCACCTGGTCGAACACTCGGCCAACGTCGGCGCGCTGGACGCCGCCTACTCGGCCCAGTTGTCGGAGGCCCTGGACCTGCGGAACCTGCGGATCGGCGACCTGGTCAAGCGTGAGAGCACACCGACCTCTGTCGCTCCGGAGGCTACCGTGGCCGATGTGCAGGCCGCCAGCCACACCTCGGGCCACCTGCGCATCCTGGTCCCCGGCCCCGGCGCCGACTGGAAGGTCGTCCACGTGCGCGACACGTTGACCGAGCCCGAGACGGCCGGCATCGCGCACCTGACCCGCCCCGCGTTCCTGCTGACCGCCAACACGCCCGTCTACACGGCGCTGGCCCAGATGCGCGAAACCGGCGAGCAGCTCGCTCTGGTCACCGAGAACGAGACGGTCCTGGGCGTCGTCACCATCAACGACGTGCTCCGGCGCCTGTTTCCGCGCGCCGGCCACAGCCGGGACCTGTCAGGCACCCCCTAACCGGACAGGAAGGGTTGGGCGCGCCTTCCATTCCGCAGGCGCGCCCAACCGGTCAGTCCTCTTCGTCGTCCTCGACGATCTCTTCGACGATCTCGTCGGCGACCATGCCACCCGCCACGCCGACCGCAACTCCAGCCGCCGCACCGGCCGCCACCCCGCCCCAGCCCGGACCGCGGCGATGCCCGTGTTCGCCGTGGTGTCCGTACTCGTCATGGTGTCCGTACTCGTCATGGTGTCCGTGCCCGCTGTGCGGCGCGTAGCCATGCGCTCCACCACGGTGGCCGCCGACCAGAGCGTCCAGCCAGCCGGTCGGCTCGGCCGCCCAGTCCATCAACAGGGCCTCGTCGTGGCTCACCTGCAGGCGGAGGACCTGGTCGAACGCGTCACCGATCACCACGCTCGCGGGTTTAATCACCGATCCGTAGACCCATTTGCCGGTGACGCGCGGCCCGCTTCGGCCGGTCGCCTCGACGTTCCCGATACTGGTCACATCGTGCGGGCGGCGCGGTGTAGGAGCCGCATCGTGGACCACCGCTGCCATTGCGGCAGCGGCCCGAGCGGTGGAGGTGTCGACGGTCAGCCGAGAACCTGCCAGATCGCATGTCAGAAGCTGCGCCGCTTTAGGTTCTTTCACACCATCGGCTGCACTTCCTGTAGAAAGATGCAGTGAAAACGACCTCCGTCGCCTTCCCCTCAGTTGTGGCGCTGGTAGCCACCTTGCTGACCGGTTGCTCCTCCGACGCCGCAACGCCCAGGGCAGTCGGCAACAGCGCTCCGAAAGCTGCGAACACTGCCGACCAAGACCTTCGGCAGGCTGACTGCTTGAGAATCGAGCAAGCCGTCAAGGCCAGGCATCCGTCCAAGCTCACGACAGACTTCGTGTTCACGGCGGAAAAGATCATGATGGACAGCTTTCGTGAGGTCCATCCACACTTGAAGCATCCCGACGTAGTCAACGCGGTCGATGCGATCTTCGAGCTTGACCGTCAGCTCGCAGCGCTCGATGACGGTGGCATCTCAGACGCCCGAGGGAAGCTACAGCTACGACTCATCGATGCAGTGGGCAATATCTTCAAGGTGTGTGGGGGTAAATCGCCGCTGGATGACATAGGTGATGGGCCCACAGCACCGGCCTGATTCGGCCAGTGAACGCTCGGCTCAAAGGCCACTCCGATGGCGTGAGGGCGGGCTTCCTATCGGACATGGGTGTGGCTCTTGGCTCTTACAAGATTTTCGTAACTGGTGATCGTCCGATGTGAGGGTGTGATGGCGCGGGCGAGCGGCGGGAGCTTGGGCTTGGTCGTGGTGCGGGTTCGGCGTGTGATCAGGTCTTGAGCCCGACACGGGCGGCCATCTCCACGTCGAAGGTGACAAGTACGTCGTCGGTGCACAGATGGAACCGGCCGTTTGGCGGATAGGTGGCTGGGCGCCCAGCGGCGATCCAGACCTGACCGGTGGCGGTCCGCAACCGGACGGCTTCGGGGATCTGGGTCTCAGGGCCGTGTTCGTGGTCACTCCACAGGATGTGGCAGGACTCGATCGGTGCGGCGATGAAGGCGGCCCACAAGGGATGGCCGGTGGCGGAAGTGCGAGCGGAGCCGCCCGGACCGCCGATGTTGAGGAGGAAGTCGCCCATCGGGGCCTGGTAGAGCTCAAGACCGTAGTGGCCGAAGGTGTGGTTCCAGGTCGCTGAGTAGGTGACGCCCGAGTCCATGGCCAGTTCAATGCCCATGGTGGGTTCGTGCCAGGCGCCGTAGTCCCATTCGTCAGGCGTGGTGCCCTCGTCGCCGGTCATGAGAACGAAGTAGTCGACGGTGAGAACCGTCTGTCCACGTAGGCCGGCGACCAGCCGTTCATAGCCCTCTACCGTCAGTTTTGGCGCAGAGTCCATGGGCGGATCATGTCAGGAGGGTGTTGACCTGGTCCTGCGGCTGCCCACCGTCCGTGCCAAGTTCCCCAAACTGGCCGAGGCTGCCGTCCGCGACCAGATGACCTACCGCGGGTTCCTGGCCGAGTTGCTGATGGCCGAGTGCGACGACCGCAACCGGCGCCGCTCCGAACGCCGCCTCAAGGCCGCCGCCTTCCCCCGGCAGAAGTCGCTGCGCGAGTTCGACTTCGAGGCCAACCCCAACATCGACCCCGCGATCATCCACACCCTGGCCTCCTCCGACTGGGCGCGCAAGGGCGAGCCGCTCTGCCTGATCGGCGACTCGGGACCGGCAAGTCCCATCTGCTCATCGCCCTGGGCACCGAAGCGGCCATGGCAGGTTTCCGGGTTAAGTACACCCTGGCCACCAAGCTGGTCAACGAGCTGGTCGAGGCCGCCGACGACAAGCAGCTCAACAAGACCATCGCCCGCTATGGCCGCGTCGACCTGCTCTGCATCGACGAGCTGGGATACATGGAGCTGGACCGGCCGGCGCCGAGCTGCTGTTCCAGGTTCTGACCGAACGCGAGGAGAAGAACAGCCTGGCCATCGCCTCCAACGAAGCCTTCAGCGGCTGGGCCAAGACTTTCACCGACCCGCGTCTCTGCGCCGCCATCGTCGACCGCCTCACCTTCGGCGGCACCATCATCGAGACCGGCACCGACTCCTACCGGCTCGCCCAGACCCGCACCCGAGCCGAACACACCGCCAGCTGACCACTACGACCATGCCTGACGACCATCACAACGGCCACCCTGGCCAGGAACCCGCCGCCCACCTCTCAGCCTTGAACAAGGCCCCAGGGCCATTCGATCTCGCCCACCGGATGGACAAGCTTCCCGGAGGCGAAGACGGCGTACTCCGGCCTCCACCCGTAGCGGTAGTCGGAGTCGTCGGAAAACTGCAGCGCCAGGGACCGGACCGGCGGGCAGGGCCATGCTTCAACATCAGTGTGCAGGAAACTTGTGAACAGCGCTCCCGGAGGGACCCGCGAGCAAGCGCTGCAGCCGGTGAACCTGTCCACCCGCACCTCGCATCGGCCGCCTCCGGTGAACATATGCGCGGCTGACATCCGCTGTGGTTCGTGAACGACCAGTCGTTCAAAGCCCTCTTCATCCAGCCTCATCAGCAGAAAGTCAAGCAGCTCCTCCACGAAACGCTCAAAGCGAGCCACCCCGAGATCGTCTCATAAACGCACCACAACTTCGCCCGGAGCCGCACCACGCGGCAGCTCACCGTGACCGCCTGCCACGCGGTCGACGCCAACACCGTCCTCAAAACTCATCGACATCATCACCCGACCAGCCTCCAGCCGTCGCTCAAACCAGCGAACAAACGTTGCTGCTTTTCACGGTTGGTTGTACGCGTCTGATCTGGCCCCGCCTTCAGCGAGCTGCGGCCCCACCCCGCCGAAAGGGATTCATGTTCGCGTGAGATCTGGTCCCACTTCGATCGGAGCTGGTCGTTCCTGCTCCGTCCTCGATAGGTACCGGTTCCGCCGCAGCGCGGCGCAGGTCAACGTGGAGCGCCCGCAGCGAAGCGAGGACGAACGACGTTGAGGTGCGGCAAGCAGCGGGCGACACTCGGCGACGAGGTGGGGCCAGATCTCGTTGGAACTAGCCGGGGCCTGGGGCCTGCTCCCGCGCGAAGGGTGGAGCCGAGTCGCGTTCTCCAAATCATCACGGTCACAACCAGTCATCACCACGTTGAGCAGCGTGACCCAACTCAGCACTTGGTGGAGATGAAGCAGTAGCCGGGAACCGGCCTTGCCCGCCAACGCCACCGCCCTCACCACGGCTTGTAGCGCGGGCGTGCGCCGCTGATACCGGACCGTCAGACCCTTCACCTGCTCGGCGAAGGTCGCCCTCGGGCAGTCCGGATTCTCGCAGTACAGCCGGCGCACCGACAGATCAATATGGACGGGCTGTCGGTGTACGAGTTCAAGTGCAGAACCAGGTACAGGTAAAACGTGCAGAGTTGATCAGCGTGTCGAGTGTGGGAGCGTAACTGCGATCTTGGACCGCCTCCTGCACCACTGCGAGGTCATCGCCATCAACGGCCCCAACTACCGGCTCAAGAACCGCATGGAAGCAGTCGAAGCCAAAGTCGCCGCAGCAGGATGACCGCACAGCGAGCGAGTCGCTTCATCTCATCCGCCATGCTCTGTTCATGACCAACGAGCAGAGCGCCTGGGACCAGTGGCTCGCCAGCTTGCCACCGCAGCAACGCGCCGCCGCGATCGCGCTGCGGAACCGCTTCGCCCGACTCGGTGCCGACAGGCCAGAGGAGTGGGCCCAGTCGGAGCTCTTCGAGCATCTCCCTCAGTTGGCCAGATTCCTGTTGCTGCGCCGACTTTGGAACGAAGCCATCAACAGCTGGGAGAACCAAGGCGCGGTGGAAAACGTCCCCGCAGCCGCTCGCCTTCTCGCTGCCGGAGCCGACCGCGCCGACGTCGTGCTCACCATGCGGGCCGCGGCGTTCGAAGCAGTCTTCGCCACGCTGACCGCGATCGACGAAGGCGGATCCACCGCCCCAGGCGACCAGCCACTTCCAGGGTGGAGTCTTCACGAGACCGACGCCGTCGACCACCACACCAGGCAACGCCTGGGCGGCCTCCACGAAAGCCTCGGCGAAACAGACCCGTCAGGACACCAAGCTCAAGACCTCTGGACCTGACCAACCTCAAACCTCTGCACGTTTATCCGTACTCAGCTCTGCACACCAAGGAGTACGCCGACACGGGCCGACCACCGACTGCCTCGTCGGCGACATGCCGCTGGTAGCGGCTGTGCTCCCGGTCCGAATCCCGTCCACACCCCGCACACCCTGCACACCCCGCCGGACCGTCCCTCGTCCGCGCGGTGACGACCACCAGTCCGTCGACCACCGCGACCGACTCGACCACCACCGGCCTCAAGCGCGGAAGCAGCACAAGCAGAACCTCATCGGACATGCCCCAGCATCCCGCCGCCCGCCCGCACCGTCACACCCTCACATCAGACGATCACCAGTTACGAAAATCTTGTATGAGCCACGAGCCGCACCCATCGGACATGGGTGCGGCTCGTTCTCAACGACGTATCTGCCCAGCCCAGGTGCTGTGCGGTGAGGTCCACGTGGGATAGGTGCAGCTCTTCTGCAGGGGCCCTGTTGGGCTGGGCAGATGATTGCCAAAGAGCGGGTCGCACCTACTGCGGTTCAGGGGTGGGGGCGTACACGTGCCGGGCCCGGTGCAGGTACTCCTCATACAAGTCCTGTCCGGGGATGGCCATGCCGCCGACAGCGCGCACCGTCCATTCGAAGCAGCCCACGCACCCGCCGTGGCCTTGGATGTCCAGGCCGGGGAGGTGGTTGGCGTGGGTGTCGACCAGGTGGTGGCCCAGGGCAAGGTCGGCCCGTGTGGCTGCCTGGGAGTGCGGGATGGACTCATCACTGAACCCGGACTGTTGTGCGGCACCCAGTTCGGCCTGTAGTTCAGCCAGTAGTTCGGTGCAGGCGGGGCAGGCGGTGAACCAGCCGGGAAGCCGAGGCCAGGCCGCAGGCAGCGGTGCCTGGGCGGGATCACGGTTGGTGGGATCGTGGTCGGTCGGCTCACAGGCGTTCGGATCCTGGATGTCTGAACCCTGGGAAGCGAGATCGTAGGGATCAGGGCCGGGAGCGCCCCACCCAGGAGCAGGGGCCAGCAGTTGCCGAGTCGCCCACCAGGCGGTCTTGGCGACCTCAGGGTCGGGGTCATGGCTCCAAGCGGCCACCGCGGCCAGCAATGCCGGGCGCTGCCTGCGGATCTGGACGTAGGGCTGGCTGTAGCTGCATCCGGGAGGCGACGAACTCCAGTAATCCTCCCGGCCCTTGGCACTGATGAGCTGGGCCACCTGGCCCAGGAAGTGCAGCATCACCTGGCGCAGCGGGTGCAGCGGCCCCTCCCAGTACGTTCTGGTCACCACTGCGTCGATGCGGGGATCGGGCAGCACTGCGGCGGTGAACAACACCACCGGTGGAGCGGCCGAGAACAGTGTGCCCTGGTGGGACACCAAATCCAGCGCCCAGCAGAACCCGTGGTACACCTGCTCGGGATCGCCGCTGACCACGGAGGCCAGCAGCGCGGGCAACTCCAACGCAGATCCGGTTCCCTGCTCCAGGCTCCACCAGTCGGTGTCGCGCAGCAGCAGCCACGGGTCAGGCAACTGGGTGATCATCATGGGCGGAGTATGGCGCTGGCCTCGGACAGTTCCCGGTGCCAGGGGCAGCGGGTGCGGGCAATGGCACCCCACCATGCAACGAGACTGGACACGGCTTTCCCACAGTTCAGTCATGCCCCCTGCGAAAGAGCCGCGCTCATCCCGCTTGCAGCGATCTCCTGGAAGTGATCGCGGTGTCTGGTGTGCCGTTCCGGCTCATCGAACCGGTGGACAGGCTCATCGGGTGCCGCAGCGATGCGTCACTTGTCGCGGGATCGATCCGGCTTATCGTGTGGGATGTGGGCGATGGCGGCGGATCGGGCGGTTCGTTGTGGCGACGCGCTTGCCTGTGGCTTGGATGGACTGGTGCGCTCGTCGTTGCCGTGGCCGTGGTGACAGCGTTCTTGTGGCCAGCCGCTGACCTGATCGCCGCCCATGACGTGCGGCACATACCTTCGGCCGAGCGCGCCGAGAAGTTGCGGGTGGCGCGGGACGCAGCGCGCGGCAGGATCATCCAGTTCATCGTGGGGTTCGCCGCAGCGGCTGGTTTTGTCTACACCGTGCGTAACTTCGGGCTGGCGCGGCAGCAAAGTGAGTTGAACCGGCGGACGCTGGAGCAGAGCGAGGCGGTGCAGGTGGCTGACCGGTTCGCTCGTGCCATCGATCAGCTCGGTAGTGATGCCGTCGATGTTCGGCTCGGGGCGATCTATTCGCTGGAGAGGATCACCCGTGATTCCCCGCGGGACCAGCCCGCGGTGGTGGATGTGTTGGCGGCGTTTGTCTGCCGGTCCTCGCTGGCGCGTCTTGATGGGGAGGTGCCTCAGGATCTGCAGGCGGCGGTGGCGGTGTTGGCGCGGCGGCAGACAGCCAACGACCGGGGGCGGTTGCGGCTGCGTGGGGCCCGGCTGGCGGGGGTGGAGATGGCCGGGGCGGCGCTGGCTGGGGCGGATTTGGCCGGAGCGGATCTGTCGGATGCCGATCTGCGGGGGGCGGATCTGGCCGGGGCCGACTTGTCCGGGGCGATGTTGCAGGAGGCTGATCTGACGGGAGCTGCCGCGGCCGGAGCTGTCATGGGTGGTGTGGCGGCACGGCGGGTGGTGTTGCGCGAGGCTGATCTGAGGGGTGTGGATCTGACGGAAGCGCAGTTGCCCGAGGCTCAGCTGACCGGGGCGTGTCTGGTCCGTGTGGTGGCAGACCGGGTGCGTTTGACCGAGGCCGATCTGGCGGGGGCCGACTTGACCGGGGCGGTGCTGACCGGAGGCGACCTGACGGGATGTGTGCTCAAGAAAAGCGCGCTGACTGATGTGCGGCTGGATGATGCGACGCTCACGCGGGTGGATGCGCGGGAGGCGGTGCTGGTGCGGGCGCATGCGCCAAGAGCGGTGTTGAGCCAGGCGCGGCTACAGCAGGCTGATCTCAGTGACGCCGATCTCGATGAGGTCAATCTGTCGGGGGCGTTGTTGGAGGGCGCCCGGTTGGACGGGGTGGATCTGACGCGGGTGCGGCGGTCTGGTCTGGCGTTGGAGGGTGCGGTTGCCTCAGCGGGGACTCGGCTGCCGTCGGGATGGCGGCGCGAGGAGGCGACAGGGCGGATCGGTCGTCGCGACAGCTGATCAGGCGGGTGTTTGCCGGAGCCTCTATTGAGAGCGTCTTCCTAGTTCGGCTAGCAGGTGGCCGTGCAAGATCCTGGCGTCGTCGTCATCGGCGGCCGTCATGACCGGGCCGAGGATCGCGGCGGCGGCGGTGGGATCCCCTGCGGCGGCCAGGGCGCGCGCGAGTTCTGTTTTGACCATCCGGTCGCCGGGCAGGCGCGCGGAGGCGGCCCGCAGCAGGCCCAGAGCTTGGGCCGAGTCGCCGCGGCGCAGCTCCAGGCGTCCCATCGCTGTCAGCATCGTGCCGACCGCGTGCCGGTCGCGCCGGGCCTCCAGCATGCCAACGGCGCTCTGGTAGGCGTGCTGGGCTTCAGGAAGGTTGGTGGCGGCGGCGATGTTCCCCAAAACGGTGTAGGCGTCGATGCGCAGGCGGGGGTCGCCGGGGCTGTCGGTGAGGACCTGCTGGGCCAGCCGTCGGGCTCTGGAGGTGTCGTCGTCGGCCAAGGCGCGCAGGGCGGCGTCCAGTCGCTGGGCGGGGTCGATGGGGTGCGGGGTGAGGGAACCGGCCCGGCGGGCCAGGTCTTGCAGAGGTTCGGTCAGGCGGGGGTGGTGCAAGGTGTAGGTGGCATCGTCGCCGTCGCGGTGGGCCCGCAGCACCGACTGGTCGGCCAGGGTCTCCAGCAGTGCCGGTGGGACCTGGTCGAGGGTGGTGTGCGGGGTCTGGTCGGGCGGGGCGCAGAAGGTGGCGGCCAGCCAGGGCAGCAGGTCCGCCGGGTCGTGGTCGAACAACGCCGCGACCTGCGATATCACGCCCCAGAGGGCGTGGCTGAGGACCTGGGTGGGTCGGGGGGCGTCGGCCGGGCGCAGGGCGCGGTCGCCGGTGCGCCAGTGCCGCCAGGTGTAGGTGGCCACGAGCTGAAGGTGCCAGGGCAATACGGTGGCCAGCTGGGTCAAGGGCCGCTGCAGGCGGGTGTCGCCGGTGGGGCCGTCGCTGGCCGGAACGGTGCGCAGATCGGTGACCAGGTCCTCAGCTACTGCCGGAGGAATGGTGCGGCCGGTACCGCGCAAGGGGTCGCGCAGTGCCTGCAGCGCGGCGGGTGGGGACAGCGCCGCAATGCTGATTTCAGCGGCAGGGGGGGTGTTCAGTTCGTCGGCCAGGGCAGCGCGCCGGTCGTCGCGGACGCAGAACAGCAGGTGGATTCCGGGTGCCGACAGCAGGTCGGTGAGCAGCTCTCGGCGGTGGGTGGCGCGGTCGCCTCGGAACAGGTCTTCGGCTTGGTCCACCATCACCAGCAGTGGAGTGGTGGCGCGTTCGGTGGCATCGCGCAGGAACTGTCGCATGCCGGCGGGTGGGGGTTGGGAGCCGGGGGTCCAGGTGCGCAGCAGCGTCCGGGTGAACGGGTTGGTGGCGGTGGTGGCCGGTTCGGGAAAGATCGGGCCGCCGCTGACCCGGCCGACGGGCAGGACGGGGGCGCCCAGGGCACGGACCCGAGGCAGCACACCAGCACACAAAAGCGACGTTTTTCCGATTCCGGACGGTCCGGAAACAAGGGTCATCGGTGACGTCATCCACCGGTCGGCCAGTTGCGCCGACTCCTCGGCACGCCCGCGCAACAGCGAACTCTCGCTCTGCCGATAAGGACGCGAACCAGGAAAAGGGCAGAAAGCGCCCATTGTTGTCGCTTCGCCGGCGTTCATGGCCGGAACCTCGAAAGGGACGCCACCACCACCACGATAGAGGACGAGGCAGCGCGCGCGCTTGCCCCCGCCCTCTTACGCGCCGCAACCGCACGGCGCTGTTGTGCGAGCCTCCTGCCAGGAACCGGTCTATGCCCCAAGGGGTCACCTTGGAGTGCCAGCGTCGCGGGTCGGGTCACAGCCTTGGCCTCTCCGAGCTGGTCCGAGCTGGTCCGGGCTAGTCCCAGCTGGTCAGCGCTGGTCGGCGACGGTTCAGAGCTGTCCTCGCAGCCGGCCTCAGAGCTGCTCCCGGTCGGGCTCTGGAGTGTCACCGCCATACAGCGGGTCAGTGGGATCGCGTTCGGCGGTCAGGATGCGTGCGAGGGATCGAGTGAAGCAGATGACGTCGAGTGCATCGATTTCCGACAGCGACCAGCCCCTGCAATCTGTCATTTCGACCTCTATGTCGCGTGGGGAATCCGACATCACACAGGGAACCTTTCCTCGCCTCAGGCAATCATCACCCATCGGCTGAGACATGACCACTGCCTTGCAGGATGGAGATAGCTGCAATCACGTCTACGATGGCCGTGACCACGCGTTGTCGCCTCATGGAGCGAAGATGACCGAGCCAGGGCGCAGGCCCCAGGTGTGGGGTCGGGTCCCACCTCGCAACAAGGATTTCACCGGACGCGAGGAACTGCTGGCCGGGCTCCGCCAGCAGGGCGGCGGCACCACCGCTGTCCTGCCGACCGCGCTGCATGGCCTGGGCGGCGTCGGCAAGACGCAGATCGCGATCGAATTCGCCCACCGCCACAAGAGCGACTACGACGTGGTGTGGTGGATCCCCTCCGATCAAAAGCTCCTGGTCCCCGGGGCCATCGCCCGGCTGGCGCCGCACCTGGGTCTGCCCGAGTCCAACGAGACCGGCGTTGAGGAGACGGCTGAAGCCGTCATCAACGCCCTGCGCGCCGGACAGCCGTTCGAACGGTGGCTGCTGGTCTTCGACAACGCCCACGACCCCGAATCGTTGACCGAGTACATCCCCGACGGACCCGGCGACGTGATCATCACCTCGCGGAACTTCTCCTGGAACGGGGTGGTGCGCACCCTGACCGTCGATGTGTTCTCCCGCCAGGAGAGCCGCATGTTCCTGGACCTTCGGGTCCCCGGCATCATCGGCGACGAGGCCGACGCGCTCGCTGATGCGTTGGGCGACCTGCCTTTGGCCCTGGATCAGGCCGGCGCCCTGCAGTCGGAGACCGGAATGCCGGTCCAGGAATACCTGACCCTGCTCAAGACCAAGACCGGCGAGCTGATGGCCGAAGGCCGCCCGATGGCCTATGACGTGCCTCTGACGGCGACCTGGTCACTGTCGCTGACGCGGCTGCGCCAAGAACACCCCGACGCCGTCGAACTGATCCATCTGCTGGCGTTCTTTGGCGCCGACCCCATCCCCCGCGACGTGCTGGCCGTCGGTCGCCCGGTGGTGGACGACCCCCTGTCATCGATCCTGGCCGACCCGCTGCGTTTCAGCCGCGCCGTTGGCGCACTGCACCGCTACGCCCTGGTCCAAGTCGACCGCGCCGAGCAGACCCTCCAAGTGCACCGCCTGGTCCAAGCCTTGCTGCGCGAGGACGTCAACGACACCGACGCCCACCGCTACCGCTCCAGCGTGCAGCATCTGCTGGCCGCGGCCGCGCTGGCCAAAAACACCGACGACTCAGCCTCCTGGCCCACCTTCGCACGCCTGCTGCCACACATCAGCCCCTCCCAAGCAGTCGAATCGAGCGATCGTCAGATCCGCAGGCTGATGCGCGCGGTCACCCGCTACCTGTACATGTCGGGTAACGCACCTGCCGCCCGCAGCATGGCCCAGCAGTGCCTGGACACCTGGTCGGCCGACCCGGCCACCCCTGCCGAGGACCTGTGCGCCGCCAAACGCCATCTAGGGCTGGCGCTGCGCCTGTCAGGCCACTACCGCCAGGCCTATGAGGTCGACGCCGCGGCACTGGACCAGGCCGTGACGGACCTGGGTGCCGACCACCACGAAACTCTCCTTCTCACCAAGAGCTTCAGCGCCGACCTGCGCGCCATCGGTGAGTTCCCCCGCGCCTACGAGGTCGACGAGCAGCTGGTGGAGCGCCATCGGGCCAAGTTCGGCGACTCCGACGAACGCACCCTCAAAGCCCAAAACAGCTTCGCGCTCGACCTGACGCTGACCAGCCGGTACCAAGCCGCCGAGGACCTGCTCACCCACGTCTACGCAGCGATGCGCGATCTGTACGGCTCCCCCAACCATCCCACGGCCCAAATCGTCATGAACAACCTGATCCGCGTGATCAGGCTGCGCGGCGACTACGCCGAAGCCTGTGAACTGGGCGAAGACATCTACGCCGTCGGCGTGACCACCATGGGCGCCGACCACCCCACCACCTTGAAAGCCGCCAACGACCTGGTCATCGCCCTACGCAAGGCCCAGGGCGGCTCCCCCGAGGTGGTACTGCGCACCGAAGAACTGGTCCAGCGCTACCGGCGGCTGCTGGGCGACCAGCACCCCGACAAGCTGGCCGCCGACATGGCGCTGGTCAACGTCTATCGCGAGGCGGGCCGCCTGGAGGAGGCGGTCGAGCCCGCCGAACTGGTCATCCTCGCCTACGCGGGCGTCTACGGCTCCGACCACCCCTACACCCACGGCTGCCGCGGCAACCTGGCGCTGCTGCTGCGACACGTGGGCCAGATCGACCAAGCCCGCCAGATCCACCAGTTCGTGGTGGAACGGCTGACGGCGCTGCTGGGCGACCAACACCACCAAACCCTGGTGTGCGCCGTCGGCCTGGCCAGCGACTGGGCCGCACTCGGCGAGTGCGCCACCGCAGTGGAACTTGGCGAACGCACCCTGGAACAGCTGAAAAACCTCCTCGGCGCCGAGCACCCCATGACGTTGGGCTGCATGGCCAACCTGGGACGGGACCTGGCGGCCGTGGGACGTCAGACAGAGGCAGTCGACAAGCGCGAGACCGCCTTGACGCTCCTGCGGCGACGCTTGGGCCCCAGCCACCCCGTGGTACTGACCGTCGCAGCGGGCGATCGCCTGGACTTCGACTTCGACCCGCCGCCCATCTGATGCTTCACAACGCACCCTTGAACGCGGCCCTGAACGCGACCTTGCGCCCATGTGCAGCTTCCGGAGGGATGCCACCGCGTCCACCGGCATCGCGCCCACCTGCACCGCGTGCCCACCTGCACCGCAGATTGCCCGCGCCGGGCGTCACCTGAACGGGGCCTCACCGGTGTGAAGCCCGTAGCAGCGACGGTGGCGCTCGGCGGCTCGGTAGGCCATCTCGTTCGCCCGCGCCGGCACCGGCTCGCCCCCGAACTGACCTACCGCCCCCAACACGCCCTCCACGAACCGGTACCCCAGGGGTGTCAACACCGAGCCTTCCAACAGCGACTGTGCGGCCTGCGCCGTGGCCTGCCGCCACCTGACGAACTGCGCGTGCGAGACGTCGTCCTGGTCGACCATGCGTTGGCGATGCCAGAAACCGGTGACGCCCAGGTGCGCGTACACCCCGTGGAGCAACCCAGCTGCTGGGCGGAGATCATGCCGCCAGGGAGCATAGAACCGATCGCCAGAATCCGGCTCGACCAGATCGACCAGATACAGCAGCCCGGTCAGCTTGATGTGCTGCACCTCATGTGCAAGCGCCAAGGCCAACGCTGTGGCGTCAGCAGGCGGAGCCAAGGCCACACAACCGAACGTGGTCCGTGACGTCCCGCTGGTAGGCCACCCACCCAAAGGAGTCAACGGCGTCAGCACCGACACCATCGTCTGCAGTTCCTGGGCGACGGCTCGATGGCAGCGCCACAACAATGCCCACGCCTGTGGCAGCATCGCCTGCCACCGTGCCCGGTCAACCTCACCCAGCCGCGACGCCAGCGCCGCGCTGGAGGGGAACCGGTATGGGTCAAGGTCGTCGATGGCCAGACAGAACCGGGCCCGGCCCTGGCCTGCAGACACGGTGCGCAACCCCTGCCACCGGCCGGTGTCGGCGCTGGGATCTGGCGGCACCGTCACCGTCGTTCCCTCAAACGTCAGCGTCGTGCCCGACGAGGCGACCCGAACCGTGCACATGCCCTCGTCCGCAGGCCCACCAAGCAGCGCACGTCCGAGCGAGGGCAGCACCGCCATTCCGCCCTTGACGGGAATCGCGGTTTCCAAGGGCAAGCCCGCCCGGACAGCCGCCGCCGCAGCTACCGCTGCCATTGCTTCTGGTCGTGCTCCTTGCGACAGCACCACCGACAGCGCCCACGCGCCGACCGCGGGATGGCGCACTACCTGATCCACCGGCCCGGGAGCGGCGGAGTGGATACGCGCCAACTGCATGAACGCCGTCCGCACCGCTTCAGATGAGGGCTCCTCGGCCACGGCGCGCAAGAGCATCATGTGTCGCCCGCGCGCGACCGAGGTAAGAAACCGACCGGCTGGCGCTCCGCCGCCGCCAGCGGCCAGGTCGTCAAACATCCGGCCCGGCACCACCAGGGGGCGGCTCCTGCCATGCTGCGAGTGAGGGCCTCGAGGATGCCCGGGTCCGTTCCCTGCGGCTCCGGCACGCATCTACGTCCCTTCGATGTCCCAGCCGCCCGACTCCCCCACCGACGCGGCGTTTCCCGTTATTTGCGCCGATTGTGTGACAGCGAAACAAGCCTCGCCACAAGCGGTCTCGCCTTTGAGTCAAACGACCCACATCAGATGCGCCCACGTTCTGGCCAAGATGGCCAACGCCTCGTTCTCTGGCTTGCAGCGCTTTGGCACAACCGTCGGTCCGTCGCCGACGATATGCGCCAAGGCGGCCTCACCCGGAACCGTCTGCGGAGTGATGTCACCTCCGGTCGTCCACTCCCCCGGCCCCTGCACGTTGCGGGCCCGTACCCGCAACCGGTAGCCCGATCCGTTGGTCAGGCCGGTGACTACCAGTTCGGGGGCGGTCGCGGTGAGCGTGTCGCCCGTCTGGCCGTTGGAGTTCAGCACCTGGACGTCGGAGCCGGTGATCCCAGACCGCTGCCGCTCCAACCGAATTGCGCCTAGATCCAAGCAGCGTAGATCAGCGACCGTCACCGCGCGTCGTCATCGTGCGCCTCGGGGCTGGAGCCATAGGCGGTCCTAAACGCATCAACAGCGGTTCCAGCGCGGCTGGTGGTCGGGTAGAGCGTCCAGCCGAACGCCGGGTCGCCCCATCAGCCGCGGTCAAAGGCGATGATCCCGGTGATAACCGGGACCTTGGCTCCAGGGTCGATCAGCGCGTGGAGCACCCACAAATTCCCCAGGCTCAGGGACGGCGCGGTGACGGTGTTCAGCGTCGCACGCCGCTGCCGGACGGCGGCGATCACCTGCCGCAGGTCGCCCGCGTCCAAGCCCGCCGCCTGCATGTCGGTGGCGATGACGGTCAGCCCGTCGAGGATCGCCGCGCTTCAGGTCGGGTGCCAGGGGCCGACGACGGACTGAACCGATCGCGGTTGCCGGGGATCTGGCGGACGGTGCGGGTGATCCCGCCCAGCTGGGCGTAGAAGTGGGGCCAACTTTGCTGGGGGAAGTCGCGCAGAGCGTCGGATGCCGAGACGCCGGGCAGCAGGGTCTGCATCATCCAGTCCCGGTCGATCACCTCGCCGGTGAAGTCGGCGAACAGCAGTCTGGGGGTGGGGATCGCCAGTCCGGCCAGAAACGGGGCGGTGGCGTACTCGTTGCGCAGCAGCTCGCGCTCGCTGCGGGCTTGGGCGCTGGGGTGCGGCGCGATGCGCAGCACGAACGGTTCCTGGCCGTCCATCTGGACCCGCAGGACGGTGTTGTAGAGGCCCCTGCCGAATTCGACGGCCTGGCGCACCTGGGCGTTCACGCCGAACGCGCGGTGGCACATCGCTTGGATCTGCCGGTCGGTGACCGGCAGATGGATCTCCACTTCGGCGCTGCGATAGGGGCCTGCGGCAAAGCAGGCCCACACCGAGCCAGCACATTGATTCCTTTGTGCAGGTATCGGTAGGCGGTAGCCTGCCAGACGTGTGCATCACGAACCAGCCGGGGCATGCGGGTAGGGTCACGGAACCAGTGCAGCATCGACACAATCTGGCGGAATTGTGTCAGCACATGGGAATGGCTAGGCGCCCCAAGGATACATCGATGTGCGACCAAAATACCGCCGAGAACTGAATGGTCATCAGACGTCAGACATAGCCCGATAGGACCCCCTAACAGACACATGAAAGGATTGAGGAAAGGTGACACCGTCCACCTTAACCACCCCTTCGCGGCGCCCGTATCGGCGATACTTCACCTTTTCTCCCGATCGCTCGATAAACCATTTTTCGGAATACCTTAGCGACTCAATCATTCAGTGACGACAACTTTGTTCGGCGACGGCGACGTCAAGAGGAGTCCAATGATTGTAAAAATAGCTACCATCCCACAAAAGGCTCCGACTTCAGAAGGGGAGAAGCCAAAAACACTCTCCTGACGGACGACATAAAATGCCATGAAGAAACAACCTGGGCGAATGAAGAAGAGTCGCCTGGTTCTCATTACAAAAAGTTGATGAACCAGCAGGAATCCGGGAACGAAGAGCCAGACTAGAGATTGGCGACTGGCCAACCAGAAGCTCGGAATCAGCACTAGGGTGACAAGAGCCACTAGCACGGAAACCCGTATGCACAGATCTATGGCGATCCGACGTCGAACGGCAGCCAGAGACTTCTTAGGCTTGCCTCTCCAGCGAAGGAAGCAACCTATCGCAATCTTGCCGAAGTCAAACTGCTTCTCTTCGTTCGATTCAGGGTCGTATACGAGCATCGACGCGCTGCCGTCTCGCGAGTAGAAAACGATACCGGCAGGGGCCCGCCCCCTCAGCCATCTTCGGCTTTCAAGGAGGTCCATTAGCCAATATGGACTGCACCATGTGGCCAGCACAATGATAGCCTGAGCCAGAGCCCAGACCGCCCATCCAATCAACAAGCTTTCCAGGATAGCTCTTATATTCTCACCCAGCCACCCCATCGTTTTCCTCCAAGGTACAGATCAGTCGAACAAAACATCAGCAAACTCACCCAGAACGCTGTTGCCTCTTTCGCTGCCACCCGAACCATGCAAGTAAATATAGGGATCATCTGGATCGAAGGAAGAACCTCCATATCCTTTTTTATGCCCGCGCAGCCATTCCCATATCTGGCCAACGAGATCGTCTACCCGGGTCGCCACCAGCCCTCCAGAGACCCAGAGCGCCCATTTCAAAAGATTCTTGGAATTCACCTTTGCCGGTGGTTCGGGGTAGCCACAAGCGACCGCTATCGCTGACAGGCACGCACCGGCACCTTTGGGGTCGCATAGATCCTCGAGGAGCCCGAGGATTCCCGGAGCGAAGGGCATGGTCGCCATGTATCGAGCGAAGATCTCCGCGCTCACCTTTTGTCGGCCGTACTTCTCCATCGCCTCACGGGTCTGCTCAACCATGTGAACCGTGGCTGGGGACGATATTTCGGCGAGCGCTTCCTGCCACCCTTCGGGAAGGCGTCTCTCTGCAACGACCGGCCAGAGCATATAGACCGCAAAATCCATGAACACGGCGCTTGGGAGCGCCTCGTCAGGAAGGCTTGACGCGCGATAGATATACTGGGCGGCTCCAGCAGATATCAATCTCCTCAGATGCGCGAGAGCAGAAGTTTCCAGGGTTGGCTCAGTGAGCCCTTCGACGAGATCAGCCAGGTTTCTCTCGTACTTCGTTCGCGTTCTGCGACTGCAGGGAAGCGCATTTTCCGCCACCATTTTTCGATACTCGGTCAGCAGGCGCTCAGCCCACCTCCTCAACGCTGCGGGGTTCATAGGCCCGTCGGCAAGGCCGCCCTGGTGATGATGATGGATCACATACTGCTTGCCATAGGCTACGTAGGAACGGGCATGCCCGTCCGCCATAGCGGTCAGATTGACGTCGCCTTTAGCTGCCCTCTTAAACATCAATCTCGTTCGTTTATGCGCTGATCACCGGCGGACTGGTAAGATCTTCCTTGGCCCGAAACCCTGGAATGCATGTTCACGGTACGGAACTTGCCGTCGCCTTCACCGTCCCCGTCTTGCCGAGCCAGGTCCCTGGAGGGGACTAGGCCGATGATCGTACAAGCCAATCCTGCAGTCGCCACCAGTGCTCCGACGACACTGGCGACCTTGTCCGCCTTGTCAAGATCCATCGTGAGGAAGTAGATTCCCAGGCCGATGGCAGCCAGCGCCATGACACCCACACCCGTACAGACCAGCATCCGATTGGTCATACGGAATGATTGCATAGCACCAAGATCCTTAGCGACTTCCTGAAGGGAAGTAGTGAAGTCTTCTCAGCAGCATGGGGCGTGCAGCAGGGAGCCTTTCCAACAGCCTCTTCGGGGTTGCTAGTCACAGCATGATCGCGGACGGTGTGGCTGGCCGTGGACGTGAAGAAATCCCTGGCAGGAGAGATGGTCTCTGATCTCCCCCCCACCAGCGGTTTCACATGCTGTTCTATCGTGCTTCGCTGCCGTTGTCGCGTTCGACCCCGAACTATCTGACCGGCGTGATCTGGCGGGAACGGGCAAACTGAGGTCTTTCCAACCTCAGTTGGCGTGATGGTGCAGGGCGAGGATCGCCTGGACGATGGAGGTCAGGCGGCTGGGTAAGCAGTTCCCTGTCCTGGCACTGGATCGGCGGCCCCGACTCCGCCTGAGTCCCGCAACACCGAACCGCGCTGTCAGGACCGACCGCTCACCGCCCACGGCCGCAGTCCCGTTACGACGTCAGCCAGATGCTGCCGCATTTGGACACAGGCGATGCGGGCGACGGGACGCCGGAGCCGGCGTGCGCCACCGCCCACCTGTGACTTCTCCACAACTCGTTCTGGAACCGTCTCCCCAGGAACAGGCGCCCAGGACACGGAACAGTGGCTGGTGCGGGTAGGTCAGGCCGGTCCCGCCTCTCGCATTCTGCTGACTACGCGTTGGGGAGGCTCCATGGATGTTCCGCTTCCGGACAAGCCGCTCGAACAGTGGGTGGGCTCGTCGGCCGACCCGGAAGGGGCCGCCGGTGACTTTCTGGGGGAGCTTGACGTCTGGGGTCTGCTGTCAGGGGTCCGTCTTCGGTCCGGCGTCCAGACGCGAGACGCCCTGGGCGTCCTTGCGCAGCTCGTCAGGGACGGGCGGATACCGCTGCCCGAGCTGCGATACCGCGCCGTGCGGTTGCTGCTGGACGCAGGCCGCAAGCCCGAGTTGCCCGCCCGGCCCGAACCGCAGCACCGATCTAGAGGCGGTGTGCCACTGGTCGTCGTGCCGGGGCGAGGGTTCGGGGTGGGTCCCTTCTTCGTCGTAGAAGCCGAACATGCCGTGGCCGGTGGTGGCGATTTCGGTGTGACTGTCCAGGAGTTGAGGGGTCATGGTGACTCCGTATCGGTCGGGGTATGGGCCAGCCGCCCGACCGGGGACGGTCGGGCGGCTGGCAGGTGATAGCGATTACATGTGCTTTTGGCACTGGCTGAAGGACGGCGGGATGCTGGGGGCGTTCGGAGCATCCCCAACGTGCGCGGGGCCGACTACGCCGCACCGAACGAACCGACTGAAAAGCAGGGAGCATCCCCGCGTGCGCGGGGCCGACACGTCCACGATGGCGATCAATACCGTGTCGTACGGAGCATCCCCGCGTGCGCGGGACCGACAGCAGGCACCGCACCGTGACGGGCGGGCCGTACGGACCATCCCCGCCTGCGCGGGGCCGACCCCGGCACAGCCGGTGAAAACTGCCCCGGTACAGGACCATCCCCGCGTGCGCGGGGCCGACGGGACCTGGTGGAGCGGCTGCCCCGTCTGGCCGGGACCATCCCCGCGTGCGCGGGGCCGACGAGCGCTGGCGTGGGCGGGCGTCGCCGCCCAAGGGACCATCCCCGCGTGCGCGGGGCCGACGCTTGTTGACCTGTAGTGACGCCGACGTGGGTCTACGTTTTCATTCAGTTGTTTCACGAGACTCAGTGTCGAGTCATTCGGGGACGGGCGGAGGGACTGCGAACAGCGCCGCCGCCTCATCAGCCAGGTCCTGCCACCCCATGGTTTCGAGAAGCGCCTTGGAGAGGCCCGCCAGGATCTCCAACCGGTCGGAGTCCTCGTGGACACGATCCACGAGGGAGACAACAAGGTTGGCGAATCTGGTCACGGCATCGTCCTGAGAAGCGGCGTTCACAATCAAAGGACGAACCATCTCGTCGAACACTTGCCACGACGTCTCTGGCTGCTCCCCCTCCAGATTGCGCTGCAGCCACCACAGCTGAGCCGACCGGGGATCGGCAAGGGTGACGTCGCGGAGGAATCCGAGCCGGTCATGGGTCACAGCCTCCTCCAGGCGGGCGAGGCGGCGTGCTTCGTCGAAGCGTTCCGCCTTGACCATGTCCGCAGGTGCCAGGGAGAGGCGGAGTTTTCCCTTGAACTTGACGTGGTGCTCCTCCGATGCCTGCCAACCCCCCAGTCTCAACGCAATCTGTTGTTCAGCGTCGAAGACAGCCGCCGGCGCGCGTTGGCCTGAGATACCGCTGGCCAGGTCATGGACGGCGGCCAACGCCGCCGCGCGGGCGACCGCGGTGGGGGCGTCTCTGCCCGGCCCGTCGGTGACGCGCCGGAACCAGATGCGGCCGCTAGCGGTAAAACGGACGCCGGGTAGGTTGGTAGGCAGGAGTGCGGCAAACCGGGCTGTGCGCGTTTGCCTCATCCCCCAGCCGTCAGCCCGTCCGAGCATCCGTTTCCGCTTCCGGAGTCAGCTTGAGCGCTCTGGTCAGCACGCGGCCCCAGAAGGTGTCGAGACCCGGGTGGGCGCTGGCCAGCAGGAAGCGCTGGATCACCGGATCTTGGACCCTGGGAGCATAAGCTCCGGCGAACACGTCGACGGTGGCCTCCTCGTCCAGACGTCCCTGTTCAACCAGGGCCGCCCAGACGTTCATGATTTCTATCGCGGTTTGGCTGGTTGTGGGATCGCCGAGCGCGGTGTCGAAGTATCTGGTCAAATCTTTTCTGAACTTCGGGTTGCCTACGTGCTCCCCCGTTCGGCCATAAAGGATCTCCGCCCCCTGATCCTGGGAGGCCAGCGCGAGGAAGGCATTGTTCCCGGCGCGCGCCCATGTCGTTCCGGTGGACCAGAGCCGGATCGCCTCCAGGACCTGAAGCGGGTGGTGGCTCGCGAGGTTGGTGAAGGCGTTCGCGAGCGCCGAGCTTCCAGGGCGGGACTTCTGTGCGGCTCGGCGGAGCCTTACCAGCGCCATGTCCGGTTTCTCGATTCCGAAACGGTCGCCGCACACCTCAGCCACCAGGTCGATCGTCTCCTGCGAGGGGGATGCCAGCCAGGTGTACAGGCGTCCGCGCACGTGCGCGCCGAACTGCGGATCGAGTGCGGCACGGGACAGTGCCCGCACCGCGAGCGGGCGGCGCTCTCCGGTCAGCGTTGTGCGGATGCTCCGTAGCAGTTCGTCGTCGCGGTACTGGATCACCAGGTCGAGCACGGCGTCGAGTACGCGGGCGGCGTCCTCGTACTCGAGAGTGGCGGCCTGGTTCACGACCCAGTCCTTGAGGATGTTGGTCTGATCCTCATACTCGTCCCACAGGTGTCGGCGGACGGCGGCGGCCAGCCCGTGCTGTTCGGGGGCAAGCCGGACGCGATCGCCCTCGGTCTCGATCTTCGCTTCTTTCAACCGTTTGGAGGCGGGGGAGTCGCCCAGAATGTCCGCGGGGGTGCGGCGCTCCCCCAGCTTCCGGCGCAGGTCTTCCGACATTCGCATGACGGACTTGCGCTGGCCACCGTCACAGAAGGCGCTCGCCCAGAGCAGGGCGCGGGGGCCAAGAGTGGCGGGTAGTTGGTCGTTGATCCAGTTCCGCCAGTCCTCGTACTCGGCGACGATGCGGCCGGGGTCGGCAGCAGAGGCTGCCGTAATGATCCGTGCGAGTCGACGGGCGTCCTCCGCCCTCGGATTCGACTTCCAGATGGGGGCGAAGGCGGGGTCCTGAAGGAGGGGGACGAGGTCCGGGTGTCCGTTTATGCTCAGTTCGCGCTCGGTGAGCCGTAGTGCGTCAGGGGACCCGATGCGCACCGCGACATCGTTTGCGCCGTGGGTCCAGCGGCCGTTCCACACCTCTTGTGTGGTGATGACGACCAGGAAAATCTGCTGGTCCTTCGCCCATTGGAGCAGTTGTCCGCCGAACTGGTCGACTGGACGTTGCTCTGTGGGGTCGCTCAGGTCGAGCAGGTATCCGTATCCGGGCCTCACCGGGGGCAGTAGTTTCGCCCGGGGGCGCGACCAGACAGGTTCGAGCTCGTGGATGGGGTCGATACCGCATGCCTGACGCAGCCGGCGCAGGGCGGCGGTGCGCCGGCCGCTGCCGCGTTCACCGACCAGCACAAGGAGCCGCTCCTGCTTGAGGAGGTCAAGAGTTCTCTCCCAATCACCGGACGGAGGAACGAAGCGCTCCTGCGCACAGGAGCTGAAGTCGCCGACGGGTACGGGACGTATCTCGATGAAGTCGTCGCCGTTCTGGAAGATCTGGGTCTGGGCTACGAAGGCGGTGGCGCGGTCGTGGACGTTCACGCCCATGTCGTAGGTCATGGGATTTGCCTTCCTCGGGGGGTGGGAAGCCGATCAACTTCCGATGCGGAGGTTGTGGAACTCCTGGCGTTCACCGGCGAACACGGTGCCCGGGCCGGTGTTGGAAACGGTGATCGAGGCACCGGAACGTTGGACGGTCCCCTCGAGGGAAGCCAACCGAATGCCGTACCGTCCCCGAAGCTCCCTACGGAGAAGGTCGGCGTCGACGTGACCGCTTCGCGGGCCATGCTCCTGCGCAAAGCCGCACAGATGCTCCATGATGTCGGCAGAGGTCCTGCCAGCTCGAGCCGCCAGGGGTGCCAGCCCGTCGAGTTCCGTCTGCCAGTCTCGGTCGTCCGGTCCGGTGAGAACCTGCCAGACATGCAGACTCGCCAGTAGGCGGTGGGTCAGAGGTGCGGCAGCCTGGTCATCGACCCCGCCCGCTGCAGTGGCCACCGTGGCGTTCACGTGGTCGTAGCGCGTCCGGAGCCTTTGATGGGTGATGCCGGCACGGAGCAGGCTTTGGAGCCCGTGGTGGTCGGTGTGTGCTCGCGCCATCTCCGTCAACTCGGCGAGCTCCGACAGCTCGCTCGTCGGCGCGCCAGCTGCCAATCCCATCAGAAGTGATCCGTCGTCCAGCTCGTCGGGGTGAGTCCGGCATACATCCAAGGCCGTCGTCATCACCTTGATGAACTCGGCGTCCCGGCGGGTGATCTGGAGACGACGCTTGACCTGGATCTGGATACTCGGGCCGTCGCCGTCGGGACCGGCGTGGGCCACGATGTCGTCGAAGGGATATCCCTCGTTGCGCTGTTGGAGGGCCACCCGCTCGAGTGGCAACTGGATCCCGACTGGCACGTGGGCCCCGCGCAGCAAGCGGCTGAACATCAACGCCGCTACGCGATACTCGAAGACGACGCCGGCCCCGCCTGTCGAGAGTGGAGAAGTGAGCTGCCCCGTCATTGACTCCCCGCTTCGCTGTTGTGACATCGCAAGTTGAGATTAGAGAGGGGGTCTGACAGAACAGCGTTTCCCCTGTTAGAAGTAGAGATACGCATCGGTCAGGATCCCCTCTCCCCATCGGTCGATCGAACCACGGCCGGGCCTGCTCCAGATAGACGTCGGCAGTGATCATGCCATCGTCCGGCAGCGACAGCTCGAACAAGCAGAGAGCGCAGGCAGTACCTGAAAAGCTGCCCGGTACGCTGGCCGCTGCCTAGATCAAGGCACTGGCCGTTTCCCAGCGCAACTCCGCCAGGCAAAGAGCGGCTCAACGGAACCGGTAGAACAACGCATCGTCCAATGGTCCCCTCGGGGAGCGCACCGGAGGCTCCAGAGGTGCCAGGTGACGCATCAGCGGTGTTGCCACCGAGATCAGCGTGTAGATCAAACAGTCTTTTGATCAGCCCATCGGCCAGGTCAATGTGGTCAAGGCAGGAAAGCAGCCGCCCAGCCTGGCCGCTCCCTGCCTTGTGTCTGGGTTTGGCCCTCCGGCCAGCAGCCGTGAGCCGCTGGTCCCTTAGTCTGTCTGTATGACGGCACAGCCTGAAGGTCCCTCTGCGCCAGCACGGCAGGTGGAGAAGAACTTGCGCGCTATCCGGGCCGCGTTGACGGCGTCGCGGGATCGCGAGGCGTTCGACGCAGGGCTGAAGAACGTCCTCGATGAGGTCCGGGTCAGTTTGGATCTTGGGTCGTTGAACGAGTTTGTGCATCGGTGGTGGATTACCGCCTGTGCCTCGGTGGCCGACCCGGTCGGCCGGGAAGGCATGCACACCCGGGCCGACCAGGTACGGGCGGGACAGACGGTGCCGCGAGGGCGATCATGGCGCGAGGTGCTGGCCGAGCGGGAGGGTTCCCGGTAAGTGTTCGAGGTCATCCTCACCCCGGAAGCCGAGGACACCATCCTTGCGCTGCCCGAGGAAGCGCTCGGGCCGCTGGCGGCCTTGTTTGAACTACTGGAACTGGCACCAGGCAGCGGGCACCCGTTCCATCCGGCCAATCCCACCGGCAACATGCTGACCCACGCATTCGGGGAGTACGGCCTGGCCACCTACATCGTGCTGGAGGAACAGCGCGAGGTATACGTGCTCCGCATCGAATGGGTATGACGAGGAGAGTTTCCCTGAGCTGCTCGGTGCGCATCCAGTAGTTCTGCCACGGGTGCACAAGGGCGGCCGCGTTGGCTGGCGGGCTTCCGGCGCCGCCCTCGCACTTGATGGCAGCCGTGTCGGCTTGGTTCCCGGCTTGGCACGGGTGCACAAAGCGGGCGCACAACAGCTATGGGCAACCGAGAGCGTAGGAGGAAGACGCGCCAGCCATGGTCGGCTGATTCGCTCCCCCAGCCTCACGGTGAGGTGTCGTCGCACGCCTTGGACCTGACTGAAACGGCACCAAGTGGCCATCAGATGCGCGGGCCAGGTCGATGTAGTGGCGCCTGACCCGGGTCGGTGGCATCGAGGCGGGCAGCCAGGGTGAGCGCGCAGGTGCATACTGCCGGGCAGCGCGGCCACAGCCGGAGAGGCGGCGACGGCATGGTGGACCACATCGGCGCGGACGCGGTCCAGGATCTGCAGGCCGTGGTCGTAGTCTCCGGCGGTCGGGAAGGAGTTGATCCGTGTCCAGTCGGCGAGGCCGACCCGCCGCCCTGCTCATATCGCATGCCTCCGGCGTACCGCACACCAACCCGGACGTCACGATCCCACGCAACTCCAACAGTCAAGGATCAGCAGCACTTCCGGGCGGTGGTTGAGGCGTTGTTCGGGGCCACGGTCGAGTTGGGCGCAGACCACCACCGGCATGTTCAGGTCGCGGCGCAGGTTGTGCTGTCGCAACTGAGACGGCGGCCCTCGTGCCCTCGACACTCTGGGGCTTTCGGGGGAGAGGACGGCTGGTGAGCGCACGAGGTCACTCCCGTTGTTCTGTTTGGTGTGCGGCCTCGTACTCGGCAACCAGGCGGCCGGGGATGCGGTCGTATTCGTTGATCTTGATGTCGTGGCTTTCCGCCCACGCCCGGACCGTTTCGAGCGCGATCACCTGTTCGCGGGTCTCTCCGGTCGCGGCTGCGTAACGCTCCTTGACCTGCAACGGGATCCGGCTGTGACTGTGATGCGCTGGTCGCATGCCAGGGTCGCAACATGGTCTCGTAGTCGATGATGGCCTGTTCTCGTGGGTTAAGGTCCTCGCTCATTCCTGCCCCTCTGCTGGGTACACCTCGGCCACGTACCTGTCGACCATGTGCCCGGGGATGCGGCCGAACTCGTTGATCGGGATTCCCTGGCCTTCGTACCAAGCCCGGATGTCGGCCGCATGTGCCGCCTCCCATGCATCGCCTGTGTGGTCGTCGATAGGGATGCCCTGGTTCCTTGCCCAGGCGTGGACGATTGCGATGTACCGGTCGGTTGCGGCGTCGGTGGGGGTCTGCGGCTGGGGTATGGGTTCCGCTGGGGCCGGCCAGAAGCGGGCGACGTACAGTTCGGCGCCTTGGGCCTGCTCCCATTCCTCATCGTCGGCGTTGCGCGCTTGGAGGTCGCGTTCCTTGGCGGCCGCGAGCGAGCGCCGGTACCCGAGCAACTGGAGGTGGTAGCGGCCCGGAGGAATTTTGAACACGCCGGGTTCGGCACCGGCGGCCACCGCCATCAGGCCCAGGGATCCCTCTCCGTTGATTTCGAATGTGGGCGTGGCCGCGACTTCGGGCAGGTCGAGTTCGTCATAGACGTCGTGCGACGGCAGCCGGTCCCAGCGTTCGAAACGGATGGCAGGGGCAGGGTGCTGACAGACCGGGTAGATGCGGACCGCGCCGCTAGAGGCGGTGTACCACTGGTCACCGTGCCGGGGTGGAGGTTCGGGGTAGGCGCCTTCTTCGTCATAGAAGCCGAACATGCCGTGGCCGGTGGTGGCGATTGCGGTGTGGCTGCCGAGGAGTTGGGGGGTCATGGTGACTCCGTATCGGTCGGGGTATGGGCCAGCCGCCCGACCGGGGACGGTGGGGCGGCTGGCAGGTTACGGCGATTACATGTGCTTTTGGCACTGGCTGAAGGACGGCGGAGTGCTGGGGGAGTTCGGATCATCGCCGCATGCGCGGGGCCGACACCGGCAAGAGGGCCCGCAAGCTGGGCAAGGACGGAGCATCCCCGCGTGCGCGGGGCCGACGTCTCCGGCGTCACGGACTTCCTGAGCATCCTCGCAGCATTCCCGCGTGCGCGGGGTCGACGGAGCACACGTGAAAGTTCCGCGTCCATACGGCGGACCATCCCCGCGTGCGCGGGGCCGACACCAGGACGAACCAGCCGTTGCCGGTGCGCAGGGAACCATTCCCGCGTGCGCGGGGCCAACCCACGCAGGATCCGCCTTGGTTGGACCGGCGGCGGACCATCCCCGCATGCGCGGGGCCGACGCCTCGGTGTCGGGCTGGGTGTGGATGAACATCGGACCATCCCCGCGTGCGCGGGGCCGACCGGTCATCGGTGGTCCGGGGGTGGGGTGTCGAAGGAGCATCCCCGCGTGCGCGGGGCCGACTACAGGGCGGCGTTGGCCGCCGACAGCATGCGGTTGAGGTCGTCGCCTGCGGCGAAGGTATCCCCAGGCTTGTATTCGCGGCCGTTCCGGGGGACTCCGGTGCGCTGGGCATGCGCCTGGTACAGCTTGCGGATGCGTGATCCTTCACGGCCGCGTAGCTGTTGCATGCTCTTGGCCGAGACGTCTTCGCCGGGGAAGCGCATGCTATACATCGCGCGCGCCACGTTGAGGCGTTCTTTGGGGCGGGTGATCAGCCATGCCTGACGGTGCAGGAGTCCGGCGCCGCGGCTGGGGCCCAGGCCGGAGGCGTACATGCGCACGCCTTGTTCGCCGACCTAGCTGACGGTGGTGCCGGAGTCGGCCAGCAGGGCGATGGCTGCGTGGGTGGCTCTGGTGCCGGGTCCCAGGAGCATGGTGGCGACCATGGCGGCCGGGACGCGGACCGTTTCGAGTTTGTTGACGATGACGACGGCGTTTTCGTCCCGGTCGACGTGGCAGCGTTCGACGTAGACGCTGGAGACGCGGTCGGTGAGGCGGTGCAGGTCGTGGGGGTGGGCTTTCCACCAGATGTCGGCCACTAGCGCAGCTTTCTGGGGGGTGCGAGGGTGAGCAGGCCGCAGCCATATGCCTTGGCGGGGCCGATGCCGGCGAGGAGTCGCTCGGTGAAGACGCCAACGTCAGTGATCTCCAGCAGGCCCTCGAAGGTGGCGGTGTGCAGGATGACGGGCTTGGGGTTGTCGGGCTTGTTGAACGTCAGTCGGTCGCGGCGGGTGATGAGGAGCTCGTGGGCGGGGCGCATCTGGATGTCGTCGGCCAGGTCGGGGATGCCGGTGTCGGTTCTGGCCTCGGGAAGACGAAAACCCCAGCGCTGGGTGCGTTCGGTGAACCACTGGAGTTGTGCTGCGGCGGTGCGGTGGCCCAGCCGTTGGGCGCGGTGGCTGCCGAGGGCTTGTTTCTCCAGCTGTCCGGGCGTGGGTTTGTGCGGTCTGAAGGTGTTCTGGATGGGGTTGGCGGTGACACGGAAGGCGAACTGGCGACCGGTGGCCAGTTGGGCGAGCAGCGGGGTGTAGTCGCGGACGGCGGCGTGTTCTCCGTCGGCGTCGGGCCAGCCGGCGCTTTCCACGATGTGGGTCCAGTCGGGCTTGGACCGGGTGAGGGCGAACAGCATCGGGCGGCGGGGGTTGTCGGTGTCCAGTCGCCACAGGGCGCGTTCTTGGGTGGGGTGGTCGGGGACGCCTCCCATGACGGCGGCGTGCAGGATGCGCGGGTTGGCGAGCATCTTGCGGCTCGCCTCGCGCAGCGGGTTGATGCGGATACGTGACAGGTAGGTCATGGTCACCAGCCCAGCAGGGCGAAGGGGTCGTGGCCGCCGTCGGTGGCGTCGGGCTTGTTGGAGGGGGGAAGTCCGGTCGGGACGGTGAGCCAGTCGTGGGTGATGCGGCGGGTGGTGAAGCGGCGATCGCGTGGATCAAAGGACAACGGGACATCGCCTGCGGTGTCGGGGCCGTTGATGTCCTCGATGGTGGCTGACAGATTGATGCGTTCGGGGTGGGCCGAGGTGCGGTGGTAGGCCTGGCGGGCCACCTCGCTCGCCTGCCAGGGCACACTCGTCAATGCCTCCCGCAGGCTGTGGTGGCGGATTTCCAGCAGGATCGGCTGGGTGGGGACGCAGGAGCGCCGTCCCAGCGCCAGGGGGAAGGCGGGGTGCCGCACGGCGTCGGCGAGTGTGGTCAGCAGTGCGGTGGGGCCGGTGAGCGCGGCGACAAACACCGCGTCCTGCAAGTAGAAACGCTGGGTGACGTGGGTGTACTTGGCGGGTCCGGTGGGTTTCTGGACGCCTTTGGCGTTGACGCCGGCTTGTGGCAGTGGCCGTCCCCGGTAGTCGCTGACGGTGTGGTAGTCCCGCAGTAGCGTGCCGGGGGCGTCGACGCGCACGCCCATCTGCAGGTCGCGTAGGTCATCGATGGGGTCTTCGCGGCGGCGGCCCGCGGCGGCGGCCAGCAGCCCCAGGACGCCGGACTTGGTCGGCTCGGGGCGGGTCTCGCGGCGGTTGAAGGCGCTGCGGTCACCCCACGATTGCAGGGGGCCAGCTAGGCGCAGCAGCAGGGTGGCTTGGTGGTCGGTGGTGTCCATCAGGCCTGCTTGGTGTGCTCGACCAGGTGGGCGCGCAGTCCGGTGAGCAGGTCCCCGAACCTCTGGGAGGTACCAAAGGCCTCGGTGACGGCGATGGCGTGCCGGGTGTCGGGGTCCAGGGTGTGGGTGACGGCGGTGTAGGTGGGCTCGTCGCCCCACTGCTGGGTGGCGCGCTGGTGTTCGCGGGCCAGCCGGAGGGCCGATTCGGCGGCGATGCCCTCGGTGGACACGACGGGGCGTTCGAATGCCGACACCAGGTTGACGGGCTGGTCCCGGCGGGCGACCACCGTCAGCAGGGTGGGCAGGGTGCGGTGTGCAAAGGAGTTGCCGTGGCCTGTGGGCATGGCGCGGGCGAAGGAGGCGAGGAACAGCTCGACAGCCTCCAGGGTGGCATCGAGGTTGCCGAGGTTGTCGTGGAGCTGGTGGAGCCCAAGGGTGGCGTAGCGATACAGGGTGGCGGAGTTGAACCCGATGGTGCCGATCATTCCGGCGCCGGTCTCGCCTTTTTCGTTCTTGTCGTCCACGGCGGTGAAGTAGTCGAACTCCAGGTCGGCGGCGTGGGTGGACAGCGCGTGGGCGACCTGGGTGGCGGCGTCGACGTTGAGGGTGGGGATGTCGGCGACCATGCGGCCAAACAGCGCCACGTCGATGGGGTGGCCGGCGGTGAGTTTGTCGGCGATCGGCAGGTCCTTGACGGCGGCGGCCAGGGCGTCGTCGGTGGCCTCGGCCAGTTCGGCGGCCTGGTCGGCGACCAGGTCGACGATGGTCTCCAGTTGACGGTTGCCGTAGAACAGCAGGTAGGCGGTGTCGCCTTCCTTCTTGCCCGCCTTGATGCCCAGCGGAGCCAGCAGCGCCCCGGCGACGCGTGCGGCGGCGTCACCCTGCAGGTCGGTGCGGGCGGCCAGTCTGCGGGTCAGTTCGGCGGTCACCCGTCGGGTCCGCGTGGCCAGTTCCTCTTGGGGGACCTTCTCGGCGAACTCCTTGCGTGTGGCCCGCTTCCATGCCTGAGAGGAGACACGGGCGCGGCGCACTCCCCCGAACATCGCTTCCTTGGGGTTGCCCTGGTCGTCACGGTTGAGGTTGGCCGGGGGCACCGTCTGCAGGATGTGGACGTCGAGATAGAGGCGCTTGAGCATGAGGTTCTCCGAATGGGGTGGCAGGCGGCGCGAACGCCGAGTTCAGGTGGGGTGAAGGTTCTTGGACAGTGGCTGGGGTCGTGCCCGGCTACTTGTCCTTCAGGTTGTCCTTCGGTTCGGTCGGCTTCTCCCAGGCGTGGTAGTCAACGCCCCAGGCGCGACGCACGCGGGGGCGGCGGTCGGCGCGGTACCAGGCGCCGATGTCGTCCATCAGCCGGTCGTAGTCCAGGGGTTGGCCGATGTCGCGAAGCTGGGTGATCAGCCCGCGTAGTCGCATCAGCAGCGCCGGGACGCTGGTGGCGGTCGCCAGTGCGGCGACGCGGGCATCGACGGCGTCCTCGCTGAACTTCTCGCTCTTGCGCAGGGCGCGCAGCGCCGTGCCGAGTCCGATTCCGGGGCGGTGCATCGGCCGGTCTTGGGACTGCTGGTGCAGCCCGTACAGGGCGAGCGCGGCGTGTTCGGCGGCCTGCTCGTAGGACAGCTCGCCCTTGCGCGCCAGGTGCTCATCGGCATCGCAGGTGTAGTGACGCCACAGCCGTGGGACCGAACCGGGCAGCTGGCCGAGCCCGGCACGGAAGTCGGCCAGGTCCTCCCCCGGTGGTTTCTTCGGCTTGCCGTAGGTGGGGTCGATGCGCCAGGTGCCGTCCTGGCGCGCGTGCTGGTTCCAGTACCGCTGGGACTTGTCGGTCATGGGCTTTACGCTCCGGCCGTCAGGGGCTGTGGTTCGGGATCCTGGTGGACCGCGCGCCGGTCCTTGGCGGCCTGCCGATGGAATTCGGCGGCGCGCGGCAAGATGGCGGTGAGTCGGCGGCGGAATTGTTCGTCGGCCGCGCCGGGTCTGCAGGTCACGGTGGTCCCGTTGTCCTGGGTGGTCTTTCGGCCGAGGAAGGACCCGGCAGGCAGCGCGGCGAACAAGGTGTCGACGATCTGCCAGGTCTTGGTCCAGGCCACCTTCTCCCAGGCGAGCTGGCCTGCCTCCAGCCGCTTGTGATCGTCGGCCTCACGGCGCACCCCCAACAGGACCCGGCGCACCAGCGGGTCCAGGGCGTGCAGGACCCGTTCGCCGGGACGCTGCCCCTTGTCCCAGGGGATCGGGTCGGCGCCGGTGGCTTTGCGGAGATCGTCAGACAGCCGGTTGACGGCTTGGGCGAGTTCCTCGGCCTGGCGGGTGATGTCCAGCAGCATGTCGTAGGGCAGGCTGCCCGGTTTCAGAGCCGCCACGGCCAAGGGCATGGCGTCGTGGATGACATCCTCTACGACTGCGGACTGGTTGCCGTAGACCATTCCGAACGTGGCCACCCGGAGGGGGTACCCCTCGGGCATCCGGTCCTGTAGATCACCGATCTGCCGCAGCAGCAGGCTCGTCTCGGGACCGTTCTCGCCCTGATGGGGGGGCTCCAGGGTGAGGAAGGCGTCCAGTCCCCTCCAGATCGCTTTGCCGGGCTGGTGGCGGCGGGGCTTGCGTTCGCTCGCCTTCTTGGAGATCTTGCGGAAGTTCCAGGTGGTGTGGGGTTCCCATTCGGGCAGGCTGCGTATCCGGTCCCCGGCGCACACCACAACGCGGGTGACGCGGATACCGTCGGGCGTCTGTTGGGGGATCAAGCGGATGCGACGGGACTGCCAGGTCCACAAATCCAGAAGGCCTGGGGGGTCGAAAGTGTCCCAGGTGCTGTTGGCGGGGTCGCGTTCCCAGTGGGGCTGGCCTCTGCCGCCGGGCGGCCCGATGGGAAGGTTCAGCATCAACGTCTCATACAGGTTGGTGCCGATCGGCATGACGACGCCGAGCTGCCCGAGCGGTCCGGTCGGGTTGCCAGTGGTCTTGCCCGCCTTCGCCTTGGGATCGTTGGCGGCACCGGTCTTGATCGCGGCAGTGTCCCAGCAATGGGCATGCAATAGCCAGTGGACGGCCTTGGCGGGCGTCAGCGGCAGCGGGTCGGCCTCGCTGCGCGCAGAAAAGAGCGGCACGTTGTTCCCGGTCGCGGCCGTCGCCACCAGCAGGGCCGCCCCTTTGGTCTCGTCCTTGGCCGTCCGCAGCCCGCCGACCTGAGCGAAGGGCGTGCGCGGGTGGAACAGCTCAAAGCGGTCCCGGTGCTTGTCCAGATAGTCGCTGATCTTCTTGCGCTCGGTGGAGGAAAAGTACCCCGCTCCGAATCGGTCAGCCCATTCGTGCTCGTTGGCCGGGGCTCCCAGAGCCGCGACCATCACCGGCAGGAAAAGCTGGCGGAACAGCACCGGTGTCTGGGTGGGCAGATCCACGACCGGCTCTTCGTACCGCTCGGCGTCCAGCAGGGCTTCCAGCAGGCTCACCTCGACGGATTCACCGTCACGCCCGCGCAGCACCAACCAGCGCTCGTCAATCAGGTTGAACACAATGACAACCTTTGAACTAGCTTCTTCTGGGGCGGCACCAAGTTAACGTCTTCGACGTTCAGAGGAGGGCGAAGGCCAAATGCGGACATAGGTTGGTCATGGCCCTGCACACGTCGGCGTTGTCGGCTATGGCGGGGATGGCTCCTAGCTACTTCTGGGGCGAGCTCCCCAGTGAGACTGGGGAAGCAAATCGGCCCCGCGCATGCGGGGATGAGGGGCCCACGTGACACGCGGGCCCCTTCCTCTTTGGTCACCCATCGACGACCAGCCCCAACTGGTCGTCGTATTGAACCTGATGCCCATCGAGCACGGCGCAGGCATCCTCGTCCAGCACCAGGGCGCGGGTGTAGCGGAGCCAGGGGTGGTCACGCCAGCCGCTCAGAGCAGACAGTTCCCGCTCCGCCACCTCGGTCAGCGTCGCTGGAAGCCGGACGGTGGCGAACAGCACCTCGTCCAGCAAGTCCGGAGCGACCTCACCGTTGATGCTGAGCCGACGCCCGGCCAGCGTGTGAAAGCCTCGCTCTCCGCCTTTCACCATGACGACCTCGATGGTGCGCTCGCCGTCCCGCACCAGGGACTGGAACTGCTCATCGCCGGACACGCCACGGGAATGGCCGAAGTGAAGCCCGGCCAGGGTCGGCTTGTCGCGCTCTCCGACGCGGGTCAGCAGGAACGGTTCGGCGTTGCGCTGCCGCTCGTCCTGTTCCCGTTTCCACCTGTCACGCGCCGTGCTTTCGGCGCCAGACCATGCCTCAGGAACCACCGCTTGAGGGCCATACACCCGCGAGACCAGGCTCGGAACCGCCCCCGGGATCGCCCACGTACCACCCTCGGCTTGCAGGACCATAGCCGCTGTCCGCAGCAGCAGATACTCCCCATAGATGCTGACGCTGGCCGGAAGCAACGCGGGCGGCCCGTCAGGACGAGGCTCGAACCCGGTGACAACGATGCGGGGCACCTTCACCAGAGGTGGACGGACCTCCCAGGCGTGCCGGTGAGCCCGGCCCAAGCGTTGCAGAAGCAGGTCCATCGGGGCCAGATCGGTGATCAGCAGATCCGCATCGACGTCGAAGGACTGTTCAGCCAGCTGCGTCGCAACCACGATCAGCCGGTCAGGCCGAACACGCTCATCGTCGGGTGGCCCCAGAAGATCCAGGCACTCCTCGGTGCGGTCGGCGCGATGCCCGGCGTTCAACCGGCCATGCAACAGACGCGTCTGATCGCCGAATTCTGCGCGCAACGCCGCATAGGTCGCCTGCGCTCGCGGCACGGTGTTGCGAATGACCAGCGCGCAGCCACCCTCCGCCAGCCGTTCACGCAGCAATGCTCTGACCGCCTTGTCGCCGGGCGAGATGGTGTCGTCTGCCCGCTCCTGCTGCGCAGTGACCGGTTCGCTCAGCACCTCGATCCGGGTGTACAGATCCTTGCGCCACGTCTCGGCAGACCGGACCTCGCTGCGCACCCTGTGGGCCTCCGGCCAAACAGCCGTCACGTTGGGGTACCCCGTCGGCTCCGACGGCAGTTCAACCTCGTCCTCCTCCTGGCCGGTGGCTCCGGCCAGGTAGGCGGCCACCAGCGCACGACGCTGCGCCGGCGGCAGCGTCGCAGACAACAGCACCACCGGAACCTTCGCCTGCCCCAACCAGCGCAACCCTTCCTGGAGGAACTGCGACATATAGACGTCGGCGGCGTGAACCTCGTCCAGGATGACAACCTTGCCCGCGAGCCCGGCCATGCGCAGCATGACGTGCTTGGTGCGGGTCGCCGCATACAAAAGCTGGTCGATGGTGCCAACAACGAACGGGCTCAGCAGGCCCCGCATAGATCCCAGAAACCATTCGGCAGGAGCCCGGCGCTCGGGGGCCTCATCAGGATCAGCCCACATGTCGGGCAGGCCAAACTCGTCCTCCTCGATGCCGTCGAAGTAGGTGTCGGGCTCGTTCCCGGCGCTGGTGAGCAGGCTCTGCCACTCCTTGTTGAACCGCCGCTTGCCGTGCAGCAACGCAACCTGACTGCTTAGATCAGGATCGATCCGAGCTACCCAGTCGCGAACCTTGCCGAACACCGGATCGCTGGTGGCCTGCGTCGGCATTCCGGCAAACACACCGTCTAGTCCGAACCGGGAGGCGAGCACCTCGGCGGCGATCAACGCGGCCTTGGTCTTCCCCTCCCCCATCGGGGCCTCGACCACCATCAGCCCTGGAGCGCCCATGAGCGCGGCAACCTCTTGGACAAGCACCTGCGAGGGGCGAGGAGTCTCGTTGAACCTGCGACGGAAGGTGTCGGCATCTGGCATCGGAAGCTCGCCCCAGCCTCCCCGCAACCCCAAGCTCTTCCAGGCATCCCTGGCGCGACGGCGCGCCCCGACCAGACTCACCCTGTCCAGATCGTCGATCCCCGGGAAGTGCCGGTGGTCACTGGCGATCCAGTCCGCCATCACGATCAGTCCGCTGAGCTGCAACTGTTCAGCGCGGGTCGGGGCCCGCGCCGGTTGCACCTCGGCGAGATCCGTATAGCCCAACTCTGCAGTAAGGATCGACAGGAGCGCTTTCTGAACCCGCGGCCATGCCGGTCCACGCCCTGGCAACTCTCCGCGCCCCCCGCGGGGCTCCCGCACCTCCCGAAGTGGCGGGAACAACCCATGGTGTCCGGCGACCAACGGCCACACCCACTCGATCTGCTCCTCACCCCAGCATGCTTCCCCCAGATCCCTCCGCAGGAGATACGCACCCGCCCGATCATGCCGCCAACGCACGCGGTCGACCACGTGCCGATTCCACGAAAGACCCGCTCTGAGAACCGCCTCAGCGCTGAAGGCATCAACATGCTGGAAAGCGGGCGTGGCCTTCCCGTAGTCGTGCACACCACACAGCCAGGCGAAGAACCGGCAGCCTTGGCCGCCAGAGACCTCGTTCAGCATCCGACGAGCCGACAGCGACAGGTAGTGGTCCCAGATCTGCTCAGCGACCGCAGCCGTGTCAAATATGTGGGACAGCAACAGGTTCAGTACCCCGCCAGCCCGCTTGGCGGACTTGCCCCACAGCACCCCCAACCAGCCTTGGACCTCATCATCGCCGAAGCGTCCAGTCCCCCCGTCTTCTCGGGGCGCGTTGTCTGCGGCATGCATGCCGCGAGCTTAAGAGTCGCCACCGACATTCGGTCTTCGACATAGAACCCTGGGTGATCCGACGGCCCCTCCCAGGGGAGGGAGGGGCACCTCATCCGCCCTCCGCCATCACCTCAGCTACGCTGGATCAAGCTGAGCAAATCGAGAACGAGTCGCGTGATGCAACTAAATGAAACCTGGGGACCTGCATCACAAACTCGCAGTTCAGGAAGCGTCGGCCCCGCGCATGCGGGGATGGTCCCGCAGCGCACGGCGTGTGGTCCGAGGCCGCGGGGTCGGCCCCGCGCATGCGGGGATGGTCCGCGACAAGACGCGGCCGGTCCACACCGGCAACGGTCGGCCCCGCGCATGCGGGGATGGTCCCTCGTCGATGACCATCATGTCGATGTCGTCGGTGTCGGCCCCGCGCATGCGGGGATGGTCCCCCGATTCTCCCACCGACCGCGAGATACCTCCAGTCGGCCCCGCGCATGCGGGGATGGTCCGCGGGGATCCCGGCCCGGTCCTGCTCGGGGTGAGTCGGCCCCGCGCATGCGGGGATGGTCCCCTTTTTGGAACCTTCGGGGCTGACCTGGGCTTGTCGGCCCCGCGCATGCGGGGATGGTCCCCGCAAGACCCAGTCCGACCAGGTCGCCGCCGCGTCGGCCCCGCGCATGCGGGGATGGTCCCGCGATACGCAGTCCCACCACCACCAGCAGTCCGTCGGCCCCGCGCATGCGGGGATGGTCCGATCAGCTCGGGCGGGGCCTCATCGGTGCGGACGTCGGCCCCGCGCATGCGGGGATGGTCCCTCACCCAGCGCGGCGGTCACGGCCGGGTGGATGTCGGCCCCGCGCATGCGGGGATGGTCCGACACCCCCTGCTGGATCGCCCACCACGGGCAGGTCGGCCCCGCGCATGCGGGGATGGTCCGGGCCACGCGGGGACGCTCGTCGCTATCGCCCTGTCGGCCCCGCGCATGCGGGGATGGTCCCTCCAACAGCCTGGGGATCGAGGCCGAGAACGAGTCGGCCCCGCGCATGCGGGGATGGTCCGTCGTCCACCGGGTGTGGGCCGCGCCCGCCAGGGTCGGCCCCGCGCATGCGGGGATGGTCCCGAGTGGAAGATGCCCCGCGTCCCCCAGGTCACGTCGGCCCCGCGCAGGCGGGGATGGTCCCTGGGCCAGCGCGTCGGCAACCAGTTCGGGTGAGTCGGCCCCGCGCATGCGGGGATGGTCCGCCAGGCCCGCGAGGCAGGCCAGCTGCGCAGCGGTCGGTCCCGCGCATGCGGGGATGGTCCGTGCAGGGCCCGGCCGGCCAGCGCGCCGATGAGGTCGGCCCCGCGCATGCGAGGATGGTCCGGTGTCGATCCAGGCGCGCATGTGCACCTTGAAGTCGGCCCCGCGCATGCGGGGATGGTCCCATCCGCAGCGTGATCCGGATGATCGGCGACGGGTCGGCCCCGCGCAGGCGGGGATGGCCCCGGGCAGTGCTTGGGGTCCTGGCGCTTGAGCCTGTCGGTCCCGCGTAGGCGGGGATGGCCTCTTGGGCTTGGCCGCCATCTGCTGGTCGCTGTCGTCGGCCCGCGCAGGCGGGGATGGTCCGACCGACATCGCCAGCTTCGACACGCTGTTCGGGTCAGCCCCGCGCACGCGGGGATGGTCCGCCCGCGACGGCCAGCTCGACCGGGCGCGTACCGTCGGCCCCGCGCATGCGGGGATGGTCCCACCCCGTCCTTGATCTTGCCGTCCGGTTCGTGGTCGGCCCCGCGCACGCGGGGATGGTCCGACCCGCGATGCCGCCGTGGCGTCCCTCGGTGAGTCGGCCCCGCGCATGCGGGGATGGCCCCGCGGAGCGGTCCGACGCGGAGCCGATCCGGCAGTCGACCCCGCATGCGGGGATGGTCCGCCGGGTGAGCGCATGGTCATCCGCGCGTCGGAGTCGGCCCCGCGCATGCGGGGATCGTTCTCTGATCCACCCTGTGTTTTCGCAGGTCAGGGGGTCGGCCCCGCGCATGCGGGGATGGTCCGCCGATCGCTACCGCGTGGGTCCGGCTCGGGACGTCGGCCCCGCGCACGCGGGGATGGTCCTGGATGGCGTACGAACGTGTGGCGGGTCCGTTGGTCGGCCCCGCGCACGCTGGGATGGTTCGGCATAGGTCCGGTCGGGGCACCCGCTCCTCCAGTCGGCCCCGCGCATGCGGGGATGACCCACGCGACGAGATGTGGTTGGCCAGTCGCGATCTGCCGGCCCCGCGCATGCGGGGGTGGTCCCTTGGGCTTGGCCGCCATCTGCGTGCCCGCGTCGTCGGCCCCGCGCATGCAAGGGGAGAGCCCCAGCCCGCCGGTTCCGCCGGTGCGATCGACCTCGCGCAGGCGAGGATGGTCCCTCCAAGCACATTCACGTCGTGCAGCTCGAGCAGGTCGGCCCCGCGCAGGCGGGATGATCCCTCGTCGCCGTGGCCGGACAACAGTACGCACCGGCCGACCCCACACACGCGAGGATGAGTCGTACGGGACCTGGTCGCTGTGCACCCCGGTGTCGTCGGCCCCGCGCACGCGGGGATGGTTCGCGCCGTTGGGCGTTTCGTAGTCGGCCCCGCGCAGGCGGGGGTGGGCTGCCACTCCCCTACCCTTCGACGGTCTTCGCGCGGTCGGCCTCGCGTACGCGGGATGGTCCTGGGTAGCCGCCATAGGCGAGCGGGTGCAGCGTGTTGGCTCCGCGCACTCGAGGATGGCCCGGTGCATTCGACGCGTGCCCCACGACCGGGGCGTCGGCTCTGCGCATTCGGAGATGATCCCAGGCAGGTCTCTGCGGAACTACAGCCGCGGCAGTGGACCTCCACGCAGGCAGGGATGGTCCACAAGACAGCCGCCCCGCGTCCCTATGATGACACTTGGCCCCGCACATGCGGGGATGGTCCTACCGGGCCCGCCGCGGTCCGGCGACCGTCCCCGTCGGCCCCGCGCATGCGGGGATGGTCCGATGAGCGCCCGCCGCTGGTGTGAATGCAGTCCGTCGGCCCCGCGCATGCGGGGATAGTCCCACCGGGTGCCACTCCGCGGGGAGGGTGGCCAGGCCGGCCCCGCGCATGCGGGGATGGTCCGGGTGTCGGGTTCTTCGTGTCGTGCCCGACCTGGTCGGCCCCGCGCATGCGGAGATGGTCCGCCATATCGTCATACCGCCATAGGGCCCAGGTAGTCGGCCCCGCGCATGCGGGGATGGTCCGGTCTGCGGATCGGGGAGCAGGGCGGGGTCGGGGTCGGCCCCGCGCATGCGGGGATGACCCACGCGACGAGATGTGGCTGGCCAGTCGCGATCTGCCGGCCCCGCGCATGCGGGGATGGCCCGGCCGCCCGGTCGCCGTGGCCGTGGTTGATGTGGTCGGCCCCGCGCACGCGGGGATGGTCCCATCGCCGCCCTGTGGGAGGCGTGGGAGGCCACGTCGGCCCCGCGCATGCGGGGGTGGTCCGTTCGGGTCGTTGGCCTGCATCACGGCGTTGCGGTCGGCCCCGCACATGCGGGGATGGTCCGGTCGGGAGCAGAGGGCCGAGGCGGGGAGAGCGGTCGGCCCCGCGCATGCGGGGATGGTCCCCCGATCTGGGCGTCCAGACCGCTGCGCGTGCCGTCGGCCCCGCGCACGCGGGGATGGTTCCGTCAGCAAGGGCGTGTACGCGTCGGTGCAGGGGTCGGCCCCGCGCATGCGGGGATGGTCCGGCGTGCCACCTCCACACCCGCATCTCGGTCACGTCAGCCCTGCGCACGCGGGGATGGTCCGCGTGCTTACGACTCCTAGGCCCAGGTCACTCCGTCGGCCCCGCGCATGCGGGGATAGTCCGGTCTGGAAAGCCTGCTCAGCCGCCCAGCCCGGGTCGGCCCCGCGCATGCGGGGATGGTCCCTTCGCCCCGGACGGAGACGCGTCATGACCCCCGTCGGCCCCGCGCATTCGGGGATGATCCGCCCTGCGGCGGCGGCTCGAAGACGCTGAGGTCGTCGGCCCCGCGCATGCGGGGATGCCTCCTTGATCCAGTCCAGCTTGGACTGACGAACTATGTCGGTTCCGTGCATGCGAGGATGGTCTCGCGTGACCGAGCGGCTGACGGGCCGGGAATGCGACTGCCCTGCGCAAGCGGAGATGGTCCGATGACCCCAGCCATGCCCTGGCCGCATATGCGGCTGACCCCACGCAGGCGGAGCTGGTCCGGTATCGCTGCAGGCATCCGCTCTCCGCAGAGCCGTGGTCAAGCTGCGTCTGGCCGCAGCAACCTCGTCATGAGTGGCTTCATCGTGTCGTGCTGGGTGTGCGGCTAGAGTGATGATGCCCGCCGCTGGGTCGTTCCCTTCGTGATCATTAGCGGACTGCATTCACACCAGCGGCGGGCACCCATCGAGGCCATGTGGATCCTGCGAGTCCCCTCCCCCACCCTTGAAGCAGGTGCTTGACAGAGGGCTGTGCAGAGGAGGCATCACACCGCTCCTCATGCTTCTTGTGCCGAGAGACGCCGTTGCCGCTTGGCGGCTCAAGCCACCGAGCGGTTCTGTCGCAAACACCGAGGGAGAGTCGGCCGTGGGCACCGAAGGCCGCCCGGCGAGGATGTTCTCCCAGGTGAACGCCCTGTTGCCGCAAGAGTGTTCACGGCGTTAACACTCCGGTCGCCACATGCCGCATCACCGACCCCCTAAAACGTCAGCATCTTACTGACGTTTTGAGATGATGCCGGAGTGCGAAAAGCCGTTCCACTCCCCCGCGATGTTTCCGCCGCCGAGGTGGCTGACCGTATCGCCGCCCGTCATAAGGACGACGACCTGGGGTTGGAAGCGTTCCCCGACCCAGAGAACATCGCCGCTGTCGTGGACTTCGCTCTGCGTCGCCGCACCCGGCTGTCGCGTGTCGACAGCCAGGCCAATGTCCTGGACGCGTTGCTGCTGGTCCGCTGTGCCAGGGAACAGTTGGACCGATTGGAGAAGCGCGCGTTGCTCACCGCCAAGGCGGACCGCATCAAAACGCGGCAACTGACCCCGGCTACGGGCATCCGCACGCGTCAAGGCATCCACGACCGCATCCGAGCTCTCACTCGCAAGATCGGCGCTGCCCGGCTGGGTGTACCACCCGAGGCGCTGGACGACTCCTCCTCCCCCGCCACGCCTCCGGAGGAGCACGTACGAGCCGTCGCCGAGACTCTGTTGAGGGTGTGGCCGGAACTGGAGACCGATCCCGACATCGACGAATGGGCCGAGGGCATCGAGTTGGTGCTACGCAGTCCCCACTCCCCCAGCGCAACCGCCAGCCTGGTCACCCAAATGCGTATCGCCGTTGCTGAGATCGAGGAGCTTGCAGCGCGGACCGGTCACCCATCGACCGCTTCGGTTCCAGCTCAGGAAGCAATGCGAGCAGTGCGGAAGCTGTAGTCCGTAGCTTCGGTTCTCTGTTGCTTGACGTCTCTTCCCAGTGCTGACGGGCTGCCGATCGTGTCGCCTTGTCGGCGGGCGGAGCCTGCTCAGGCCGATCGGAGAGTCGGTGGTCCTGCCGTAGGTGGATGGCCACGAATATGCTGCTGACCTCGGTGGAGGGTGGGCAGGGCGCGTCAAGTGTTTTCGGCGTTAACACTGTGGGAGTTCAACCGCTTCTCTCGACTACGCCGTCACGGGGTCGCTGCTGCCCCAGGGCATCATCACCTCGATGGGTCTGCGGTTGTGTGTCAGCGGGTCGAGAGCAGGGAAGGTGCGAGTATCTGCCGTACGGCTGATGGAGTTGGCGCTGCTTCAGTTAGAGCAGGAAGATTCGACGCAGATTAGCAATGACGCCATGAGTACGACAGCCTGCGGCAAGGTCACCTGCGACATCGGGATGTCGATCGACGGGTTCGTCGCCGGTCCCCACCAGAGCAGGGAGAACCCCCTCGGGGTGGG
>NZ_BCQR01000087.1 GCF_001552175.1 Actinomadura kijaniata NBRC 14229
CCCGGCCCGCGTCGGCCAGCGCCCGCGCCTGCCGCGCCCGCACCGCCACCACGCCCGGCCAGTCCGCCCGCGCCTCCAGGGCGTCGGCGACCCCGGCGAAGGCGGCCGCGGCCTCCTCCGACCGGCCCTGCCGCTGATACCGGCGGGCGCGGTCCAGAAGCTCCCCGGTATCGGTCCGCATCGCCATGATCACCTCCGTGCCGGGACACACCGTACCGGTCAGGTGACCGCGGCGGCACCCCCGTCGCCGACCTCGACGCGGGTGTCGTGGAACACCGGGCCGTCACCGAGGTCGGTCAGGTCGCCGCCGGTGACGGCGTTGACGTTCGCGCCGCCCGACAGCTTGGCCCACAACCCCTTCGCCGAGGCCGCCACGCCCGGCCGCACCGCGTCGCTGACCTCCAGGACCGCCTCGAACGCGCCCCGGTCGTTGTGGACCCGCACCCGCTGTCCGTCCGCGAGCCCGCGCGCCGCCGCGTCGTCCGGATGCAGCCGCACCACCGGGCCGCCGGAGCGGCGGCGCAGCTCGGGGTTGTTGCCGAAGACGGTGTTGAGGAAGTGGTGCGACGCCGCCGACACCAGCGCCAGCGGGTAGCGCTCCGCGCGTTCGGGATCGGCGACCTCGGCGGGCGGGACGTACCCGGGCAGCGGGTCGTGCCCCTCGCGCGCCGCCCGCTCCGACCGGAACTCCAGCCTCCCCGACGGCGTCGGGAACCCCTCCGCGTACGGCACGAACGGGTCGGGCACCGAAAGCCGCACGAACCCCTCCTTGCGCAGCCGGTCCAGCGTGATCCCCGCCATCCACGGATGGCCGGACGACAGCGCCTGCTCGGCCAGCTCCTCGTCGGAGTCGAACAGCGCGGGCTCGGTCAGCCCCATCCTCCGCGCCAGCCGCCGGAACGTCTCGGTCGACGGCAGGCACTCGCCGGGCGGCGCGACCGCGGGCTGGTTGCACGCCAGGTACAGGTGCCCGTAGCCGTCGTTGAGGTCGAAGTGCTCGTGCTGCATCGTCGCGGGCAGCACGATGTCGGCGTAGTCCACGGTGTCGGTCGGGAACTGCTCCAGCACCACCGTGAACAGGTCCTCGCGCGCCAGCCCCCGCCGGATCCTGTCCTGGTCGGGGGAGCTGCCCACCGGGTTGGCCGCGATGACGAACAGCGCCTTGACCGGCGGATCGCCCGCCTCCAGCAGCGTGTCGCCGATCCGGCTCATCGTCAGCGTCCGCACCGGCCGCCTCCGCAGGTCGTCGCGGTACAGCGCCGCGCGGTCCAGCTTCATGTGCGCCGAGGTGGAGAACGACAGGCCGCCGCCCCGCAGCGCCCAGTCCCCGGTCACCCCCGGGACGCAGGCCAGCGTCCGCAGCGCGGTCCCGCCTCCGGCGTGCCGCTGCAACCCCTGGGTGGCGCGGATCGCCGTGGGCCTGGTCCGCGCGATCCGCTCCCCGAGCGCCACGATCCGCTCGGCCGGCACACCGGTGATCGACGCGACGGTTTCGGGCGGGAACTCCGCGATCCGCTCCCGGAACTCCTCCCACCCCAGCGTGTGCGCGGCGAGGTACCCCTCGTCCTGCGCGCCGAGCCCGACGATCACGTTGAGCAGCCCCATCGCCAGCGCCGCGTCGGTGCCGGGCAGCGGCGCCAGGTGCTCGTCGGCCTGCTGGGCGCTGCGGGTCCGCACCGGGTCGATCGCGACGACGTGCGCGCCGTTCCTCCGCGCGGCCTGCACGAACTTCCACACATGGTGCCCGCTGGTCAGCGGGTTGGTGCCCCACAGCAGGATCAGCCCGGCGTGCGCCAGGTCCTCGGGGTCCAGGCCCGCCGGCGACCCGACGGTGTACTTCAGCCCGGCGCTCCCGGCCGACGAGCAGATGTTGGCGTGGTGGTCCGACGCGCCCAGCACGTTGAACAGCCGCCGCCCCGGCAGGCCCTCCAGCCCCTGCAGGTAGCCGAGCGTCCCGGTGCCCCAGTACGGCCAGACCGCCTCCCCGCCGTGCTCGGCGACCACGCCCTCCAGCCGCGCGGCGATCTCGTCCAGGGCCTCGTCCCAGGAGATCCGCTCGAACCGCCCCTCGCCCTTGCGCCCGACCCGCCGCAGCGGGTACAGCAGCCGGTCGTCCTGCCCGGCCCGCTCCAGCCACCGGCTGACCTTCGTGCACAGCGCGCCCCGCGTGTACGGATGGTCGGGGTTGCCGCGCAGCCCCACGGCCCGCCCGTCACGGACGGTCACCACCCACGAGCAGCCGTCCGGGCAGTCCAGGGGGCAGGCCCCCAGCACCTTCAGCTCAGGGCTCGTCTTCTCCTGGGACAGGGACACCTCGACCTCCACGAATCCGCCGCGAACACCCAGTCTGCTGCATAAAGCCAGGAGTCTCACGCTGAGACGGACATTACGCGGGGACGGCCCCCGCCCCCGGCGCCCCGCACTAGGCTTACGGGGGCCGTTGAGGACGACGAAGAGGGAGCACCCGGTGGCGGGCGAGGACACGTTCGAGATCGAGTTCCGTAGCGACGTGGTGGTCGAACTGATCAAGTCGGCGGCCTCGGACGCCGACGTGCTGTGGGCGGCCCGGGTGTCCACCAAGGGCGAGAACTCCCTGGCCGAGATCGAGGCCGACCCCGAACGCTCCAAGGGCCTGATCAACTACCTGATGCGGGACCGGCACGGCACGCCGTTCGAGCACTCCACGATGACCTTCTACGTGAAGGCCCCGATCTTCGTGTTCCGCGAGGCGATGCGGCACCGCACCTTCTCCTTCAACGAGGAGAGCGGCCGGTACCGCAAGCTGGACCCGGTCTTCTACGTGCCCGGACCGGACCGCAAGCTCGTCCAGGAGGGCAAGCCCGGCAAGTACCACTTCGTCGAGGGAACGCCCGAGCAGCACAAGCTGGTGACCGAGGCCACCCAGGAGAGCTACCGGCAGTCCTACAGGGCGTACCTGGAGATGCTGGAGGCGGGCGTGGCCCGCGAGGTCGCCCGCACCGTCCTGCCGGTCGGCCTGTACTCCTCGATGTACGTCACCGGCAACGCCCGCGCCCTGATGAACTTCCTGTCCCTGCGGACCAAGCGGGAGGACTCCACGTTCCCCTCCTTCCCGCAGCGCGAGATCGAGATGGTCGCCGAGCGGATGGAGGAGGAGTGGGCGGCCCTGATGCCCCTCACCCACGCCGCCTTCGAGGCCAACGGCCGCGTCTGCCCGTAACCCCCCGCCGGAGCGTCGACCCGTTGGACGTGAGGCGTGTCACTGTGGCCGATGGGGTCTGGGCGGGAGAGGGGTGGTCGGTCAGGGTGGGGAGTCATGGCTGACATCACGATTCCCGTCGGGGACCGGCGGGTGCCCGGCTACCTCGCCGTGCCCACGGGGGAGGGGCCCTGGCCCGCCGTGGTCGTCCTGTTCGAGGCGATGGGCTACACCCGCGACATGCGCGACCAGTGCGACCGGCTCGCCGAGCGCGGCTATCTGGCGGTGCTGCCCGACCTGTACGGCGGACGACCCTGGATCAGGTGCGTGCGCAAGGCGATGCGGGACATGCTCGCCCAGCGGGGGTCGACGTTCGAGGCCATCGACGCGACGCGGGCGTGGCTGGCCGGACGCGACGACTGCACCGGCCGCGTCGGTGTGATCGGGTTCTGCATGGGCGGCGGGTTCGCGCTGGTCGCCGCCGCCCGGTACGACTTCCAGGCCGCGGCCGTCAACTACGGGATCCTGCCGCGGGACGCCGAACGGGCCCTGGAAGGGACCTGCCCGATCGTGGCGAACTACGGCGGCCGGGACCGCACGCTGCGCAACGCGGCCCGCAGGCTGCGGCACACGCTGACCGTGCTGGACGTCACGCACGACGTGAAGGAGTACCCCGAGTCGGGGCACTCGTTCCTGACGAATCCGGAGATCCCTCGCGCCTACTCCCCGATCGCCAAGATCGTGTTCGGGATCGGGACGGGCCGCGAGCACGCCGCGGACGCCTGGGAGCGCATCTTCGCCTTCTTCGGCGAGCATCTCGCCCAGAAAAAATCTACAACGTAAAGGCGCTCACCCGGGTCCGTCGCGGAACGGCGGCGCCTCGACCGGCGGCCAGCAGGGAAGCGTCGGGCGGTCCGACGCCTCGGTGATCGTCGCGCGCCGGGTCGCCCAGCGGCTTCCCGCGCGCACGATCTCGGGTCGTCGGTGCGGGGCGGGCCAGATCTGGAGCAGGTACCCGTCGACCGGGACGTCCGAGACCTCGGGGGCGGCGTCGGCGCCGCGCACGTGGTAGCGGAGGCGGTAGGCGCCGTATCCGGCGGGCAGCGGCGGGAGCGGGTATGTCGCGTCCCCGAGCGCGGTGAGGCGGGTGTGCCCCGTGGTGGCGCGGTGGGGGAGCTCCGCGATGTCCTGGTAGGTCTGGTCGGCTCCGGGGTCGTCGGGGGACACGACGACCGTCAGCCGGACCGGGCCCTGGTGCGACGCCGTCCACAGCACGGTCGCGCCGGGGACGCCGTGGGACAGGCCGTTCCCGGCGGCGTCCGGTGGGATCGGGATGATGTCGGCCGGTTCCCGGCCGGAGTCCAGCAGGTGGAACTGCCCGGCGCGGATCGGGAGGGTGAACGTCAGGGTCTCCCGGCGGGCGGTGGCGCGGCGGTCGGGGGCCAGGTCCTCGGGGAGCGGGCCGGTCCAGCCCGCCTCGGCCAGTCCCGCGGTGAACTCCTCGTCGGTGAGCCGTGCGGCGCGGTCGGCGAGGCCGGGGATATCGCCGGGCTCGGGCGGCTCGTAGGTGACCACCGCCATGATCATGTAGGTGCCGGAGGTGTCGGCGGGTGCGTTCCAGGACTGCACCTCGCGGGTGCCGCATCCGGGGCAGGTGGTCTCCTGCCGGTTGCGGGTCCCGCCGGAAGGTTCGGGGACCGTGCTGGTGGGGCGCAGCGACGGTTCCTCGGGGAGGGGGTGGCCGCGTGCGGCGCACTCGCGGACGATGAGCACGGCGGCGACGTCCTCGCGGGTGGGTGGCGTTCCGGTCGGGTGGCCGGTCATCGCGGGGTCGCCAGGATCCGGCGGCCGTACTCCGGGGTGATCAGGTCGGCGAGGACGGGGTCGGCCAGCAGGACGACGGGGGCGATGTGGTGTTCGCTCACCGGGCGCCACAGCGGCAGGGCCGCCGCCAGGTTGGGCCAGGCGCCGTCCATCAGGAGTCGTCTGCGTTCCCGGGCGAACGGTTCGGTCACCTGGAACGCCGGATCCGCCGCGAGCCCGTCCACGACCGCGCGGATCGCGCGGTCGAAGTCCGGCGGGCCGAACGCGGGGCGGAAGCCGGGGTCGGCCAGCCGTGCCTGGTGGTCGGCGATGAGCAGCCGCACCGGCTCCGGAGCGTCCCGCATGAGGGTCCGCAGGACCGAGAAGCCGTGCGGCGGCAGGGTCCGTTCCGCGGCGAACAGCAGGGGGAGCAGCTCCGCCTCGAACAGCGGGTCCTCGAAGATCCAGCCGGCCTCGTGCGCGGGGAGCAGGAGCCCGTCCAGGGGGCGGTGCCCGTCTTCGTGGAGGAAGGCCGTCATCTGGACGCGCAGCAGCCCGGCGCGCTCGACGCCGTAGCCGTCGGCCTCCTCCAGGGCCTTCAGCGGCCCGTCGACCTGTCCCGCCAGGGCGTCGCGCCGGGCCTGCTCGACCCGCGCGGTCCAGTGGTCGCGGGTCTCTCCCCGAGGCTTGCGCAGGCGGTGGAAGGAGGCGTACTCGTGCCGCATCATCTCGGCGAACGAGCCGTGGTGGTGCGGCGGCCCGCCCGACCAGCTCGACAGCCGGTAGGCCGCCCACTCGCCGTGTTCGTCCACGTCCTCGGGGTCGAGGAACATCACCGTGGCGTCGCCCTCCAGGGAGATCTGGAGAGCCCGTTCGAGCAGCGGCGTCACCCGCTCCTCGTCGTCCTCGAACGCCTCGTCATAAGCCTCGCCGTAGTCCTCGATCCACGTGCGGTCCATGTCGCGCAGCCAGCCGATCCCGTCGGCGCCGGCGAGCCGGTGGACGAACTCCCCGGCCCGCCGCCACCCGTCGGTGACGGCCAGGAACTCGCGGAACGACGGCGGCAGCGTCCGGCCGATCCGCCGTTCGGCCGCCGCGATCCGAGGCTCGTCCGCGGGCGCGAACCCGAGCCACCGGTCCCGGATCACCTCGGGGTCCACCCACTCGGCGTCGTCGGGGCCGATCGTCGACACCCACTCGCGGCTCCACCGCTCCAGGAACGGCCGCCACTGCCCGCGCTTCATCGCACCCCTCCGGTCCGTCGTGGCGTCCACTCCAGCAGACGGGTCCGACGTTTCCGGCGGGTCAGCCGCCCGAGACCGACGGCAGGATGTACACCTCAGCGTCGGGGACCAGCGGCGTCGCCAGCAGTGCCAGGTCGCGGATGTTGGCGGCGCCGACGAAGACGTTGACGTGCGGGCGCAGCACGCCCCGTTCGTCGCGGACGCGGCGTTCCACGGCGGGCAGCACGGCGGCCAGGGCGTCGAGCAGGTCGCCGACCGTGGCGTTCCCGGGGACCTCCAGCGGGACGGCCGGGCGCGCGCCCGCGATGTCGCGCAGCGCTCCCGGCAGCCGGACCGTGACGGTCATGCGGCCGGCGGGACCGGTCACAGCACCGCCGCCCGCAGGCACAGCACGTCGGGCAGGTGCCGCACGATCTCGGTCCACGACTCGCCCTCGTCGCGGCTGGCGTACACGCAGCCGTCGCGGGTGCCGAAGTACAGGCCCGCCGGGTCGGCGGCGTCGGTGCAGAACGCGTCGCGCAGCACCGAGGCGTGGCACGGCTCCGCGGGCAGTCCCTCGGTGAGCGACCGCCAGGTTTCGCCCGCGTCGTCGGAGCGGCAGACCTGGTAGTGGTGTCCGGCGGGGGCGCGGTCCTCGTCGGAGTTGAGCGGCAGTACGTAGACGGTGTCGGGCCGGTGCGGGTGGACCAGCAGGGGGAATCCGAAGTCGGCGGGCAGGCCCTCGTCGATGCGGGTCCAGGACTCCCCGTCGTCGTCGCTGCGGTAGACGCCGCCGTGGTGTTGCAGGAACAGCCGGCGCGGGGCGTCGGGGTGGAAGTCGACCTTGTGGACGCACTGCCCGTACTCGGGGTAGGGGTCCTCGGGCAGGAAGTCGGCGCGGATGCCCCGGTTGCGGGGCTCCCAGGTGTCGCCGCCGTCGGTGGTGCGGTAGACGCCGCCGGTGGAGATCGCGACGACGAGGGTGTTCGGGTCGTTGGGGTGCGGCAGGACCGTGTGCAGGCACAGCCCGCCGCCGCCGGGGTGCCACAGCGGGCGGTGCGGGTGGTCCCACAACCCCTCGACCAGGGAGAACGTGCGCCCGCCGTCCTCGGAGCGGAACAGCGCCGCCGGTTCCACGCCCGCGTACACCACGTCGGGCTGGGTGGGGGAGAAGCGCAGCTGCCAGATGTCGTTCAGGGAGGCCTCGGTGGAGGGCGGGAACGCGACCGGCGCGGCGTCGTCCTCCCCGGCGGGCTCGCTCCAGGTGCGGCCGTGGTCGCGCGACTCCACCAGCGAGACACCCCAGAACGGGCTGTGGACCGCGGCGAGGATCCGGCCGTCGGCCGGGTCGACGGCGGCGGCGGTGACCGGCGTGGAGGGGAACGCGACCGGCGCGACCTCCCACTCGGCGCGGCCCCGGCGGCTGCGGGCGGTGAACAGCCCCTTGCGGGTTCCGATGACGAGGACGACGTCGTCCATGGTGTCTCTCCGGGTGGGCGGGACGCGGTCCCGGCCATCGTCGCACGGTGCCGGGAAGGCCGCCGTGCGACTCGCGCAAGGGTCCGGGACGGGATCGGTGAAACCCTGCCGAAGGGGCATCGGCCGGGCGTGTCCTTTACCTCCCGGGTCATCGTCTTCGTGACGTCGGTGCCGATAGCGTCTGCGGCGTGACAGCGATGACGACCGCGACGGTGACGACCTCCCTCGGTGACGTGCGACCGGTGGGCGAGCAGCTGCGGGCCTGGCGGCAGCGCCGCCGCCTCAGCCAGCTGGAGCTGGCCTCCACGGCCGACGTGTCCACCCGGCACCTGAGCTTCGTGGAGACCGGCCGGTCGGCGCCCAGCCGGGAGATGGTGCTCAGGCTGGCCGAACACCTGGAGGTCCCGTTGCGCGACCGCAACCTGCTGCTGGTCGCGGCCGGGTACGCGCCGGTGTACGCCGAGACCCCGATGGAGGAGCCCCGGATGGACGCGGTGCGCACGGCGTTGCGGCAGGTCCTGAACGGGCATGAGCCCTACCCGGCCGTCGTGGTGGACCGGTTCTGGAACCTCATCGACGCCAACGGCGCGGCGACGCTGTTCCTGGAGGGCGCGGCCCCGCACCTGCTGGAGCCGCCGGTGAACGTGCTGCGCCTCAGCCTGCACCCCGAGGGCATGGCCCGCAACATCGTCAACCTGGCGCAGTGGCGCGCCCACATGGTGGACCGGGTGCGGCGGCACGTGGCGCTCACCGCCGACGCCTCGCTGGCCGCGCTCTACCGGGAGCTGCGCGACTACCCGGCGGCGGGGCCGGTGGCCGAGGCGTTCGCGCCGCCGACCGGCAACGAGGTGCTGGTGCCGCTGCGGGTGCGGGCGGGGGAGGCGGAGCTGTCGTTCTTCAGCACGATCGCCACGTTCGGGACCCCGGTCGACATCACGGTGGCGGAGCTGGCGATCGAGTCGTTCCTGCCCGCCGACGAGACGACCGCGGCGTTCCTGCGCCGGCGCGCGGCGGGTGAGGACGGGGCGGCCGGTCCCCCGGTCGCGGCGCCGTGATAGACAGCTGAGCCGAACCGCGTTCGGGGAGGGCCGATGAAGATCACGGGGAACCTGCAGCACCAGGCGTGGCGGGAGAAGGTGCTCCCGCCGGTGGAGCAGGTGCGGCCCGGGCTGTGGTCGATCCCCGTCCCGCTGCCCGACAACCCCCTGCGCTACGTGCTGGTCTACGGGCTGGAGCTGCCCGACGGCATCGCGCTGGTGGACGCCGGATGGGACACCCCCGAGGCGTGGCGGGCGCTGTGCGGCGGGCTCGGCACCGCCGGGTACGCGATCACCGACGTGAAGGCGGTGCTGGTCACCCATCTGCACCCCGACCACTACGGGCTGGCCGGGCGGGTGCGGGAGACGTCGGGCGCGTGGGTGGCGCTGCACCCGGCCGACGCGGGCCTGCTGCGCGAACGCTACCGGGACTTCGACGGCCTGATCGCCGCGATCGGGCGGCAGATGACGCTGCACGGCGTGCCCGAGGCCGAGGCCGGGCCGCTGGCCGAGGCGTCGCGCGCCGTGCTGCCGCTGGTCCGCCACACCGATCCCGAGCTGCTGCTGGAGGACGGCGAGCAGGTGCCGCTGCCGGGCTGGAACCTGCGCACCGTGTGGACGCCCGGCCACTCGCCCGGCCACGTGTGCTTCTTCGAGCCGGACCGGCGGGTGCTGCTGTCGGGTGACCACGTGCTGCCCCGCATCACCCCGGCGATCACCGTGCACCCGCAGCAGCGGCACAACCCGCTCGCCGACTTCTACGACTCCCTGGACAAGGTGCGCGGGCTGGACGCCGAGGAGGTGCTGCCCGCGCACGAGTACCGTTTCGCCGGGCTGGCCGACCGGGTCGCCGACCTGGCCGCCCACCACACCGCGCGGCTCGACGAGATCGCGCTGGCGGTGGTGCGGGCCGGCGCCGACGGCGTGACCGCCTGGGATCTGGCGCGGCGGCTGGCCTGGTCGCGGCCGTGGGAGGAGATCCGGCCGTTCATGCGCCGCACCGCGATGCTGGAGACCCTGGCACACCTGGTGATGCTGGAGGCGCAGGGCCGGGTGAACGCGGTGGGCGGCGGCCCGCCGCTCCGGTGGCGCGCGGTGCCCGTTCCACCCTGAGCGCCTCCCGCCCCGAGCCCGTTCCGCCCTGTGCCCTCCCTGTCCCGGCGGCGGTCCGGGGAGGGCGGTCCCGACCTGCCCGCGCCGCAGGCCGGGACCGGTCCGGTGGTCCCGGCGGTCAGAGCCGGGACGGGCTGGCGGGCACGGACGGCACGGCCAGCTTGTCCGCCTCCAGCAGGTCGTGGTGGACGCGTTCCAGCGGCATCCCGAGACGCTGCAGCTCGCCCACCGTCCGCCGGATCATGTCGGCGGGGCCGGAGACGTAGGCGTCGTGCCCGTCCCAGTCGTGGAGGCGTTCCAGCACGTCGGACACCGGCCCCCGCGGGCCGTCGGAGTCCGGCTCGTCCGACAGCACCGGCACCACCCGCAGCGAGGGGTAGGAGGACTCCAGCAGCCGGAGGTCCGGCAGGTCGTACAGGTCCCGTTCGGTGCGGGCCCCCACCACCAGGTGGACGTCGCGTCGCCGTCCCGCCATGATGACCTGCTCGGCGATGGCCTTCAGCGGTGACAGGCCGGTGCCGCCCGCCACCAGCAGCAGGTCGCGGTCGCCGTCGGGGTCGAGGGTCATGGTGCCCATCGCCGGGCCGAGCGACACGGTGTCGCCCTGGCGGGTGTGCCGCACCAGCGCGCCGCTCACCCAGCCCCCGGGGACGGCCCGCACGTGCAGCCGCAGCAGCCCGTCCGAGCGCGGCGCGTTGGCGATCGAGTAGGGCCGCCACACCCTCGGCCACCGCGCGGTCTGCACGGTGACGTACTGCCCGGCCCGGTACGGCAGCGGCTGTGCGGTCCGCAGCGTGAGCACCGCCAGGTCGGGGGTGCGGCGGTCATGCTCGACCACCTCGGCCACCCACCAGGGCGGCGACTGCGCGGCGTCCTGCTCGGCCGACTCGACCATGATGGCCGCGGCGGTCCGGTAGGCCTCCCGCCAGGCCGCCTCCGCCTCGGGCGTCCACTCGTCCGCGGCGAACCTGCGCAGCGTGGCGATCAGCGCGTCGCCCACGGCCGGGTAGTGCTCGCGCAGCACCCCGAACTTGCGGTGGTCGCGGCCCAGCTGGCCGAGATAGGCCGACAGCGTCTCCGGGCTGTCCAGGCTCCACACGATCCTGGTGAGCGCGTGGAACAGCCGGTCGCGTTGCAGGTCCATCGCGGGCGGGAACAGCGCCCGCAGTCGGGGATTCTCGGCGAAAAGACGGCCGTAGAAATAGGCGGTCGCCTTTTCGCCGTCGGGCTCGATCCGGTTGAAACTCTCTTTGACGATTCGGGGTTCCAAGGACATAGGCCAAGCTCGCCCCCCTGGCAATTGTGGGCCGGCCCCGACGTCCCCCGGCGTCTCCGATCGCCCTCGGGGTGCCCGACTCGGTGTGATTCTCGCACCCAAAGTCCCTGGTACTCAACCGTTTCTCAACAACCCGCACACAGCCATGCGAAGGGTAATCGACTCATGATTCTCCGTAATCACCGATAGTCGGCGAAGGATAAATATACTTACCAGTATCCGCTGGCGGGGTGCGATGTGCCGATGATCGGTCCGGAATGTGAACGGAGGTCACCGGCGGGTCGCGGCGGATTTTTGACTCGCCCTGATGAGATCGTGTGTGCGGTCAGTCAAGGTGGAGGAGGATCCTCAACCCGAGAGGAAGAATTCTCAATTCTCGGGGCCGGGGGCGCGGCCGCGGGCCGGCGCGGACCGGTGCGAGGAGGGGCGGACCGGGGCGCGTCCGGAAGGCCGGTACTTGGAGCGATCTATCCGCTTCCGCCCGCGTGAGCCCGGACCGTGCGGCAAGCTGACCGGTATCAGGCCAGGGGAGGGGCTGTCCGAAACCCGGGAATGGGCGGGGACGGTGGACCGTGGCCGGCGTACGGCAGGAGGGGAAGGCATGCAAGAGGAGACCCGCGGGGGAGCGGTGCCGCTCATCGGCGTCACCACCTACCTCGAGCCGGCCCGCTGGGGGAGCTGGGTGCGGGAGGCGGCGCTGCTTCCGGCGCCCTACGTGCGCATGGTGGAACGGGCCGGGGGAGCGCCGGTCCTGCTGCCGCCGACCGGCGGGCTGCGCGGCGTGGACCGGGTGGTCGCGGGGCTGGACGGCATCGTGTTCGCGGGCGGTGGCGACCTGGACCCGCAGCTGTACGGCGCGGCCCGGCACGCCGAGACCGGGCCGCCGCAGCCGCAGCGCGACCGGTTCGAGATCGCGCTGCTGCGCGCGGCGGTGGCGGCCGACCTGCCGTTCCTGGCGATCTGCCGGGGCATGCAGGTGCTGAACGTGGCGCGCGGCGGCGACCTGATCCAGCACCTGCCCGACGTGGTCGGCCACCAGGGGCACCGGCCCACCGAGGGGAAGATGGGCGCGCACCGGGTGCGGATCGGCGGCGCCAGCCTGCTCGGCAAGATCATGGGGGAGGTCGCCGACGTGCCGACCTACCACCACCAGGCGGTGGGGAGGCTGGGCAAGGGCCTGGCCGCGGTCGCCTGGGCCGACGACCAGGTGGTGGAGGCCGTGGAGCTGCAGGGCCACCGGTTCGGGCTGGGCGTGCAGTGGCACCCGGAGGAGAGCGACGACCGGCGGCTGTTCGACGCCCTGGTCGCCGAGTCCGCCGGACGCTGACCCCGGGCCGCCGGCACCCCCGGATTGATCGACGCGTTGGTGGGAAATGTCGTGGACGATCCTTTTGTCGCTCCGGGGAGGTCGTCGCATGGCGTTGCACCCGCAGACCGTGGAGTTCCTGCGGCAGCTGCGCGCCTGGACGGCGACCGGCGAGCCCGAGCCGACGATCGAGGAGACCCGCCGGCGGCTGGAGGCGGTGTTCCCGGTGCGCCGCCGGGAACTGCCCCACGTGGCCGACCTGACCGTGCCGGGTGCGGCCGGGCCCGTTCCGGTGCGCCTGTACCGCCCCCGCCCGCTGGACGGCGCGCCGCTGCCCGCGCTGGTCTACCTGCACGGTGGCGGCTGGGTGCTGGGAGGCCTGGAGAGCGTGGACGTGCCCTGCCGCGAACTGGCGGCCCGGGTGGGCTGCGCGGTCGTCAGCGTGGACTACCGGCTGGCCCCCGAGCACCCGTTCCCGGCGGCGGTCGAGGACGCCTGGGCGGCGGTGGCCGCCGTGACCGGGGACCCCGGGCGGTTCGGGGCCGACCCCGCGGCGGTCGCGGTCGCCGGGGACAGCGCGGGCGGCAACCTGGCCGCCGTGGTCGCGCTGCTGGCCCGCGAGCGCGGCGTCCGCCTGGCGCACCAGCTGCTGGTCTACCCGGTCACCGACACCGCGCGCTCCACCCCCAGCTGGCGCGAGTACGCCGAGGGCTACGGCCTGGACGCGGCGGCGATGGCCCGCTTCATGGAGATGTACCGCGGGAGCGCCGACCCGGCCGACCCCCGGCTGGCCCCGCTGCGCGCCGCCGACCTGTCCGGCCTGGCCCCCGCCACGGTGATCACCGCCGAGTGCGACATCCTGCGCGACGAGGGCGAGGAGTACGCGCGGCGGCTGGCCGCCGCCGGGGTGCCCGTCGAGTCGCGCCGCTACGACGGGGTGGTGCACTCGTTCTTCCTGATGCCGGAGACCTTCGACGCCGGTGCCGAGGCGTGGGAACTGGCTGTGCGACGATTGCGCGCGGCGTTCCGGTCGATCACCGGGCCCGCGCGCGAGGACGCGGCCTGACCGCCCCGCGGGGCGAGGCGGCCGGGACCGGGAGCGCGCGACGAGGGAGGGCGGCGCCGCCGAGGCGCCCCGGAAGGGTGCGGGAGACAGCGATGAACAACGCCACCGGAGACTCCAGGTACGACTCCTACCAGCGGCTCAGGCTGGACTGGGCCGCGCCGGGCGTGCTGCGGGTCACCCTCTCCACGCCCGGGAGGCTGAACGCGGTGGACACCGTCGGGCACGGCGAGCTGGCCCGGATCTGGCGGGACGCCGACGCCGACGAGGCGGTGCGCGCGGTGCTGGTGCGGGGCGAGGGCACGGCGTTCTCGGCGGGCGGCGACCTGGCCATGATCGAGGAGATGATGGCCGACCACGCGGTGCGCTCGCGGATCTGGCGCGAGGCCCGCGACATCGTGATGAACGTGATCGACTGCTCCAAGCCGGTGGTCAGCGCGATCCAGGGCCCGGCGGTCGGCGCGGGCCTGGCGGTGGCGCTGCTGGCCGACATCTCGGTGGCGGGCCGCACCGCGAAGATCATCGACGGGCACACCCGGCTCGGCGTCGCCGCCGGGGACCACGCCGCCATCGTCTGGCCGCTGCTGTGCGGCATGGCCAAGGCCAAGTACCACCTGCTGCTGTGCGAGGCGCTGACCGGCGAGGAGGCCGAACGCATCGGCCTGGTCAGCGTGTGCGTGGACGACGACCGGGTGCACGAGCGCGCCCTGGAGGTCGCCGTGCGCCTCGCCGAGGGCGCGGCCGAGGCGATCCGGTTCACCAAGCACGCCCTCAACAACTGGCTGCGCCTGGCGGGCCCGAGCTTCGACGCCTCGCTGGCGCTGGAGTTCCTCGGTTTCAGCGGCCCCGACGTGCGCGAGGGCGTGACGGCCCTGCGCGAGAAGCGCCCGCCGAAGTTCCGCTGACGGCCCGGCCCGGCGGCCCGGATCAGCCGAAGCGCTTGCGCAGCGCCCCCAGCCCGATGGCGTAGATGGCGGTGCGCAGCGTCTTCTCCATCGCCTCCTCGTCGCCGGCGTCGGCCGAGAAGTCGCTCCACCACTCCACGAACGCCTGGTCGGTGTCGGTCACCGGGGCGACGCGCAGCCGCCCGCGCGCGCCGCGGATCGGCAGCGGGGCCTCCAGGGTGTCGTACCAGTAGGAGCTGCCGGCGTCGTCCAGGCCCGCCAGCCGCTCGCGGAAGACCGTGCCGTTGGGCCCGATGACGCGGCGCACGCAGCCGATCCGGTCGGCCGGGCCGCCGTCCTCGATCGCGACGGTCTCCACGCCCGGCATCCACTCGGCGAGGTTGCCGAAGTCCCGCAGGTAGGCCCAGACCTGGTCGGCGGGGGTGTTGAGCACGGCACTGGCGTAGGACCTGGGCATGGGCGCCCTCCTCGGCGTCGCGGGGTGGTGATCGACGACCCCCATGCTGCTCCAGGCGGTGTGATCTGGGCAACACCGGGCCCTTGACCCGACCGAATCACGTTCGGGAGGATGCGGGCATGCTGCTCGGCGACCTCGCCCACCGGGGCGCGACCCTGTGGCCGGACCGCACCGCGTTCGCCTGGGACGGGCGCGGCCGCACCTACCGCGAGCCGCGCGAACGCGTCCTGCGCTGGCGGCGGCTGCTGGCCGGCGAGGGAGTGCGGCACGGCGACCGGATCGCGCTGCTCACCGTGACCGCCCCCGAGGCGATCGAGACTGCGTTCGCCGCATCCCTTCTCGGCGCCTCCAAACGGCTCCGCTGGTACGGGCTGGTCGAGACGATCCCGCGCAACCACCCCGGCAAGATCCTCGAACGGGGGCTGCGGGCCGCCCACGATCCGGCCACGGCCGTCCGGCTGCCCGAGTCGGGCGGGTAACGTTCCCCCATGTCCCTGTCCCGCCGCGCGTTCCTGCTGCTCACCGCCGGTGCGGCGGCGGGCTGCGCCGGCGGTGGCGGCGACGCCGCGCCGCTGCGGCTGGCCACCGGCCCGGCGGGCGGCCCCTACGGCGTGCTCGGCGACCGGCTGGCGGCCGAGCTGCGCCGCGCCGGGCGCCGCGTCCAGGTCGTCCCGACGGCGGCCAGCGTGGCGAACCTGGAACTGCTGGCGACCGGCCGCGCCGACCTGGGGTTCGCGCTGGCCGACAGCGCCGACGACGCGGTGCGGCTGCACCGCCGCCCCATCGCCGCGCTGGCCCGCGTGTACCTCAACTACGTGCACCTGGTGGTCCCGGCCGACTCGCCGGTGCGGGCCCCGGCCGACCTGGCGGGCCGCCCGGTCTCGATCGGCGCGCAGGGGTCGGGGACCTCCGTCACCGCCGGGCGGGTGCTGGCCTCGGCCGGGCTGCGGGAGCCCGCGCGGACGCTGCGGCTCGGCCTGGACGACTCGCTGGCCGCGCTGCGGCAGGGGCGGATCGCGGCGTTCTTCTGGTCCGGCGGGGTGCCCACGGCGGCGCTGGACGCGTTCGCCCGCCACACCCCGGTGCGGCTGGTGCCGCTCGACCGGTTGGTGGCGCCGCTGCGCCGCGCCTACGGCGCGGTCTACGAGAGCGCGACGGTGCCCGCCCGCTCCTACGGGGCCGGGGCGCCGGTGGCGACCATCGGCACCGCCAGCTACCTGCTGTGCCGGGCGGACCTGCCCGGCCGCGACGCCCACGCGGTGACCGAGCTGCTGTTCGCCCGCCGGGACCGGCTGCAGGCGCCCGACGCGCCCGGCGGGCGGCTCGACCGGCGGTACGCCATCGGCACCGGTACGGTGCCGCTGCATCCGGGCGCGGCCCGCTACTACCGTTCGGTCTACGGCTGATCCCGCGGCCGACCCTAGGGCTGAGGGGCCAGCCGCAGCTCCACCACCAGCCCGCGCGGATCGCCCGGCAGCAGCTCCAGCTCGGCGCCGCTGGCGCGGGCCAGCTCGGCGGCGATCGCCAGGCCCAGCCCGCTGCCGGGGACGTTGGCGTGCGCGCCGGACCGCCAGAACCGGTGGACCGCGGCGGCGCGCTCCTCCTCCGGCAGTCCCGGCCCGTCGTCGGCGATCCGCAGCGTCGTGCCCTCCAGCGACACGGCGACGGTGCCGCCCTCGGGGACGAACTTCCCGGCGTTGTCCAGGGCGATGTCGGCGATCCGCGCCACCGCCTCGGGCACCGCCAGCACCCGGCGCTCGGCGGGCAGGTCGGCGGTGAGCGTCAGCCCCCTGGCGGCGTACACCTCGCGCCAGCCCGCCAGCCGGGGCTCCAGCTCGGCGACCACCTCCACCTCCCGCGCGATCGCCCCGGCCTCCACGCGCGCCAGCGCCAGCAGGTCGTCCACCAGCGCCGCCAGCCGGTCCACCTCGGCGAACGCCTCCTCGTACTCGGCCTCGCCCGCCGCGTCCAGATGGGGTTGCAGGTTCTCCAGCCGCAGCGACAGCACCGTCAGCGGGGTGCGCAGCTCGTGGGAGGCGTCGGCGACGAACGCCCGCTGCCGCTCGATCGCGGCCGACACCGCGTCGGCCATCGCGTTGAACCGCTCCTCCAGCCGCCGCAGCTCCGCCGGGCCGCCCGCCGACGCCCGCGCCTCCATCCGGCCCTCGGTCAGCTCCCGGGTGGTGCGGTCCAGCTCGCTCACCGGCCGCAGGATCCAGCCCGCCAGCCGCCGCGCCACCAGCACCGACCCGGCCAGCGCCACCAGCGCGACGGCGGCCAGCGCCGCCCACACCAGCGCCACGTCCCGCCGCGCCCGCGCCGTGGGGGCCTGCACCAGCACCGCCCCCGCCACCTGCGCGTCGCGCCCGGCGGGCTCGGCGACCAGCACCGACGGCGGCCCGAACGGCGTCACCGTCGGCAGCTGCTCGGTGGTGCGGCCCGACAGCGCCCGCCGCGCCGCCTCCCGGTCGTCGCCGGTCAGCGTCCCGCCCGCCGCGACCACCCGGCCGTCGCGGTCGCGGATCCGCACCGCCGCGCCGTACAGCCCGGCGTACCGGGTGACCTCGGCCGACAGCGGCGTCCAGTCCGCCTCGCGCGCCGCCCGGTCGGCGAGCTCGGCGAAGCGGGTGGCGTCGGCGCGCCGGTCCAGCAGCAGCCGCCCGGTGCGGTGCGAGGCGTAGGCCCAGCCCAGCGGCACCGCCAGCCCCGCGATGACCAGCGCGATCAACGTCGTGAACGTCACGACCAGCCGGAACCTCATGCGGTACCGATCATGACGGTTCCGGGACCCCCAGCCGGTACCCGGTCCCGCGCAGCGTCTCCACCAGCCCCGGCCGCCCGGTCTTGGACCGCAGCCCCGCCACGTGCACGTCCAGCGACCGCGACGCCGACAGCAGCGGATCGCCCCACACCGCGTCCAGGATCTCCTCGCGCCCGCGCACCACGCCGGGCTCGCGCGCCAGGAACGCCAGCACGTCGAACTCGCGCCGGGTCAGCGTCACCTCCCGGCCCGCGACCGTCACCCGGCGGGACTCCAGGTCCACGCGCACGTCCCCGACCGTCACCACCTGCGGCCGGGCGGGCAGCGCCCGGGTGCCGCGCCGCACCACCGCCTCCATCCGCGCCATCAGCTCGCTCGTCCGGAACGGCTTGACCAGGTAGTCGTCGGCGCCCGACCGCAGCCCGCGCAGCACGTCGCGCTCCCCGGTCCGGGCCGTCACCACGATGATCGGCACGGTGGACACCTGGCGGACCCGGCGCAGCGCGTCCAGGCCGTCGCCGTCGGGCAGCCCCAGATCCAGCAGCACGAAGTCGACGCCCCCCGCCAGGCGGAGGGCGTCGACGGCGAGCCCGGCCCGCACGACCTGGTGGCCGTGCCGGGTCAGGGCGGTGGTGAGGGCCGACGCCAGACGGTCGTCGTCCTCGACCAGCAGCACACGCATGCGGGCCAGACTAGACGCGTTCGGGCACCGGCTCGGCCGCCTCCTCGCGCCGCGACAGCGCCGCGTCCCGGGTCTCGCGCATGAACACGTAGACCACCAGCGACACCGCCGCGCACCCGGCGACGTACCAGTAGAAGCCCGACTCGATCCCGGAGTCCTTGAACCACAGCGCCACGTACTCGGCGGTGCCGCCGAACAGCGCGTTGGCGATCGCGTACGGCAGCGCCACGCCCAGCGCCCGCACGTGGGTGGGGAACATCTCGGCCTTCACCACCGCGTTGATCGAGGTGTAGCCGGTGACGATCACCAGCCCGGCCAGCGACAGCAGCAGCGCGCCGGCGAAGCCCTCGACGTTCGACAGCGCCGTCATCAGCGGCACGGTGCCCAGCGTCGCGCCGATCCCGAACGCGATCAGCAGCGGGCGGCGGCCGATCCGGTCCGACAGCGCCCCGGCCAGCGGCTGCAGCAGCATGAAGATGAACAGCGCGCAGAAGCTGACCACCGACGCGGTGGTCTTGGGCAGCCCGGCGGTGTTGGACAGGTACTTGGTCAGGTAGGTGGTGTAGGTGTAGTACGCCAGTGTGCCGCCCATGGTCAGGGCGATGACCAGCACGAACTCCCGCTTGTGCTGGAGCAGCGCGCGCAGGGTGCCGCGCTGCTGGGCGCCGGTCTCGGCGGCCTTCTCGTCGTAGGCCTCGGTCTCCATGAGGTTGCGGCGCAGCCAGAACACCACGGCGGCGCCCAGCGCGCCGATGATGAACGGGATCCGCCAGCCGTAGGAGTGCAGCGCCTCCTCGCTCATCGTGCGCTGCAGGATGATCTGCAGGCCCAGGCCGAGCAGCTGACCGGCGGTCATGGAGACGTACTGGAAGCTGGAGGCGAAGCCGCGCTTGCCCGGCGGGGTCGCCTCGGTGAGGTAGGTGGCGCTGGCGGCGTACTCGCCGCCGACCGACAGCCCCTGCATGAGCCGCGCGACCAGCAGCACCACCGCGCCGAAGTAGCCGACCGACCCGTAGGTCGGGGCGATGGCGATCAGCAGGGCGCTGCCCGACATCAGCATGACCGTCGCCGTCAGCGCCGCCTTGCGGCCCCTGCGGTCGGCGAACCGGCCCAGCAGCCAGCCGCCGATCGGCCGCATGAAGAACCCGACCGCGAAGATCCCGGCGGTGTTCAGCAGCTGCGCGGTGGGGTTCCCCTTGGGGAAGAAGGAGGCGGCGAAGTAGGTGGCGAAGCTGGCGTAGACGAACCAGTCGTACCACTCGACCATGTTGCCGACCGAGCCGCCGAGGATCGCCCGCCATGGCGTGCGCGCGGTCTTGTTCACCGTCGTCACTGGACCTCCTACCGAGTCGTTGCAGGCAGGAGCTTCGCGGTGACTCAGGTCACCGTCCAGAAGGGAGGCCGGTTATCTAACCTGCCGTTAACACAGGGGCAACGCGAGGCTGAGGGCGCGTGGCCGCCCGTCCGTGGAGCGCGCCCCCGGTGACCAGCGGCGGTGATTTTCGGCGGTAACGAGATACGTCAATGCCATGGCCGAATATGTCCGGGCCGTTCGGCGAACGGCGCATTCCGCCGCGGACACCGCCGGAACGCGGAATTCAAACTGGCCCTTTCGTTCTATTCTCCGGGGCGGCGGTTAGTGCGCGGGGCCCTGTCGGGCGGTGTCGGCCGGTTGGCATGCTCGGGGCCGTCCAGCCCCGCTGGCGGAACCCCCCGCCCGCGTCTGTCGATCTCGAAAGAGATGCGCATGCACCGGATGATCGCCACCGCCGTCGTCGTCTCCGCCTCCGCCGCCCTGTTCCCGGCGGCCCCCGCCACCGCCGCGGCCTCCGCCCCGAAGGCCGCGCCGAAGGCCGCTCCCAGCGTCGTCGCCGCTCCCGAGGTCACGTCCGCCGCCTGCAAGAAGCCCTGCAACCGCAAGATCGTCAACGACTACCCCTACAAGACGAGTTCCTGGCACAAGGCCGACCCGTGGAACTTCTTCCGCCGCGAGTGCGTGTCCTTCGCCGCCTGGCGGGTCCGCAAGCGGCTCGGCCTCAACTTCCACAACCACTACCGGGGCGTCAAGTGGGGGAACGCCAACAACTGGGACAACGCCGCCCGCCGGGCCCGCGTCAAGGTGAACCGCAGCCCGAAGGTCGGCGCCATCGCCCAGTGGAACAGCGGGAGGTTCGGCCACGTGGCCTACGTGGCCCGGGTCAACGGTTCGACCATCCTCGTCGAGGAGTACAACAAGGGCGGGACCCACAGCTACACCACCCGGACGATCAAGCGCAGCAGCGTGCACAACTACATCCACTTCTAAAGGGCGGAAAGACGCCGCCGGTTCCCTGACCGGCGGCGTCTCCGTTTTTCCCGGGTCCTCTAGTAGGACTTCGGCAGTCCCAGTTCGTGCTGGGCGATGTGGGCCAGCACCAGTTCCTCGGCGACCGGGATGTTCTTGGCGATGCGCGCGTCGCGGAACATCCGCGCCACCGGGTACTCCAGCGAGTACGCCATGCCGCCGTGGGCCTGGAACGCCCGGTCGGCCGCCTGCCAGGCCGCGTCGGCGGCGGTCAGCTTGGCGATGTTGGCCTCCGAGCCGCACGGGCGGCCCCGGTCCCACAGCCAGGCGGCCTTGTAGGTCATCAGCCGGGCCAGCTCCACCTGCGCCTTGATCCGGGCGAGCGGGAACGCGACCGCCTGGTGGGCCCCGATCGGCGTGCCGAACGGCGCGCGCTCGCCGGCGTAGTCCACGGCGACCCGCAGGACCAGTTCGCCGAACCCGACGCCGCTGGCCGCCGCCAGGACGCGTTCGGGGTTGAGGATGTCCCACAGCACCGCGAAGCCCTGGTCGGCCGCGCCGAGCACGCGGTCGGCCGGGACCCGCACCCCGTCCAGGAACACCATGCTGGACGCCACGGTGTTGGTGCCCAGCTTGGGGATCGGCCGGTAGGTGAGGGTGCCGTCGGCGACGGCCTGCTTGACGTCCACCAGCAGCACCGTGAAGCCGTTGGTGCGCGGGCGGGCCTCGGCCGCCGGGATGGTGCGGGTGACCAGCACCAGGAAGTCGGCCCGCTCCACCCCGGAGATCCAGATCTTCTGCCCGCTCACCACGTAGTGGTCGCCGTCGCGGCGGGCCTGGGTGGTGATGTTGATGGAGTTGCTGCCCGCGTCGGGCTCGGTGATGGCGAAGCAGGTCTCCAGCTCCCCGGAGGCGATCTTCGGCAGGAACTCCCGCCGCTGCTCCTCGGTCCCGTGCCGGGTGATGGTCAGCCCGCCGAACGCCGGGGTCAGCAGGTACATGAACGAGGCCGCGCCGCCCGCGCCCCCGGCCGCCAGGCTCTCCAGCGCCACCGCCAGCTCCAGCAGGCCCTGGCCCGCGCCGCCGTGCTCCTCGGGGATGGCGAGGCTGTGCCAGCCGCCCGCGACCAGCTCCCGCCAGACCTCCTCGGGCCAGCGGTGGTCGGCGTCGCACCGGCTCCAGTACTCCTGGTCGTATTTGCGGGCAATGGCCTGCACGCCCTCGCGCACCGCGAGCGCGCTCTCGGGCAGGTCGAAGTCCACCTCGCGCCTCCTCAGAACGTCGGTCAGGGCCACCGTAGCGGATGGGGTAAGTGGACACTGACGCCGGTC
>NZ_BCQR01000088.1 GCF_001552175.1 Actinomadura kijaniata NBRC 14229
ATGGGATGGCGAGGGCGGATGGCGGGCAAGCGCGACTGGCTTGAGGCGGGGCTGGACATCCTGGGCGAGCACGGCGCCCCGGCGTTGACGATCGAGCGCCTCACCGAGCGCCTCGGCCTGACGAAGGGGTCGTTCTACCACCACTTCAAGGGCATGGGCGGTTACAAGACCGCGCTGCTGGCCCATATCGAGGCCGAGGGCACCGCCGCCTACATCGCGTACGCCGACAGCGGCCCGGACCGTTCCGCGCGCGCCCGGCTGGACCGGCTCGCCGAGCGGGTGAGCGACGACGACCGCGGCCCCGCCCTGGAGGTCGCCGTGCGCGCCTGGGCGCAGCAGGACCCCGAGGTCCGCGCGCTCCAGGAACGGGTCGACCGCACCCGCATGGCCTACCTGCGCGACCTGTGGCAGGAGATCACCGGCGACCCCGCCGCGGCCGAACAGACCGCGCTGCTGCTCTACCTGGTCACCATCGGCGCCGACCATCTGGTCCCCGCCGCCTCCGGCCGCGCCCTGCGCGGCCTGTACGACCTGGTCATCCGGCTCGGAGCCGGTGACCGCGCCCCCTGAGGAGGGTTCCATGAACGGTCCGGCCCGCTGGACGCCCCGGCTGATCATCGCGATCGCCGTCATCCACACCGTCTTCGCCTTCGTGGTGAAGCCCGACGTCTGGGCGGACATCGCCGGCGCCGGGGTCGTCGCCGGGATCGACGGCGTCCCCGAACGCGAGGCGGCCCTGTGGTTCGTCTACGCCGGGATCGGCTTCCTCGCGCTCGGGACCCTGGCCGCGCGCTCGGTCCGCGCCACCGGCCGCGTCCCGCGCCAGGTGGCCGTCTACCTGCTGGTCATCGGCGGCACCATGATCGTCGTCGATCCCGCCTCCGGCGGCTGGCTGGTGCTGGCCGCCGGCCTGCTGGCGGCCTGGTCGCGCCGCGCCCCCCACCGCCCGGCCGGGGCGCAGGCCGCCCCGGACCGGACGGAGCCGGTCACCCCTTGACCGTCAGCAGCGGGCGCAGCTCGGCGACCGGGGTGGCGACGCCGCCCGCGGCCAGGGAGGACACCACCGGGCCGATGTCCTTGTAGGCCCACGGGGCCTCCTGCTTCAGGTCGCGCCGCCACGCCGCCATCACGTCGGAGCGGCGCGCCACCAGCGGGTCGCGGTGGTCCAGCGGCGTCACGATCCGGAACTCCCGCAGGAACGCGTCCAGCTCGGCGTCGCCGCCCCGCGCGGTCGCCCCGCGCGGGACGCGGCGGCCCGCGCCGTGGCACGCGCTGGCCAGGGACCGCGGGTTGCCGTGCCCGCGCAGCACGAAGCTCGACGCGCCCATCGACCCCGGCACGATGACCGGCTCGCCCCACAGGGCGTGCGGCCCGCCCGCCGTCTCGGCGTGGCCCCCGGCCGGGGTCGCGCCCTTGCGGTGGACGGTCCGGTCCCCGTCCGGCCAGAACAGGTTGTGCGGCGCGTCGTACAGCGGCCGCGACGTCAGCTCCCCGTACTCGGCGGCCAGTCCGGCGCGCATCGTCAGGGCGAGGAAGAAGCGGTTGCCGAGCGCGAAGTTGGCGGCGTTGGCGAACGCGTCCAGGTACCGCCGCCGCGCCGCCTCGGTGCGTTCGCCGGGCAGGAACGGCAGGATCCCGTTGCGCGGCCGGGGCAGCCCGGCGGGCCAGCCCGCGCGCAGCAGGTCCAGCGCGGTCCCGTTGGCCTGGTGCCCCAGCGACAGGGAGCCGCTGTGCGCCATCAGCACGACCGTGCCCGGCGCCAGCCCCCAGGCGTGCGCCGCGGCCGGGTCGTGGACCTCCGACACGTACTGCAGCTCCACGAAGTGGTTGCCGCCGCCGATGCCGCCGATGATGCTGTCGTGGCTGGCGCCGCCCGCGCTGCCGATCCAGTCGGCGAACGCCGCGGCGGTGCGCGCGGGGAACCACGGCAGGTGGGCGCGGTCCACGGCGTCGTCGGCGTCGGTGGGCTGGAGGCCCCGCCAGGGGGTGTCACCGGTCAGCAGCAGGCCCGGCAGCCCGTCGCGCAGCAGCGCCTCGCGCTGCGCGGGCGTGAGCGCCACCCGGCGGCCGCCCTCGAAGAACAGGTGCCGGAGCCGCTTCTCCAGCCGGTCCAGCCGGGACCGGACCCGGTCGGCGCGCAGGGAGGTGACCTCCAGGCGCATGCCGCAGTTGACGTCGTTGCCGACGGCCTGGGGGAGGAGGGCGTTCTCGGTCTCCAGGACGGTGCCGATGGGGATGCCCGCGCCCTTGTGGAGGTCGGGGGTGAGGACGACACGGGTGATGCGGGGCTCGGGGCCGTCGAAGCCGGTGGCCTCGGCGAGCCGGGCCAGGGTGTCGGCGGTCTCCAGGAGCGAGAGGGCCTCGTCGACGGCGGCGGGCTCCAGCGGGACGCCGGGGCCGGCGCAGATCTCCACCGGCACGTCCCAGCGGTTGGGCAGGCGGAGCCAGTGGTCGTCGAGGCGTTCGAGACGATGGTCTTGACGGGTACGCAAGAGAGGGATCCTTCGGGGCTGCTTGAGGGCGTGGCGAACGGGACGCGCGGTGGCGTCGTGGTGCCTCCGGTTCAGCAGCCGCGAGGTGGGGCCCAGCGTAACGGGGCGCGCCCTCAGAGGACCAGCGGTTTTTCCGGGGTGCCCAGGTAACGGGTGACGGTGCGGGCGATCATCCGGGCGACGCGCTCGGGCGGCTCGGCGGGCAGCACGATGTGGCTCATCGCGAGCCGGACGGCCGTGTCGGCGATCTCGGTGAACGTCTCCCGGTCCAGTTCCGGCCACTGGCGCAGGGCGTGCTCGACGAGCCGCTCCTTGGCGGCGAACAGCACCGGCTGGGCCCGGGTCGTCAGCAGCGGCAGCAGCTCCTCGCCGTCGGTCCCGGTCAGCACGGTCTTCTTCAGCGGGTCGTCGGCCGACAGCTCCAGGGTGAACAGCACCGCCGCCTCCACCGCCGAGTACAGGTCGTCGTGGCCGCTCAGCACGTGGTCGATGCCGTCGAGATAGCGTTCGTGGTCGCGCAGCACCACCGCCTGGGCCAGGCCCCACTTGTCGCCGAACTCGTTGTAGACGGTCTGGCGGCTCACCCCGGCGGCCGCGGCGACGTCGCGCATCCGCACCGCCCGGTAGCCGCGCTGGACGAGCAGGTCGGCGGCGGCGTCGATGAGGGCCTCGCGCACGGGGCGCCCAGCGGTGGTCATGACGTTCCTCCAGGTGAACGGGTGCCGTGCCGTCCCCCCGGCTCCATTATCGTCACGCTCCGCCCGCGCGGGTCACAGCGACCTGACGCGCGGGTCGGCGCGCACCTCCACCGGCGGGCCCGAGGCGACGACCCGCCCGGCGTCCAGCACGTACAGCACGTCGCACACGCCGATCAGCGCCTCCAGGTCCGAGCCGGTCAGCAGCACCGCCGGGCCCTCCGCGGCCAGGTCCCGCACCAGCACCTCCAGCGCCCGGCCCCGGTGCTCGGACAGGTCCGCCCACGGCTCGTCCAGCACCAGCGCGCGGGGCCGCGCCGCCAGCGCCCGCGCCAGTTCCAGCAGCCGCGCCACCTCCGGCGGCACGGACCCGGCGGGGCGCTGCGCGTAGGCGGCGATCCCGACCCGCTCCAGCAGCGCGTCGGCGACCTCGCCGGCCGCGTGCCGCGCCGCCCGGCGCCGCCGCCACCGGTCGCGCGCCGACCGGCCCGGCGGGCGCCGGGTGACCGCGTGGATCTCCGCCGCGAGCCGCACGTTCTCCCGCACCGTCAGCGGCCAGAACGCGGTCGGCCGCTGGAAGGTGCGGGCCAGCCCGCACCGGGCGCGTTCGTGCGGGGGGCGGCCGGTCAGCTCCGCGCCGTCCAGCCGGACGGTGCCGCGCGCCGGGCGGCACAGCCCCGTGAGGACGTCGCACAGCGTGGTCTTGCCCGACCCGGCCGGGCCGACCAGGCCGGTGACGGTGCCCGGCGGCGCGGTCAGGGCCGCGCCGTCCACGGCGGTCGTCCCGCCGAACCGGACCGTGACGCCCATGGCCCGCAGCCCCTCCCCGGCCTCGGGAACGGGTCCGGGCCCGTTGGCGGGCAGGACCGGTGCGGGGTCGGGCAGCGTCGGGATGGGCAGCGGGGTGAGCACGCTCCATCGCCTCCCGGTGCGTCGTCGCGGGGCGGCCGTGATGCGGATCCTGTGATGTGGATCACTCGTCCGGCCACGATACCGATCGGCCCGGCGGGGAGGCAATGGACCGGTGGGGAAGGCGGAACGGGACCGGCCGACCGGATCGATCACGTTTCGGTTGCACGTCGGTCCTGATCTTGCCGGACGAATGCGACATTCCGTAGGTTCGCGGCCAACAGGACGCCCTGATCCTGCAGCGGTCGACGACGACCAGGCCCGCGATCCGGGCCGGGCGGCGTTGATCGCCTGCCCGACTCCGAGGAGACGCATGACCGAGGTCAACCGCCGTGATCTGCTGGCCGGGGCCGCGGCGTTCGCCGGTTTCGCCACCGTCGGCCTGCTGCCCGGCACGGCCGCCGCCGTGACCCGGCAGCGCCCCGGGGCCTCCCACGGCCCCGCGCTGACCACCGGCGACAAGGCCGTGGTCGCCCGCGTCGACGCCCGCCGCGCGCTGCGGCACCTGCGGGTGCTCAGCGACCAGATCGGCTGGCGCATCGCCGGGACCGACTCCGAGCACCGCGCCGCCTGGTACGCCCAGCGGGTGCTGCGCGACCTGGGTTACAAGGTGAAGCTCCAGCCGTTCCCGGTGCCCGACAAGATCCTCGCCGAGATGTGGGGCCGCGACGACGCCCACTGGCAGGCCCCCGGCTCGCTGCAGGGCGGCACCGGCCGGGTCCGGGGCGACCTCGTGGACCTGGGCGACGCCACCACGGTCACCGCCGACCTGACCGGCAAGATCGCGGTGTTCACGCGGGTGGCCGACAAGGAGACCGACCAGGCCGTGGCCGCCGCGGCCAAGGGCGCCGCCGCGGTCCTGATCGTCAACGTCCGCAGCGCCAGCTTCCCCGAGCGCAAGGCCGCCACCTTCACGCCGGTCCTCAAGCAGGAGGTGGCGATCCCGGTGCTCGGCATCGCCGAGTACCACGGCGCGGAGATCCGCAAGGGGATGCGGAAGCTGTCGCTGAAGGCCACCAAGCACACCAACCTGACCTCCTACAACGTGCTGGCCGAGCGCAAGGCGAACCTGCCCAACCCCGAGGGCAAGGCCGTCATCATCAGCGCCCACTACGACAGCGTCCCCGGCTCGCCCGGCGGCAACGACGACGGCAGCGGCACCGCGCTGTGCCTGGAGCTGGCCCGCGCGCTGCGCCGCCTGCCCATCCAGCAGGACCTGCGCATCTACCTGTGGGGCGCCGAGGAGCTCGGCCTGGTCGGCTCGCGCCACTACGTCAAGGGGCTCGACGACGCCGGGGTCAAGGCGATCAGCGGCTGCTTCCAGAACGACATGGTCGCCACCAGCCACCCGCCGGCGGGCACCTACTGGCTGCTGTCGCTGGACGGCAAGCCCAACACGACCACCACCGCGATCCAGGGCGCGGCCGAGCGCCTCGGCTACGTCGACCAGACCAAGGGCCCGGTCGCCCGCGGCGCGAGCGACCACCAGTCGTTCGCCGAGCGCGGCATCGCGGCGGGCAACTTCAGCTGGCGCGGCGGCGAGGCCCCCAGCCAGCTGGAGCCGGTCTACCACACCCCCGAGGACACCGTGCGCGGCAACATCAGCCTGGAGCGCCTCCAGGTGTCCCTGGAACTGATCGGCTGCGCCGCCTACGAGGTGGCGCGCCACCGCTGACCGGCGGGGACCGGGCGGCGGCCCCGCTTTGGCCGCCGCCCCGTCCCGTCCGGATCGCTCAGTCCCACTCCCACCGCACGCCGTGCACCCCGGGCCGGATGTCGACGTCGGCCAGGTGCGCGGTGTGCCAGCCGGTCAGCCGCAGCTCCTGCAGGTCGGTCGGCTCGGTGGACACGTTCGGCTGCCAGTCGCGGTAGCAGCGCGCGGGCAGCGCCGCCGCGTCGAACTGCACCTGCAACAGGTAGTCGTGCGCCGGGAACCGGAACCACCGCCGGTAGAACGTGGTGAGCGGCGCGTGCTCCCCGTAGCCGAACTCGTACTCCACCACCGTCGTCTCGCCGCGTTCCAGCGGCCGCTCGAACAGCAGCTCCACCGCCGTCACGCCGTCGGGGCGGTCGGTGCGGGTGCGGCCCGCCCGGCAGTAGGCGGTGCCGCGCAGCTCCGGCAGGAGCCCCAGCTCGTTGTAGTGCAGCGCGACGTGCCGGTCCACGCCGTCGGCCAGCGCCCGCAGCACCAGCCGCGTGTGCACCCCGACCTCCCGGCGGTCCGGCCCGACGCGGAACCGCTCGTGGCAGCTCAGCCACTCCAGCCGCCCGTCGCAGGGCCCGTCGATCTGCTCCAGCAGCCGGTCCACGCTGGCGTGGACCGGGCACACCTCCCGGTAGGGCAGCGCGCCCGGCACGTGTCGCACCCACCGGCCGCGCGGGCGCGGCGGCCCCAGCCGGGACACCAGGGAGTCCTCCGGAACGCCGAGGATCTGCTCCAGCGCCCGCACCGCGTGCAGCGAGTGCGACCGTTCGGGGCGGCACCGGCCGCGCTGCCAGTTGGACAGGCTGGCCAGGCTCACCCGGATGCCGCGGTCGGCGAGCCGGGCGTGCAGCCGTTCCAGGCTCAGCCCCCGGGCGCGGATCGCCGCGCGCAGCGCCTCGTCGAACGGGGCCGCGCGCGGCACGTCCGCAGCGGCCGGACGCGTCGTGGACGTCATGCGGACCTCCTGACGGCCGATGATCACGAACGGTACCGGCGCCCGCGCCGCGCCGTCGAGGGGCGGGCCGGGGGGATCAGAAGGTCAGGCTCCAGGCGTCGATGTAGCCGCTGTCGTTGACGTCGACGTCGCGCACCCGCAGCCTCCAGGTCCCGCCGGCGGTCTCGGCGGAGGCGTCGACGGTGTCGGTCTCGTGGATGATGTCGGCGTCGTCGTCGGCGTCGCGGTCGCGCAGCCGGTAGGCGCGCCCGCTCGGCCCGACCAGGTCGATCTCCACGTCGCCGCGCCAGGTGTGGTGGATGTCCTGGAACACGCTGAGCGTCCTCGGCGCGTTGCCCGGCACACCGGTCACGGTGATGGCGGACTCGGCGGTGCCCCGGTCGGGGATGGCGACGTCGTCGGCGTTCTCGAAGACCCGGCCGGGTTCGCCGCCGCCGCCGTGGTTGATGAGGTTGCAGCAGGCGTTGCGGTAGATCCGGGTCGAGCCGCGCTGGGCGTATCCGGCGTAGGCCGAGGAGCCCTCGTACCAGGTCCAGCCGCCGATGGTCTTGCCCTGCACCGCGACCGGGGTGTTGGCGCCCGAGCCCGACCACAGCGTCCAGTGGACGTGGTCGCCGTTGGCGGACCCGCCGCACGGCAGCTCCTCGGCGATGCGGCCCAGGTACTCGCCGAGCCGCACGGCGCTGCCGCTGGCCTTGGCGGTGGTGTCGCGCAGGTGGTAGTAGCCGGTGGTGTACCCGTTGTCGTGCACGACGGTGATGTAGGGCCAGCGTCCGCCGCTCGTGCAGTGCCGGTACATCGTCCCGGCGCGCGAGGCGAGGACGTTGCCGTCGCCGCCGAAGAAGTCGATCGAGTTGTAGGGGCGGGACTGGCCGCTGTTGCCGTGCACGCCCCAGTGGCCCCAGCCGGTGCCCTGCTTCCACGGCAGCGACAGGCCGGTGTCGGCCGACAGCGACCTCACCTCGGCGGTGCGGGCGAACGGGACGCGCTCGTCGTCCCGGACCACCGGCGCGGGCGCGGCGTGCGCGAGCGCCGCGAACCGGGGGGTGCCCTGCAACCCCACCGTCCAGGCGCGGCCGTCGAGCCGGGCCACGAACAGCGCGGTCACCGGCGCGGTCTCCACGCCCGAAGGGATCAGGAACGCCGCGCTGCCGAACGCCCACCGCCGGTCCGGCGACCACCGCTGCGGTTCCACCAGCGTCCGCAGCGGGGTCGTGGCGGGCACGCCGTAGGACCCGCGCGCCTTCCCGGAGAGCGCGGCGTCCATGGCGGCCCGGACGGTCGGCTCCAGCTCCGGGGCCGGGGCGGACGCCGCGCCCGCCGGGAGGGCGGTGGCGAGGGCGGCGGCGAGGGTGGTGGCGAGGCCCGTCGCGAGCGCCGCTCCGAGGGCCCGCATCCGTGTCGTCATGGCTGTCTCCTTCGGTCGGGAGCGGCGGCGAGCCCCCGGTGACGCCGCCGCGAGGCAGCGTGCGCCGCCGCCCGGACGGGATCAAGGAGACGGACGAGCGAAAAGCCGAAAACCTGAAACCGGCAGTCTAAAAACTGAAAATTCGATTCGGCCGGGATCGGCCCGGCAGGTTTGGGCGCAGGTGGGAGCGCATCCAGCGGGCCGCCGGCAGGACCGGAACCGAAAAAACCGCGACCGGACGCCGCCGCGAAACTGAATCTTTAGAGTTCGCGCGGCGGCGCCCGGCCGGGGGCGGTCAGCGCACGCTTCGGACGGGGAGGATCGCCAGTGCCCCGGCCACCGCCAGCACGGCGGCCACGATGTAGAGCGAGGAGTACCCGCCGAGGCTGTTGATGATCACCGAGGCGACGAACGGGGACACGATCTGCGGTCCGGCGTTGGCGATGTTGAGCACGCCCATGTCGCGGGCGGCGTCGCCCTGGGAGGGCAGCACCAGGGTGACCATCGCGGTGTCGACGGCCATGTAGACGCCGAAGAACAAGCCGTTGACCGCCATGAAGACCATCATCGTGGTCCAGTCCGGCGACAGCAGCGGCAGCAGCAGCGAGCCCGCGCAGCCCATGCTGGAGACGAAGACGAACAGCTTGCGGCGGTCCAGCCGGTCCGACAGCGGGCCGCCGACCAGGGTCGCCAGCACCGAGGTCACCGTGGAGATCATGGTGAGGATCGCCACCGCGTTGGCCGGGTCCATGCCCCGGGGCACGCCGATGTGGTCCTTCATCATGTACATCAGGTAGCCCAGGATGCTGAAGTACCCCAGGGTGATCATGGCGCGGCCCAGGAACACCCACAGGAAGTCGCGGTGCCGCAGCGCCGACAGGAACGACGTCAGGTCCCCGGCCAGCGACGAGCGGCGTTCGGCGACCTCGGCGGGCAGCTCGTGCGGGCGCGGGTCGTGGGTGAGGGTGACCAGCGCGACCGCGGCGGCGACCAGCAGGCCGCCCAGCACGACGTAGCCCACGTCGATCGACCGGGTGAAGCGCCCGGCGACCAGCACCCCGAGCAGGATGCCGAGGTTCATTCCGGCCCCCGCCATCGCCGAGGCCAGGCCGCGCCGCTCCCGGGGCACCCGGTCGGGCACGATCGCGGTGACCGCGGCCTGGTAGACGTTGCCCATGCCCTGGGCCAGGCACCAGCCCACGATGATCATGGCGAGGCCGGAGGCGGAGCCCATGACCGTCAGGAACGCCAGGGCCAGCACCGCCCCGCCGAGCAGGAACGGGTTGCGGCGGCCGAACCGGGACCGGCTGCGGTCCGACAACGCGCCGCCGATCGGGTTGAGCAGGGTCGCGAAGACCGCGCCGACGCCGGTGACCAGGCCCAGGTTGGCGACCTTGTTCGCCGGGTCGAGCTTCTCGATCTGCAACGGCAGCAGGATGCTGACCACGCCGCCGTACATCGAGAACAGCAGCAGGTTGCCGCTCAGCAGCAGCGGCATCAGGCCGCGCTGGCGGCCGGGAGCCGGGACTCCGGTGGCGGCGGACGCCGCACCGACGGCGGTCACCGCCGGCTCCGCCGGGGGACGCGGGGGCAGGGGCCGAGGGTCCTCATGACTTCTCCTCGCAAGGGGCCGGGAAGGGCTCCGGAGCCCGGCGTCAGGGGAGGGCCGGACCGCCGGGGCGGGGCTGGTGATACGCATCACTTATACGTATAAGCGTTGTATAGCATCCGGCTTCCCCCGCTGGCAAAGGTCGAGGTGCGAAAGACTGGTCCCATGGTCGACCAAGCCCCCGCCGCGCGCCCCGCGACGAGCACCGATGTCGCCCGGCTGGCCGGGGTCTCGCAGGCCACCGTCTCCTACGTGCTCAACGACGCCCCCGGCGTGAAGATCAGCGAGGAGACGCGCGAGCGGGTGCGCCGCGCCGCCGAGGAGCTGGGCTACGCCCCCCACGCCTCGGCCCGCGTCCTGCGCAAGGGCACCAGCGACATCGTGCTGCTGCCGCTGCCGCCGTTCCAGGTCGGCGGGCTGTTCCTGTCCTGGCTGAACGACATCGGCGAGCGGCTGCGCGAGCACGGCCACACCGTCGTGCTGTACGGCGACACCCGCTCCAAGGGCGTGGCCGCCGCCCGCGAGTGGGCGCAGTGGCGGCCCGCCGCCGTCATCGTGGAGGCCCACCGCCTCACCCGCGCCGCCGTGCGGCAGCTGTACGCCGCCGGGACCGCCACGGTGATCGCGATCGGGGCGGAGCCGTCGCCGCTGGTCCCCACGCTGCTGGTGGACGACTACGGCGTCGGCGCGACGGCGGCCGACCACCTGCTGGACCGGGGGCGGACCCGGCTGGCGGCCGTGGTCCCGGCCGAACCCGGCCTCGACGCCTGGGGCGAACGCCGCCTGGCGGGCGTCGCGCGGGCCGCCGCCGCGCGCGGGCTGGAGACGCGCCGGGTGGACCTGCCGTTCGACGAGGACGCCGCCGCCGCGCTGGCGGCCTCCTGGGCGGCCGGCGCCGACCGCCCCGACGGGGTCTTCGGCTACAACGACGACTACGCGGCGCTGCTGCTGGCCGCCCTGGGGGACGCGGGGATCGACGTGCCCGGGCGGATCGCGGTGGTGGGGGCCGACGACCAGCCGGTCGCCAGGCTGGTGCGCCCGCGGCTGACGTCGGTGCGGGTGACCGGACGGCTCGACGACGACGCGGTGGCCGCCCGCCTGCACGAGATGATCGTCTCGCGGGACCGCGACCCGGCCACCGTCCTGCCGGTGAACGACTTCGCGATCGCGCAGCGCGACTCCGGCTGAGGGGTACGCTCGGGGGTTCGCCGTCACCGCCCCGGAGGCCGTCGCCCGCATGACCCGGACCGTCACCCGCACGACCGAGACCGTTCTGCCCGCCGTCCCGCCGTTCGACTTCGCCGCGACGCTGCGCTTCCTCGACGGCTTCGCGCTCGCCGCCGACGCCCAGGAGGTGACCGGCGGCACCCTCGTCCGGGCGGTGCGCGCCGGAGGCCGCACCGTGCTCGCCCGCGTCACCGCCGAGGGCGGGGCGGCCGTCCGCTGCGTGCTGCACGCCGACGGACCGCTCGATCCCGGGACGGCCGGGGAGGCGAACGCGCGGATCGCGTTCAGCCTCAGCCTGGCGGACGACCTGACCGGCTTCTACGCGATCGGCCGCGACGACCCCGACTTCGCCCCGGTGCTGGAGCGGCTGCACGGCTACCACCAGGCCAAGTTCCCCACGCCGCTGGAGTGCCTGGTCTGGTCGATCCTCACCCAGCGCAACGGCCTGACGGTGACGCTGCGGGCGCACCGCGCCCTGGGGAGGGAGATCGGGAACACCGTCGTCCTGGACGGGACGGCGTACACGGCGTTCCCCGAGGCCGAGCAGCTCGCCGCGCTGTCGCCCGGCCGGATCGCCGAACTGGTCGGCAACCAGCGCAAGGGCCCCTACCTGCACGGCGCGGTGCGCGGCTGGCTGGACCTGGACGAGGAGTGGCTGCGCACCGCCCCGTACGCGGAGGCGAGGAAGGCGCTGCTCGGCCTGCCGGGGGTGGGGGAGTGGGCGGCGGCGTTCATCCTGCTGCGGGGCCTCGGCCGCACCGACGAGACCCCGAACGAGCGCAAGCTCCTGGACCCGGCCGCCCGCGTCTACGGCCGCGAGCTGACCATGGCCCAGGTCCAGAAGCTCGGCGAGCGCTACGGCCGCTGGGCCGGGTACTGGGCCCACTACCTGCGCGCCGCGCCCTGACGGTCGGCGGGCTCCACGGCGAGCGTGGCGCGGCGCAGCGCCGGGAACGCCGCCGCCACCGCGGCCGCCGCCACGACGCAGACCGCGCCGCCGGACACCACGGCGGTGCGGGGGTCGGTGAGATCGGCCAGGAACCCGACGGCGGCGTTGCCGAGGGCGGGTGAGACGATCGCCTGGACCATCCACAGGCCGCTGACCCGCCCGCGCAGCTCGTCGGGCGTGCCGTGCTGGAGCAGCGCGCCGCGCAGCGTCTCGGACACGAAGTCGCCCAGCCCCGCCAGCGCCAGGAACGCCAGCGCCGTCGGCAGCGCCGGACTCAGCCCGAACCCCACCAGCGCGCCGCCCCACAGCAGCACCGCGCCGACCAGCACGTAGCCGGTCGCCCGCACCCGTCCGGTCCATCCGCTGGTCGCCGCGCCCAGCAGCGCGCCGAGCGCGGGCGCGGCGTACAGCAGCCCGGTCACGCCCGGCGACCCGAACTGCCGGTCCGCCAGCACCGGGTACAGGGCCTGCGGCATCGTGAAGACCATCGCGGCGGCGTCGACCAGCATCATCCCCAGCAGGAGCCGGTCGCGGCGCACGAACCGCAGCCCGGCGCCCACCGCCGCGAACGCCTGCCGCACGCCCCGGTCCGGCGCGGCGTGCGCGGGCGGCAGCGGCCGGACGAACAGCATCGCCAGCGAGAACACCAGGTACCCGGCCGCGTCCACCGCGTAGCAGGCGGCCAGTCCCGGGCCGGCGACCAGCAGCCCGCCGACGGCCGGGGCCGCCAGCGCCGCGAGCTGGGTGGAGGCCGAGGTGAGCGCGCCCGCCGCCGCGAGCCGTTCGGTCCCGACCAGCGCCGGGGTCGCCGCGAGCAGCGCGGGGCCGCCGAGCCCGGCCAGCAGCCCCGTCACGCCCGTCGCGGCGTAGACGACCCACAGGCGCGGCTCGGGCAGCAGCGCGTTGACCGCCAGCGCGGCCGCGACGCCCGCCAGCGGCAGCCGGGTCCACAGCATCAGCGCGCGCCGGTCGTACCGGTCGGCCAGCACGCCGCCGACCAGCAGCCCGGCCACCATCGGCGCGGCGCGGGCCAGCGCCGTCAGCCCGATCTGCGTCGGCGACCCGGTCATCTCGTAGACCTGCACGGACACGGCGACCGCCGTCATCAGCGTGCCGAACAGCGCGCCGAGGAACCCGGCGAAGAACAGCCGGTAGTCGCGGCTCGCGCGCAGCGGTGACAGGTCCATGGCGACGGAGGACAGGCGCATGAACGACTCCCGAGGGGGTTAGGTGAGCCTTACCTGGATCACCGTGCCCGCTCCCGCGCTTGAAGTCAACATGTGTGAAGTTCAAGGAGGGCTAGCATCGTCCCCGATGAATGAGCAGCCCGCGCCCGCGTCCCGGCGGCGCCCCACCCACCGCAAGGGCCGCCCCACCCTCACCCGCG
>NZ_BCQR01000089.1 GCF_001552175.1 Actinomadura kijaniata NBRC 14229
AGCTGACGATGCGCTCGCTGGCCGCCGAGCTCGGCGTCTCGCCGCGCGCGGTCTACAACTACGTCGAGGACCGGCGCGACCTGGTCGCGCTCGCCGCCGAGATCTTCGAGTCGGAGTGGCGGCCGCCGCCGCTGGACCCCGCCCGCTGGCGCGACTGCCTGCGCGCCTACTGCGACGACCTGCGCGCCCACTACCGGCGGCACCCCGGCATGACCACCCTCGCGCTGCGCGAGAACGTCACCATGGCCCGCCATCCGACGATGCTGCGCAACGTGGACGCGCTGATCGGCTTCTTCGCCGCGGTCGGCCTGCCGCTGCCCGACGCCTACCGCGCCTGCATGGAGACGATCCGCGCGGTCGTCGGCTTCGTGGAGTTCCAGGACGCGCCGTACGACCGGCCGCCCGCGCACCTGGACCCGGACGACCTGGAGCGGACGCCCCCGTCCTGGCTGCGCCCCGACGGCGACCTCGACCTTCCGCACCTGCGGCGCTGCGCCGACGAGCTGGAGCCGGACGACAACGACGCCCGGTTCGCGTTCACGGTGGACGTGCTCGTGGAGGGGATCGCCGCCCGCCCGGCCCTCACAGCACGGTGAACGAACGGTGCTCGGCCTCGGCGAGCGCGCGGACGAAGGCGGCCATCCCGAGCGCGCGGCGGGCCAGGAAGCGGGTCGGAGCGGAGTGGCGCGGCCCGTAGGCGACGGACCACAGGAAGGGCACGTGGTTCACGCGCCCCAGCATGCGCGCGGGCGCTCCCATCGGTCCAACACATCATTTCGCTGGCAGCCATCGCTATCGTAGATGGATGGAACTGCGCCAGCTCCGGCACTTCGTGGCCGTGGCCACCCAGGGCGGCTTCACCGCCGCCGCCCGCTCGGAACTGATCGTCCAGTCGGCGCTGAGCACCTCCATCCGCAAGCTGGAACACGAGCTGGGCGCGGACCTGTTCGACCGGACCGGGCGGCGGCCCGTGCTGACCCCGGCCGGGCACGCGCTGCTGCCGGTCGCGCGCCGGCTGCTCGCCGACGCCGCCGCCGCGCGGGAGACGGTCGCCGCCGTGACGGAGCTGGCCGCCGGCCGGGTCGCCGTCGGCAGCATTCAGACCCTGACCAGCGTCGATCTGCCGCGCGAGCTGGCGGCGTTCCACCGCGCCCGGCCCGGCGTCCAGATCGCGGTGAGCGAGGCCCCGACCGGCGAGCTGCTGGACGCGCTGCTGGCCCGCGAACTCGACCTGGCCTACGTCGCGCTGGACGGCGCGGCCCTGCCCGACGGGCTGGCCTCCTTCCGGTCCTGGCGGGAGGAGCTGGTGCTGGTGACCGCGCCCGGCCACCGGCTCGCCGGGGCCGGCCGCGCCCTGCTGCGGGACCTGGCCGAGGAGCGCTTCGTCGACTTCCGCGCGGGCACCGGCCTGGAGACCGCCGTGCGCCGCCTGGCCGCCGGGTGCGGCCTGCACCGGCAGATCACCTGCGAGGTCACCCAGATCCGGTTCCTGGTCGACCTGGTGCGCGCGGGCATCGGTGTGGCGATCGTGCCCCGCCCGGTCGGCGAGCGGGCCGGGCTGCCGTGCGTGCGGATCCGCCAGCCCGTCCCGGCCCGGACCGTCGAGCTGGTGGGCCGCGCCCCCCGGCCGGGCAACCCGGCCGCCGTCGCGCTGCTGGAACACCTGACCTGACGGGCGATCTCACGGTTGACGGCGTCAGCCCGCACTTCCTAGGGTGGGCCCCATACCGACCGGTTGGTATGTATCGTCGCCCACCCCGCGGAGGTCCGTTCCCGTGAGCACCGCACCCCCCGACGCCGCCGCGCTGCGCAGGCGGGTCGAGGAGTTCCTCGCCGAGCACGATCCGGCCGCCATGGAGCCGCTGGAGTTCCTGCGCGCCCGGTTCGACGCCGGGCTGGCCTGGGTCCACTACCCCGAGGGGCTCGGCGGCCTCGGCGCGCCGCGCCACCTGCAGCCCGAGGTCGACCGGGCGTTCGCCGGCGCCGGGGCGCCCTCCAACCAGCCCGAGCGCAACGGCATCGGGCTCGGCATGGCCGCCCCGACGATCCTGGCCTTCGGCACCGAGGAGCAGAAGCGGCGCTTCCTGCGGCCCCTGTGGACCGGCGAGGAGGTCTGGTGCCAGCTGTTCAGCGAGCCCGGCGCCGGTTCGGACCTGGCCGCGCTCGGCACCCGCGCCGTCCGCGACGGCGACCACTGGATCGTCAACGGCCAGAAGGTCTGGACGTCGATGGCGCACGAGGCGCGGTGGGCGATCCTGGTCACCCGCACCGACCCCGACGTGCCCAAGCACCGCGGCATGACCTACTTCGTGTGCGACATGACCGCGCCCGGCGTTGAGGTCCGCCCGCTGCGGCAGATCACCGGCGAGGCCGAGTTCAACGAGGTGTTCCTCACCGACGTCCGCGTCCCCGACGAGCACCGCCTCGGCGAGGTCGGCCAGGGGTGGCGGGTGTCCACCGCCACCCTCATGAACGAGCGCGTCGCCATCGGCGGCCAGGCCGTGCCCCGCGAGGGCGGCATGATCGGCGTCGTCGCGGAGCTGTGGCGCGAGCGCCCCGAGCTGCGCACCCCCGGCCTGCACGACGAGGTCCTGCGGCTGTGGGTGGAGGCCGAGGCCGCCCGCCTCACCGGGCGGCGGCTGCGCCAGCAGCTCACCGCCGGGCAGCCCGGCCCCGAGGGCTCGGCCGCCAAGCTCGCCTTCGCCGACCTCAACCAGCGCATCTCCGGCCTGGAGCTGGAGCTGCTCGGCGAGGAGGGGCTGCGCTACGACGACTGGACGATGCGCCGCCCCGCCGAGGTCGACTTCACCCGCCGCTCGCCCGGCTACCGCTATCTGCGCGCCAAGGGCAACTCCATCGAGGGCGGCACCTCCGAGATCCTGCGCAACATCATCGCCGAGCGCGTGCTCGGCCTGCCCGGCGAGATCCGGGTCGACAAGGACGTGCCGTGGAAGGACCTGCCGAAGTGAGCGACCTGCTCTACAGCGAGATCGAGACCGACCTGCGCGCCGGCGTCCGCGAGCTGCTCGACGACAAGGCCCCCTGGAACGACGTGCTCGCCGGGACCGAACGCGACGAGCCCCTCGACGCCGCCCTGTGGCAGTCCCTCACCGACATGGGCGTCACCGCGCTGCCGGTCCCCGAGGACCGGGGCGGGGCCGGGGCGACCTGGCGGGAGACCGCCGTGGTGGCCGAGGAGATCGGCCGCGCCGTCGCGCCCGTCCCGTTCCTGACCGGCGCGGTCCTCGGCGTCGCGGCGCTGCTGGCCGCCGACGACCGCGAACTGCTGGAGTCCGGGCGCGCCGCCGTGCTCGCCGTCCCGTTCACCACGGACCCGCACGCCGCGTTCACCCCGACGGTGCGCGCCGGGGACGGCACGCTCACCGGCGCCGTGACCAGCGTCGCCGACGGGTCCGCCGCCGACGTGCTGCTGGTGCCCGCCGCCGACGGCCTGTACGCCGTGGAGGCCGCCGACGCCGCCCGCGCCCCGGTCGTCTCCCTCGACATGACCCGCCGCCTGTGCGACGTGACGTTCGACGGCGTCCCCGCGCGGCGGGTCGCCGAGGGCGACGCGGCACTGCGGACGGCCCTGCTGACCGGCGCGGCGATCCTGGCCTCCGAGCAGCTCGGCCTGGCCGAACGCTGCCTGGAGTCCACCGTCGCCTACGTCAAGACCCGCTACCAGTTCGGCCGTCCGGTCGGCTCCTACCAGGCGCTGAAGCACCGGCTGGCCGACCTGTGGACCTCCGTCACGCAGGCCCGCGCCGTCGCCCGGCACGCCGCGTCCTGCGCCGCCACCGGCGACCCGGACCTGCCGGTCGCCGTCGCGGTCGCGCAGGCGCACTGCTCGGCCGTCGCGGTGAGGGCCGCCGAGGAGTGCGTGCAGATGCACGGTGGCATCGGCTTCACCTGGGAGCACCCCGCGCACCTGTACCTCAAGCGCGCCAAGAGCGCCGCGCTCGCGCTGGGCGCCCCGGACCGGCACCGGGCCGCGCTGGCGACCCTGGTGGACCTGCCGCCCGCCCCGTGAGGACGCGCCCGCCGCCCGGCCGGATCCCCGCCCGGCCGGGCGGCGGGCGAACGCCGCGGGTCAGTCGTCGAAGACGTGCCAGCAGATCGCGCTTCGACGCCGCTGGTCATCGAGGACCAGCTCCCGGAGCTCCGCGGGGATCCTCTCCCGCTGCCAGTCCCGCTCCCTGAGGCGTGCCGCCTCGGCGTCACCGGCGGCAGCGGCGGCCGCCCTGATCGCGTACGCCGCGGCCCCCAGGTCGTGGGCCGCGACGTGGGCGACCGCCACCGCCTGCCCGGCGGCGAGGGCGGCGAACTTCGCCGGGGCGGGCAGTCCGCGCCCGGCGGCGTTCGCCACGAACGCGGTCTGGTGCGCCTCGCGCATGCGCACCTCGCCGCGGATCCAGGCGCGGCCGACGCCGATGGCGTCGCGCGGGCGGGTGTCGTGCGGCCGCTCCCGCTCGAAAAGGTGCAGGACGTGTTCGGCGCAGAGCGCGGCCCACTCCGCGAGCAGCCGGTGGTGCTCGTCGGTCAGCGTTCCGCCGCGGCGCACGGTGATCAGTCGGGGGTCACGCTCGGACGGCAGGATCGGCATGGGTTCCCTCCTTCCCCTCGCTTCGCGGCGATCGCCGCGTCCGGCCCTTGGCGCCGATGGCCATACCTTCGACGGTATCGCTGAACTTTCGAGTGAGACTTCGACGCGGTATCCGTAAGGTTTTCGGGAAAAAGTCTCAAACCCGGGTCCGATGTCCGCGATCCGCAAAGGACGGCGTCCGCCACAGGAAAGACCGGGGTCCCACCCGGGGGGTTCACTCGCAGCGACAGACCGCGAGAGGAGCCGTTCGCATGCCGGAGACCCCTGGTTCGGAGTTCTGGAAGAACCTGAAGCCGATCGAGAACTCGCAGAAGCCCGACGCGCTGCCCGAGGTGTACCTGCCGAAGGTCGCCACCGACGACGACCGGTACTACGTGCCGTTCACCGAGACCGTCGGGTCGCGGCCGCTGTGGATCAACGTGAAGGACAACACCTGGTCCGACATCCTGCGGGCCAAGGAGGCCGGGCTCGTCAACCGGCACTACCACCCCCACGAGGTGTTCGCCTACACGATCTCCGGCAAGTGGGGCTACCTGGAGCGCCCCTGGACGGCGACGGCGGGCGACTTCGTCTACGAGGCGCCCGGCGAGGGCCACACCCTCGTCGCCTACGAGCACGAGGAGCCGATGAAGACGCTGTTCATCGTCAAGGGCCCGCTCATCTGGCTGGACGAGAACGGCGACCCCCAGGGGTACTTCGACGTCCACGACTACATCGACATGTGCCGCAGGCACTACGACGCGGTCGGGCTGGGCGCCGATCACATCGACTCGCTGTTCCGCTGATGGCCCCGGTCCTCACGCGGGACGACCCCGCCGCCGACCGGTACGAGAACCGGCTGCTGGCGATCCTGTTCCTGGCGTTCGGGTTCGTGTTCTTCGACCGGCAGGCGCTGGCGTTCCTCGCCCCGTACATGGACGACGACTTCGGGCTGTCGAACGCGCAGCTCGGCGTGCTGTCCGGGGTGCTCGCGCTGACGTGGGCGCTGGCCGGGATGTGCGCCGGGGGCCTGTCGGACCGGCTCGGGCGGCGCAAGCCGATCCTCGTCGTCGCCGTCGTGCTGTTCTCGCTGTTCTCCTCGGCGTCGGGGCTGATGACCGGGTTCCTCGGGCTGCTGGCGGCGCGCGCGCTGATGGGCGCCGCCGAGGGCGCGGTGCTGCCGATGGCGCAGGCGCTGATGGTGGAGGCGTCCCGGGAGTCGCGCCGCGGCCTCAACATGGGGCTGCTCCAGGGGTCGTCGGCGGGGCTGCTCGGCGGCATCGTGGCGCCGGTGGCGGTCGTGTGGCTCGCCGACACCTTCGGGTGGCGGACGGCGTTCTACGTCACGATCGTCCCCGGCCTGGTCATCGCCGCCGTGATCGCGAAGTACGTGCGGGAGCACGCGCCCCGGGCGCGGGCGGCGGCCGGGCCGGTCGCGCGGGTGCCGGTGCGGGAGGTCCTGCGGCTGCGCAACGTCGTGATCTGCATGCTGATCGCGCCGTGCTACCTGACGTGGTTCGTCACGATGATCACGTTCACGCCCCGGTACCTGACCGACGAGAAGGGCTGGGGGCCGGGCACGATGAGCGCCGTCATGACGTGCCTCGGCGTCGCCTGGGTGCTGTGGGGCTTCGCCACCCCGGCCGTCTCCGACCGGATCGGCCGGCGCGCCTCGCTGATCGGGTTCACCGCCCTCGCGGCGTGCTGCCCGCTCGCGGTGGTCCACGTCGACGACCCGGTGCCGCTCGGCGCGCTGATGATCCTCACCTACACCGGGCTCGGCTGCTTCACGCTGTTCATGGCGACGATCCCGGCCGAGACCGTGCCGCGCGCGGCGCTCGCCACCGCGCTCGGCGTGATCATGGGGGTGGGCGAGCTGGCCGGCGGGTTCCTCGGCCCGCTCGTCGCCGGGCGCGCCTCCGACATCTGGGGGCTGGACGCGGCCATGTTCATCGCGGCGGGCGGCGCGGCGCTGGTGGTGGCGCTGTCGTTCGGGCTGCGCGAGACGGCCCCGGCCGTGCTGCGCCGCCGGGGGGCGGCCGCGTGAGGGCCGCGGTGTGGCACGGTCCGCGCGACGTCCGGGTACAGGACGTGCCGCGGCGCGCCCCCGGCCGGGGCGAGGTGGCGATCGCCGTCGCCTACTGCGGGATCTGCGGCAGCGACCTGCACGAGTACGCCGACGGGCCGCACGCCATCCCGGTCGGGGAGCCGCACCCGGAGTCGGGACGGGCCGCCCCGCTGACCCTCGGGCACGAGTTCAGCGGGACGGTCGCCGAGGTCGGGCCCGGCGTGACCGGGTTCGCGCCCGGCGACCGGGTCGCGGTGGAGCCGCACTACCGGTGCGGCCGCTGCGCGCGGTGCGCGGCCGGCGAGTACAACCTGTGCGCCCACTTCGGGTTCGCGGGCCTGATGGGCGACGGCGGGCTCGCCGAGCGGGCCGTCGTGCCGTCCTACATGCTGCACCGGCTCCCGGACGGGGTGTCGCTGCGGCAGGCGGCCGTGTTCGAACCGGCGGCGGTCGCGCTGCACGGGGTGCGCAGGTCCGGGCTGCGGGACGGGGAGACCGCCGCGGTGGTCGGCCTCGGCCCGATCGGGCTGCTCGTCGTCCGGCTCGCCGTCCGGTACGGGGCGGGACGGGTGGTCGCGTGCGACCCGTCCCCGGCCCGCCGGGCGCTGGCGCGCCGGCTCGGCGCCGCCGAGACCGTGGACGCCGGGGGACTGCCGCCCGGGGCCGCCGACCTGGCGTTCGAGGCGGTCGGGTCCGGGCGGGCGCTGGCCGACTGCCTGGCCGGAACCCGCCGCGGGGGCCGGACCGTGCTGCTCGGGCTCGGCGGCACGGTCACCGTGGACGCGTTCGCGCTGGTCAACAACGAGCAGTCGATCATCGGGAGCGTCGGCTACCGGGACTGCCACGGCGAGCTGATCCGGCTCGCCGCCGAGGAGGGCATGGACTTCACGTCCATCGTGACCTCGGTCGTCCCGCTGGCGGAGGTCGTCCGGGACGGGTTCCGGGCGCTGCTGGACACCACGGAGGAGATCAAGGTGCTGGTGCGGCCATGACCGCGGGGTTCGAGGCGGGCCTGTACGCGGGGCGGCGGGTGTTCGTCACGGGCGGCACGTCCGGCATCGGGGCGGCCACCGCCGCGCTGTTCGCCGACCTGGGCGCCGAGGTCACCGCCCTCGGCCTGCGCCCGGCCGAGCCGGCGGAACCGCCCGGCCGCCCCGGCGTCCGCGTGGTCGAGCACGACGTGCTGGACGCCGACGGCCTGACCGGACTGATCGCGGCGCACGACCCGCTGGACGTCCTCGTGAACTGCGCGGGCGTCAGCCACGACCGCGACGAGTACGCCCCGGACCGCTGGCGCCGCGTCCTGGAGGTCAACCTGACCGCGACGATGGTGGCGTGCCAGGCGGCCCGCCCGGCGCTGGCGCGCGGGGCGGGCGCGATCGTGAACGTGTCGTCGATGTTCGCCTTCGCCGGGAGCCGGGACCGGCCCGCCTACAGCGCCAGCAAGGGCGGGGTCTCCCAGCTCACGCGGTCGCTGGCGGCCGAGTACGCGCCCGACGGCGTCCGGGTGAACGCGGTCGCGCCCGGCTTCGTCGTCACGCCGCTGGCCCGGGGCCTGCTGGACGACCCGCACGCCGCGGCGGCCGTGCTGGCCCGCATCCCGGCCGGGCGGTACGGGCGTCCGCCGGAGGTCGCGTCCGTCGTGGCGTTCCTCTGCTCGCCCGCCGCGTCCTACGTGACCGGCGCGGTCTTTCCGGTGGACGGAGGTTACCTGGCCGTATGACCCAGGTCACGGCATAGGCTCCGTCGCAGGACCGCCCGGGCGGGAGGAGCGAGACCATGCCGGCGCCAGCACTGATGATCTCCGAGGCCAGCACCGAGGACGTCGACCCGCGCGACCGCATCGGCTTCTGGGAGGACTACAACCGCAGGGCGCTGGTCGGGCTGTCCTGCACGTCCTACTCCGAGCGCGGGCTGCTGGCACGGCAGGCCAACTTCCGGCTCGGGGACGTCCGGCTGGCCGAGATCAGCGGCAATGCCCACTCCGTGGAGCGCAGCCCGCAGGTGGCGAGGTCGGCGCCGAAGGACTCGGTGTTCGCGACCCTGCTGCTGAAGGGCGAGGCCGTGTTCCTGCACGAGCACGGCTGCCTGTCGGCCACCGCCGGCGACCTCGTCGTGTACGACACGCGCCGGCCGTACCTGTTCGGGTTCTCCTCGACCATGCGGCAGTTCCTGGTGGACATCCCGCGCGACCTGTTCGTCGAGCAGTGCATGGCGGGCGGCGTCCCCGCGCCCATGCTGTTCGGGCGCGGGACGGTCCGCGAGGGCGAGCTGGTCGTGGCGCTGCGGTCGGTCCTGGAGAACCCGGGCGCGGCGGGCCCCGGGGGCGCCCGCGACGGCGTCCTCGACCTGCTGCGGCTGCTGGCCACCGAACGCTCCGGCGGGCGGCCCGCGCCCGCCGCGTACCGGACCCAGCTGATCGTCGCCGAGAACTACATCGAGCGGCACCTGCACGACCCGTGCCTCACCCCCGGGCGGGTCGCGGGCGTGACGGGGGTGTCGGTGCGGCATCTCGGCCGGATCTTCGAGGCGGCCGGCACCACCCCGGCCCGGCACATCCTGGAACGCCGCCTCCAGCGCGCCCACGCCGACCTCACCGCCCCGGGGGCGGCCCGCACGACCATCGCCGACGTCGCCTACCGCTGGGGCTTCTCCAGCCAGGCCCACTTCGCCCGGCACTTCCGCGCCCGCTTCGGCCGCACCCCCAGCGAGGCCCGCGCGTCCGCCCGCTGACCCGGGAACGCGCCGGTGCCGGGCCACGCTCCAGCGATCGCCCGTGGCCCTCCGAACCGGGTTCGCCGGCGGGCCGCCGATGGCACCTTCACCCGTATGTTGCGGCCCGCTCAAACCCGCGCCGATGCGGACCAGGTGCGCCATCGCGTCCGTCGTGGCTCGCGCGGCGGGCGGCCACCGGCCTTTGATCCCCAGGTCGACAAGCGCCGCAACGTGGTGGAGCGCTGCTTCGACCAACCCAAGCATTGGCGCGGCACCGCCACCCGCTACGGCAGAACCCGGTCGGTTTCGTCCAGGCTGCGGCCGATCAGGTTCTGCGCGAGATGACCATGATGTACTCGCAGGGGGCGTTCGTTCGGTTGGCGAAGCCGTGGTCCGCGTCGGCCTGGAAGAACAGGGAGTCGCCCGTGTTCAGGGTCTCGCTGATCCCGCCGATCGCGACGGTGAGGGTGCCTTCGAGCACCACGAGTTGTTTCTCCGTACCCGGCGGATACGCGGGCAGCAGCCCGGTGGAGACCTGCGCGGGGAGGTAGTGGAAGATCATCTCGGCTCCCCCCGCGCCCGGAGCCGCTGACACCATGTGCCGCTCGAAACCGGTTTCCGGATCACGGAAAACGGGGCGCTGGTTCTCGCGCATGACGATGGCCACACCGGACGCGGCGGCGGCCGGCGCGCCGAACAGGTCCGAGAGCGACGCGTTGAGCGCGTGGGCGATCCTGGACGCGACGCCGATCGTCGGGCTCTTCTCGCCGCGTTCGACCTTGGACAGCATCGCCCGGCTGACCGACGACCGCGCGGACAGCTGCTCCAGCGTCAGGCCCGCCTCCTCGCGGCGTCGCCGCACGTTACCGCCGAACGCGCCGGCCAGGTCGTCACCGTGCTGTGGTCCGGCCGCGGTTCCGTCTTGCTCGACCACCGTGCTCCTCGATCGATGGGTACGTCGCCGCCCAACAGTGTAGGGTTTCTCCTAAAGGAGACAGAGTCTTCTATGGAAGATGCGCGATGTGCGCCCAGTACGACGGAGGTTCCATGCGTTTGGTCTCGAGTGGCCGGCACCATGCCACGTTCGAATTCGGCGATCTACAGGTGGTCTCGTTGCGGGACGGGTACATCGACATGCCGCCGACACGGCTCCGCGACGAGGACGGGCACACGCTCGACGAGCTGCCGGCCGCCGTCCCGCTGGCCGGCGACAACCTGCGGCTGTCGGTCAACGCCTTCTTCGTCACCGACGGCACGCGGTCGGTTCTCATCGACACCGGCGCGTCCAACGCCTGGCACGACCCCACCATGGGACTGATCTACGACGCGCTCGACGAAGCGGGGATCGACCGCGCGCAGGTCACCGATGTGGCCATCACCCACAAGCACGAAGACCACGTGAGCGGCCTGATCGCGCCGGACGGTTCGGAGGCGTTCCCCGAACTCGAACGCGTGTGGATCGGCGCGGGCGACACCTCGGTGTTCACGGGGCGGCTCGAACCGATCCGCGACCGGGTCGTGCCCGTGGCGGAGAAGACCGCGATCAACGACTGGGCCACCGCGATCCCGACACCGGGCCACACACCCGGTCACACCGTCTATGACGTCAGGAGCGGCGCCGGCCACCTTCTCGCCTGGGGCGACACCGTTCACGTTCCCACGCTCCAGTTCGATCGGCCGGACGTGTCCTGGGAGCTCGACGGCGACCAGTCCCAGGCCCGCGCCGCGAGAGCGGCCCTCCTCGAACAACTGACCCGACCCCACCACTTCGTGGCCGGCGCCCACCTCGACTCACCCGGCATCGCCCGCGTGACCCCCTCCGGCGACGGCTACGCGCTGGAATACCTCGCACCACCGATCGGCTGACCGGGCCCGTCTCCAGCCGGTGACCTGCAGAAAGGACAGTCCGTGAACGTCGCGGTGAGCACCGGCTGAGGCCGCCGGGAAACACAAGACTGCTCTTTTCCAGTGTCCGCTCCTAGATTTCCCGGCACCGACACCGAGGAGGGCGTGTTGACGGAGCTGTGGGCATTGGGCGCGTGGGACCTGGCGGAGCTGGTCCGCGGCGGGCAGGTGTCGTGCCGGGAGGTGATCGAGGCGCACCTACGGCGGATCGACGGCGTGGATCCCCGCGTGAACGCGATCACGGTCACGCTGGAGCAGGAGTCGCTCGCCGCGGCGGACGCGGCCGACCGGGCGCTGGCGCGGGGTGAGGCGGCCGGCCCCCTGTGCGGCGTGCCGATGACGGTCAAGGAGAACATCGACGTCGCGGGCTCGGCGACGACGATGGGCATCCCCGCCCTGCGGGAGGCGACGGCGGACACCGACGCGCCCTGCGTCGCCGAGCTGCGCGCGGCGGGAGCGATCCCGATCGGCCGGACGAACATGCCCGAGTTCGGCATGCGCTGGCACACCGACAACGCGCTGCGCGGCGCGACGGTCAACCCCTGGTCTCCCCAGCACACCCCGGGCGGCTCAAGCGGCGGAGACGCGGTCGCGGTGGCGACGGGAATGTCCGCGCTGGGAATCGGGAACGACGGCGCGGGTTCACTGCGCTGGCCCGCCCAGTGCTGCGGCGTCAGCGCGTTGAAGACCTCGCTGGGCAGGGTGGCACAGACCGGGGAACGGGCGGCCGGGCCGACTCCCTTCGCCTTCCAGCTGCTCGGCGTCCAGGGGCCGATCGCCCGGCACGTGCGGGATCTGCGCCTGGCGTTCGACCACATGTGCGGACGGCCCGGCGGGGACCCGTGGTACGCACCGGTGCCCCTGCACGGCCCGCCCCTGCCGGCGCCGGTGCGGGTCCGCGTGGTGACCGATCCCGACGGAGCCCCGACCGACCCGCGGGTGGCCGACGCGCTGGGGCGCGCGGCCCAAGCGCTGGCCGACGCTGGCTATCTCGTCGAGGAAGGCCGGGCCCCGGCCCTGACCCGCGCGAGCGAGATCTACACGCAGATCATGTCGGGCTACGGCCGGGTGCACCGGGAGCAGCCCCCTGTCGAGACGGTCGCGTCCCCCGGCTTCGTGCGCTTCTGGCAGGCCTACGAGCCGATCTGGGCGCAGGCCGCCGGGGAGCAGGCGTTCGACCCGCTGATGGAGCGGGCGACCATCGCGCGCCTGTGGAGTGCGTGGATGAGCCGGACACCGCTGGTGCTCGCGCCGATTCGCACGCGCCCGGCCTTCCCGGTCGGCTCCGATCTCGATCCCCGGTGGCTGGCCGACTGGCCGGCCACCATGCGCCTGGCCGTGGTGGTCAACCTTCTCGGGCTGCCCGCGGTCGCGGTGCCCGTCGGGCCGGCCGACGGCCTGCCCCAGGCCGTACAGATCATCGGGCCGAGGTTCCGCGAGGACCTGTGCCTGGACGCCGCCGCGGTGGTGGAGGCGACGACCGGGACGCTGACGCCGATCGACCCCCGCTGAGCACGCTCACCGACGGTGCGCGCCGTACGGTCCGGACCACGGCGCGGCCGCACCTCGTCAACGGTCGGGAAACCGGAGGTCGTGCAGGTCAGATCGCGAAGCGATGCCGCGCTCGCCGAGACCTGGTGAGGCGCGAGCCCTCCGGGCGAGCGTCGTAGGCCAGGGCTTTGAAGCACCGTCTAGCCCGCCAGGCGGGCCAGCTCCACGCGGGAGCGCAGGCCCAGGCGGGTGAAGATGTTGCGCAGGTGGCCGTCCACCGTCCGGGTGCTGATCATCAGGTGGGTCGCGATCTCCCGGTTGGTGGCCCCGGCCGCGACCAGCGCCGCGATCTGCCGCTGCTGGGCGGTCAGCGCGGCCAGCGGGTCGCCCCGGCCGGGCGCCTCCGCCGCGCCGCCCGCCGCGCGCAGCTCGGACCG
>NZ_BCQR01000090.1 GCF_001552175.1 Actinomadura kijaniata NBRC 14229
CCACCGGCCCCGACCGGCAGGCCGCCGCCGCGCTGGAGCACACCGCCTCCCGGGCCCGGGAACGCAGCGGGTACCAGGCCGCGGCGGCCGCCTACGAACGCGCGGCCCGCCTGAGCGCCGACCCCGCCGAACGAGCCCGCCGCGAGGCCCTGGCCGCCGAGGCCGCCCTGGAGACCGGCGACCTGGAACGGGCCGGTGACCTGGGCCGCCGCGCAGCACGCACCGACACGGCCCAGGCCGGTGCGGCTCCGGGTGTGCGGGCCCGGCTGGCGCAGGTCCAGGCGCTCGCCGACTTTTGGAAGGGCGACCATCCGGCCGCCCACCGGCGGCTGCTGGAGGGCGCCGCGCTCCTTGACGACACCGGCTCGGCCCAGGCCGCCGAGATGCTGATCCAGGCCACGCACACCTCCTGGTACCTGGGGGAACGGCAGCTGGCGGCGACCCTGGAGCGGCTGTCGGCGCTGCCGCTGGCCGACGCCGACCCCCTGGCGCCGGTCGCCCGCTTCCTGGTGCACCTGCTGAACCCCGGACCGGACACGGGGCAGGACACGGGGCAGGGTCCTGGCCGGTCCCAGCCCCCGCCGCTGGGCGAGACGCTGGAGGCGGTGCGCCGCCGCGGCCAGGTGTCGGACCAGACCCTGCTGATCCTGTGCGGGGCGGCGCTGGCCCGGGGCCAGGACGCCGACGCCTACCAGCTGGCGACCACGCTGGCGGCCGGGCACCGGGCGCGCGGCGGGGCCGGGCGGCTCCCCACGGTGCTGTTCTTCATGGCCGAGGGCGAGGTGTTCACCGGACGCCACCTGGACGCGCTCACCACCGCGACCGAGGCGCTGGGCCTGGCCCACGACACCGGGCAGCGGCAGTGGGTCAGCCAGTTCACCAGCGTGCTGGCCTACCTGGCGGCGGCCAAGGGCGACGAGCAGGCCTGCCGGCGACACGCCGAGGCCGCGCTGGCGGGGGCGGCCGCCGCAGTGACCTCCCCGGGCGCGCCCTGGGCCTACTGGTCACTGGGCCTGCTGGAGCTGGGACTGGGACGCGCCGAAGCCGCCCTGGCCCGTTTTGAGCGCCTGGCCCGCGAACCGATGCGCCACCACATCTGCGCCACCCGCTCCACCCCCGACCTGGTGGAGTCGGCGGTACGGGTCGGAGCGCCCGAACGCGCCGCCGAACCGCTGGCGCGTTTCGAACGGTGGGCCGCCTCGGCCCGCCAGCCCTGGGCCCAGGCGCTGGTCCTGCGCTGCCGGGGCCTGCTCAGCACCGACGAGCAGGCCGAGCAGGCCTATACGGCGGCGCTGGAACTGCACGACCAGGACAGCCGTCCGCTGGAATACGCCAGAACGGCCCTGCTGTACGGGGAGTGGCTGCGCCGGGCGCGCCGCAAGGCCGAGGCGCGGGGCCTGCTGAACGGCGCGCTGGAGGTCTTCGACCGCCTGGGCATGGAGCCCTGGGCCGAACGGGCCCGCAGCGAGCTCACCGCGACCGGCGCCCCCGACCGCGGACCGCGCACCGGGGACGGCCGAGGAGGGCAAAGCGGGAAAGTTGGGCCAGGTGGGCAAGGTAAGCAAGGTGGGCCAGGCCGAGGCGGGGCGGGGGTGGCGGCCGCGCTCACCCCGCAGGAGTTGCAGATCGTGCGGCTGGCCGCGCAGGGCCTGTCCAACCGGGACATCGCCGCGCAGCTGTTCCTCAGCCACCGCACGGTCGGCTACCACCTGTACAAGGCCTATCCCAAGCTGGGCGTGGCCTCCCGCGGCGAACTGAAGGATCTTGCCGCCGATCTGGGACTGTGAGTACCTTGACCCGATGACCACGCCCGAACAGGTCCTGCCCGGACAGATACTGCCGGTCGACGTCGACGCCGTCCCCGCCGTCGAGATCGGCCCGGGAATTCACGTGCGGATGCTCCCGGGAATGGAGGGGATCAGGACCTGGGTCATCGACCTGGCGCCCGGCGCCGAGTGGCCCGACCTCGACGTCCACGACACCTACGGGGAGGCCTACTTCGTGGTCCGGGGCGAACTGATCGAGGGCGACCGCGTCCACGGCCCCGGGACCTACGTCGCGTTCGGGGCCAACACGAGCCACCGGCCCCGCTCGGAGACCGGTGTGCGCGCCTTCGGCTTCAACTACGACGTGTGACCGGCCAGGCGGCCCGGATGGGCCCGGATGGGCCCAAGCGGCGCGGCCCGGTCACACACCCTCGACGATGATCAGATCACCCTCCAGATGGTCCGTGCGCAGCGGAAGGATCTCCTGGTAGGCGGCCGAGTCGTAGAACCCGCGCGCCTGCTCCATGGACGGGAACTCCACCAGCACCACATCGCCCGGCCAGACCCCCTCCCGCACGTCGACCTCACCGCCGCGCACGATGAACCGGCCGGAGAACGGCCGCAGAGCCACCTCGACCTTCTCCTTGTACTCCAGCACGTCGGGGTGGATCTCCTCGGGCCTGCGCAGGTGCGCCAGCATGTACGCGGTCATCGTTCCTCCAAAAGACGGTCGGTTGGTCGGGCGGTTCCTGGGTGGCCTGTGCCGAGCCGAGGCAGGGCGATGCAGGGCGAGGCAGGGCGAGGCGAAGGTCAGGCTCCGGTCGGCACCTTGTCGAGGAAGCCGAGCACCTGGCTGATGCGGCCGTCGTCGTCGATGACCGCGACGTCGAACCCGATGGCGACCGGCTCGGCCCCCTCCGGCCCCAGGTGCCAGGTGAAGCGGGCGATGTCGTGGTGGGCGTCGACGGTCCCGGCCAGGCTGAACACCAGCCCGCCGAACTGGCCCTGGACCGCCGCGATCGTCGCGTCCAGGCCGTCGCGGCCCCGCACCGACACCAGCGGGTCGGTGTAGGTGGCGTCCTCGGCGAACACCTCCGCCAGCGCCGCCCGCCGCGCCTGGGCGTCGGTGAGGTTCCAGGCGGCGAGGTAGCTCTGGACCAGCTCGTTGATGTCGCTCATGTGCTTTCCCCTTCGTGGTCGTTCGTCTTGACCACAAAGCTAGGCAGCCGCCGACAACGGGGAATCTGTCGTGCTTAGGTACTTCAACGTCCCAGTCGCATCGCGCCCGGATCCGCCGGTCCGGCGCGGGCCTGGCAGGGCGCGGCGGGACCCCCCGCACCGGCGGGCGCAGGCCTCACGCGGTCGCACAAGGAACGCCCGCCGCCCGGCGACCCGGGCCCCGGCCTCACCGCCGGTAGTTCCCGAGGCCTATGCGAGGGCGACGAAGATAGCCCCTACGCGCCTATCGGCGCAGAGCCCCAGATCGCCATAGTCCTTCTGGGCTCCAACCGGCCTTCAACCGCCCACCACACCCCCCTCCCCCTGGAGAGAACATGGCGCGTGCCTCCACCCGCATAGCCTCCGTGCTCGTCGCCGCGGGCGTCGCGACGGCCACCCCGTCGATCGCCTTCGCCGCCCCGCAGGCCCCCACCGCCAAGGCTCCCGCCACCCAGGCGGCGACCGTGCAGGCGCCGGCCGCGCCCCAGCACAACTGGAAGATCCTCTGGGAGCCGCCGTCGGACGAGGTCACCGCGGCGGCCTACTGGAAGAGCATGAGCATCAAGGGCCAGCGGCAGAAGAAGGGCAACTGGTGCGGCCCGGCCGCGGCCGCCAGCGCCCTGAGCTACCACGCCAAGGTCGGCAGCGGCACGCAGAGCTTCCTCGCGAAGAAGATGGCGACCAACAAGATCGGCTTCACCTCGCCGATCGCCATGGGCCGCGAGATGACCAACTACATCAACAAGGCCTGGAAGACCAAGGGCACCAAGTACAAGGCCCACCGCAGCGTCAAGAACCCCACCCTGTGGAACGCGACGCGCTACTCCTACTTCCGCGGCCAGGGGCCGCTGGTCCTCACCGTCTACGCCAAGAAGAGCTGGTACCCCAAGGCCGGCAAGGCGGTCGCCCACTACGTGGTGATCTACGGCTTCGACGACACCACCAACTGGAACGAGTCGACCTACCTGATCTGGGACCCCGCCCACGGCAAGCGCAAGCTCAAGGCCACGCAGTGGGAGAAGATCGCCTACGCCGGCAAGCTCGTCGTCAGGTGGTAGACACCCCTGTCCCCCACCCTGCATGACCAACGGCCCGTCCAGACCCTCACCGGACGGGCCGTTCGTCATCCCTGCGCACAACGCCACGCCACAACGCCACGCCACCGCGCGTTCCGCCACCGCGCGGACGCCGATCACGCCCGGTGTGCGTCGCCCCGGCCGGGATTCACCTCCGCTCAGGCGACCGGGTCGCCAGCCCGAGCGGGATCACCGGTGGCGCCGAGGCTGGCCAGCAGGCGGAGGTTGTCGTGGGCGGCGGTGCCGAAGGCGGCCGACTGCACGATCAGTTCGGTGCCGGTGCCGGTGCCGTCGGGGAGGGCGAAGTTCTCCTGGTGCAGCTCCAGGTAGCCGACCAAGGTGTGGTGGTAGGCCTTGCGGCCGTGGGTGCGGGTGCGGACATCGGCACGTGCCCAGAGTTGGCGAAAGCGCGGGCTGCGCATGGCCAGTTCGCCGATGAGGGAGGCCAGCTCGGGATCGTCGGGGTGGCGCCCGGCCGACAGGCGCAGATGGCCGACGGCGTCCAGGGCGCAGTCCTCCCAGTCGGCGAACAGCGCGCGCCCCTGCTCGGTCAGGAACAGGTGCCGGGCGAGGTTCAGCCCCTGCGCGGGCCGGCCGTACAGCAGGTCGGCCAGCCGGTTGGCGGCCAGCACCGTCAGACGGTGGTCGATCAGGAACGCCGGGGCGTCGGCGACCAGGTGCAGCACCCGCAGCAACTCGGGGCGCGGCCGCGCCGCCGACGGCCGCTGCGGCGCGTGCGCCGGCCGGTGGGCGAGCCGGTGGGCGAGCCGGTGCAGATGCTCGCGTTCCACCCCGTCCAGCCCGAGCACCCGCGCCAGCGCGTCCAGGACCTGCGCCGAAGGCCGGCGGGCCCGCCCCTGCTCCAGGCGGATGTAGTAGTCGACGCTCACCCCCGCCAGGTGCGCCACCTCCTCACGCCGCAGCCCGCTGACGCGGCGGCGCGAATCGGCGGGGATGCCGACGCTCTCGGGACGGACCCGGGCTCGCCGTGTGCGCAGGAAGTCAGCCAGATCGTCCATCGCTCCAGTATCGGTGCCGCGTCCCCGCGCCGGGTGGCCCTGCCGGTACCAGGAAGTCCGGACCTACGGGGCAAGCGTCCCTGAATCGCACCGTCCGCGCCCACAAGGATCGAGACCACATCGAGGCCACATCGACCTCGATCGACCTTGATCGACCTCAGGAGCGGATATGAAAGTCTTCATCGTGCACGCCCACCCCGAGCGGCGGTCGCTGAACGGCGCGCTCACCGACATCGCGGTGGACACCCTGACCGCCGCGGGCCACCAGGTGAAGGTCAGCGACCTGTACGCGATGCGCTGGAAGTCCACCATCGACGCCGACGACTTCGGCGCCGCCGCCTCCCGCCCGCTGGATGCGGTCCGCGATTCCGGGCGCGCCTACCGGGCCGGTGCGCTCACCGCCGACATCCGCGCCGAACAGGACAAGCTGCGGTGGGCCGACACCGTGATCCTGCAGTTCCCGCTGTGGTGGTACACGATGCCCGCGATCCTCAAGGGCTGGGTGGACCGCGTGTTCACCCACGGGTTCGGCTACGGCGTGGGCGAGCACAACGACACGCGCTATGGCGACCGCTTCGGCGAAGGCGTCCTGCAGGGCAAGCGCGCCCTGGTGTCGGTGACGGTCGGCGGCCCCGAGTCCCACTACTCCGACCGCGGCATCAACGGCCCGATCGACGACCTGCTGTACCCGATCCAGCACGGCATCCTCTACCACCCCGGCATGCAGGTGCTGCCGCCGTTCGTGCTGTACCGCACGGTGCGGATGACGCCCGAGGCCTTCGCGGACGCGGCCGGGCAGTGGAGGAAGCGGCTGCTGACCCTGGAGGACACCGACCCCGTCCCGTACCGCCGCCAGAACGGTGGCGACTATGAGATGCCGTCGGTGCGGCTCCGCGAGGGACTGGAGGCGCCGGGCCGCAGCGGTTTCGGTCTGCACCTGCAGGCCTGACCCATCAAGGATCCCAGCGGGCACGGAACGCCGGGGCCCGTCACGACGCCGCCCGCCGGGTCTCGGCGATCGCCGTGAAGGGCGAGCCGGAGAACTCCCGGAGCCCTGGCGGCGTCATAGAAGGTGGGTTCGGAACTCCGCAAAGGCTGATCTTGCCCGATTTCGGGCAGGATCGTTGGTTTTCGCGGGGACGGCTGGTCATACTCGGCGGGTGCTGCATGAGGACCTCATCGATCATCTGACCCGGACCAGTCCGCTCAGCGCCGGCGAGGCGGCGCGGGTGGTGGCCGACGTGCTGGCCTACTTCGGTGAGCCGGTGGAGGTGTTCGTGCGGCGCAGGCACGCCGAACTGCAGGCCAAGGGGCTGACCAACGCCGAGATCTTCCGGCGGGTGGCGGCCGAGCTGGCGGCGCGCCGGGTCGCGCCGCCGCAGCTGAGCGAACGGCAGTTGCGGCGCATCGTCTACGGATGAGGGGTTGAGGGAACGTGTGCGGGATCGTGGCGTATGTGGGGTCGCAGGACGCGGTGCCGATCGTGCTGGAGGGACTGCAGCGGCTGGAGTACCGGGGATATGACTCGGCGGGCCTGGCGGTGCTGGGACGCGGCGGGGCGCTGAAGGTGCGCAAGGCCAAGGGCCGGGTGCGCGAGTGCGCCGAAGGGCTGCCGGCACGGTTCAAGGGGCCGGTGGGGATCGGGCACACCCGGTGGGCGACCCACGGCGAGCCCAGCGACGCCAACGCCCACCCCCACGTGTCGGGCACGGTGGCGGTGGTCCACAACGGGGTGATCGAGAACGCCGAGGAACTGCGCGCCAAGCTGGAGGCCCAGGGGGTGGAGTTCTCCTCCGAGACCGACTCGGAGGTGCTGGCGCACCTGATCGCCACCTCCGGCGTCCAGGACCTGGCCGAGGCGGTGCGGTCGTCGCTGACGCAGGTGGTGGGGACCTACGGGATCGCGGTGATCGACGCGGCGCGGCCCGGTGAGTGCGTGGTGGCCCGCAACGGCTCGCCGGTGGTGCTGGGGCTGGGCGACCGCGAGATGTACGCGGCCTCGGACGTGGCGGCGCTGGTGGGGCACACCCGCCAGGTGGTGCACCTGGACGACGGTGAGCTGGCGGTGCTGTCGGCCTCGGGCTACCGGACGTTCACGCTGGAGGCCACCGCGACGGTCAAGCAGCCCTCGCGGCTGGAGGGCGAGGCCCAAGCCTACGAGATGGGCGGGCACGCGCACTTCATGGCCAAGGAGATCTCCGAGCAGCCCGAGGTGGTGCGGCGGGCCCTGCGGGGCCGGCTGGACGGGCGCTTCCACACCGCCCACCTGGGCGGGCTGAACCTGGAGGCGCGCGAGGCGCGCGCGATCCGCCGCGTGAAGATCATCGGATGCGGGACGGCGTACTACTCGGGACAGGTGGGCGCCCAGCTGATCGAGGAGCTGGCGCGCATCCCCGCCGACGCCGAACCGGCCTCGGAGTTCCGCTACCGCAACCCGGTCGTGGAACCCGACACGCTGTATGTGGCGGTCAGCCAGTCCGGGGAGACCTACGACACGCTGGCGGCGGTGCAGGAGCTGCGCCGCAAGGGCGGCCGGGTGCTGGGACTGGTGAACGTGGTCGGCAGCGCCATCGCCCGCGAGTGCGACGGCGGCATCTACCTGCACGCCGGACCGGAGGTGTCGGTGGCCTCCACCAAGACCTTCACCGCCACCGGAGTGGCGTTCGCGTTGCTGGCGCTGTACCTGGGACGGATCCGCGACCTGTCACCGGCCGAGGGGGCGCGCATCGCGGCCGGGCTGCGGGCGCTGCCCGAGCAGATCGAGCAGGTGCTGGCCCAGCAGGAGCACATCGCGCGGGTGGCGCGGGAACTGGCCGAACACCGGGCGGCGTTCTTCATCGGCCGGGTACGGGGCTTCCCGGTGGCGCGCGAGGGCGCCCAGAAACTGAAGGAGATCTCCTACCTGCACGCCGAGGCCTACCCGGCCAGCGAACTCAAGCACGGCCCGCTGGCGCTGATCGACCCGGGACTGCCGACGGTGGCGGTGCTGCCCGACGACGAGCTGCGCGACAAGAACCTCACCACGCTGGGAGAGATCGCGGCCCGGCGCGGCCGCACGATCGTGGTGGCGCACTCGCCGGTCCCGGGGCTGCCGCCGCAGGATGTGATCCTGGTGCCGCGCAACGAACCGGAACTGGACCCCATCCTGATGACGATCCCCCTGCAACTGCTGGCCTACCACGCGGCGTTGACGCTGGGACACGACATCGACCGGCCCCGCAACCTCGCCAAGAGCGTGACCGTCGAATAACCGTCGAACAACCCCCGCCCGCCCCCGCGCGGACACCCTGCCGCCCGCCGGAGACGGCCCTCAGGCGGGCAGCAGGGTGCGGGCCAGGCGGTAGGCCTCCCACAGGTCGGTGCCGCGGTAGTCCAGGGCCGCCAGGTCGGCCAGGTGGTGGTCGGCGTTGACGGCGACGGTGTGGGACAGGTGGCGAAACAGCGGGGCATCCGACATCGAGTCGCCGTAGGCGACGCAGTCACCGCGGGTCAGGCCGCGCGCGGCCAGCAGACCGTCGGTGAGGCGGACCTTGTCCTCGGGGGTGAGCACGTCGGCGGGCTCCAGCGGCCCGGTGAAGGGCAGCGGCGGGAAACGGGAGGCCACCACCTCGTCGAACCCCAGCCCCAGCAGATGCCGGGCGAAGAAGTCCGGGGACATGGTGATGACGGCCGAGTGCTCGCCGCGGGCACGGATGTCGGCGCACACCTCGGCGATCCCGGCCATCCAGGTCGCGCCCCGGTAGGCGGCGGCGACCTGCTCGGCGGTCAGGTCGCCCCACAGCCGGCGCAGCTCGGCCGAGAAACCACGGGTGTCCAGGGTCCCGGCGGCGAACCGGTCCTCCAGCTCGCGCAACTGCGGCAGGGTCCCCACCCGGCGCGCCACCTCCAGGCTCGCGGTGGTCCCGGTGAGCAGCGTGCCATCCATATCGAAAACGTGCAGAAACGTCACAAGACGATCATTGTGCTGGTGGAACGGTCCCAACGCGACCGCATTTCCCCTCCGGCCGGGCCGGGAACCGACCTGAACCGATCCGAACCGAACCGGCCGGAGCGCCCCCGCCGTTCCTACCGTGCCCCGCTGCCCCTGCCGCTCTTGTCGTCCTTGTCGCGCTCGGGCCACAGGGCGTAGGAGACCAGGATCGCCGCCCAGATCCCCAGCGGCCACACCGGCCAGTAGAACCGCAGCTCACCGTCCCTCAGGCAGGCGATGCCCCAGATCACCGTCATGATCAGGGCGCCGCCGCCCCAGTAGCCCCACTCGTTGAACCACTCGCGCTTGTCGGCCTCGGCCCGGGCGGCCCGGCGCGCGGCCTCGGCCCTGCGCCGGGCCGCCTGCGACTCGGGAAGGTCGGCGGTCAACGGCGCCAGATCGCCCTGGGTGACGGCGGTGGTGGCCGCCTCCAGCCGCCGGTTGTACTCCACGGTGTCCAGCGCGCCCTCGGCCAGGGCGTCGCCCAGCCGCTCGATCACGACGTTGCGGTCGCTGTCGGAGGCGCGGATCCGCAAGGGCCCTCCACCGGACCGGTCGAGGGGCCGGTCGGCGGATCCGGCGGATCCGGCGGGAGCGGTCGGCGGGGTCGGATCGGGCTGCTGGTCCATCGGCGGCTCTTCCTGGCGTGCGGTCCACGGCCGCCGAACGGAACCGACGCCCTGCTGATCGGCGATCGGCTCGGCGGCGTCTCCAGCATCACACGCGGCCGCGGCCGCAGCGTCCTCCAGGGCGACGAAGCGGCCGTACATCCTTCGGAGGAGGGGGGCACCCCCTACCGAAGGTGGGGGGTGCACACGACCGAAGTCCGATGCGCCCACCCCGTCCTGATTCCTAAGCTCCTCCGCATGGATGCTCTTTTGGATCTTCTGGGGACGGCCGTGGCCTCGCCCTGGTTCTATCTGGCGCTGTTCGCGGTCGCCGCGATCGACGGGTTCTTCCCCGTGGTGCCCAGCGAAAGCCTGGTGATCACCGCGGGCGTGTATGCGGTGTCGGGACAGCCCGACCCGTTCGCGGTCGTCGCGGTCGCGGCGCTGGGGGCGTTCGTCGGCGACCACATCTCCTTCCTGATGGGCCGCGCCGGAGGCGGACGGCTGGCACGGTGGCTGCGACCCGGAACCCGGCGGCACCGCGCGGTCGAATGGGCCAAGGCCACCCTGGCCGAACGCGGCGGACTGATCCTGGTGGTGGCCCGCTACGTGCCCGGCGGCCGCACCGCGGTCACGATGACGATGGGCCTGACCGGCTACCGGGCCCGCTCGTTCACCTTCTTCGCCACGATCGCGGCGATCAGCTGGGCGGTGTACGGGACCGTCCTTGGCTATGTGGGCGGCGCGGCCTTCGAACACGACCCGATCCGCGGCCTGGCGCTGGGCCTGGGCCTGGCGATCGGCGTGACGGTCGTGGTGGAGGCCGTGCGGTGGTGGCGTGCCCGCCGACGCCGGGCCGCCGGTGCGCAGGACACCGGCAGCGCCGACATCGCCGACGAGACCAGCGCAACCGACCAGAGAGATGATCAAGCCGCCCTGACCCCCGCGAACATGACATCCTCGACAAAGTCGTGAACATAGAGTGAACGATGCGGCCGTCTCCGGGGATCCAACAGGTGAACGACCCCGACGGCGGGGCGGCCGTTTTCGAGCGTGAGGGAGAGTATGCAAGCGCCAGACTTCAGTGCCGACTGGTACCGCAGCATCACCGAATGGGCCCACGGCATGCCGTCGTGGACCCACCCGGTGGCCGAGGTCGGCACCGATGCGGGGCTGCTGTTGTTCGCCGCGTTGTTCGTGGTGGGCTGGTGGCGGGCCCGCACCGCCGACTCGCGGGCGATGGGCCTGGCGCTGCTGGCCCCGGTGGGAATGGTCACCGCCTACCTGACCAGCGAGATCTCCAAGAGCTTCCTGCAGGAGGAACGCCCCTGCCGCGCGGTCGCGCACGCGATGAACATCGCCGCCTGCCCCGCCTACGGCGACTGGTCGTTCCCCAGCAACCACTCCACCATCGCCGCCGCCTCGGCCGCCGCGATCGTGGTGGCCTGGCGCAGGATGGCGCCGCTGGTGCTGCCGCTGGCGGCGCTGATGGCCTTCTCCCGGGTGTACGTGGGGGTCCACTACCCCCACGACGTCGCCGCCGGGTACCTGCTGGGCGTGATCGTGGCGCCCGTGGTGGCGCTGCTGCTGGTCCGGCTGGTCGCGCCGCTGGTGACGACACTGCGCCGCATGCCGGTCGGGGTCCTGCTGCTCGGCCCCGCCCCCGCCGCCGTCGCGGCCACCGGCCCCGGTGCGGGCCCCATGACACACGGACCGGCGCACGGACCGGTACACGGGTCGGTACACGGCCAGGCGCACGGGTCGGCGCACGGTCGGGGGCCGTCGGGTCAGGGGCCGCTCGGCGCGCCCGGCCGCGGCTGGAACGACCACGACAACCCGGCCGCGGTGACCATGCCGGACGTGCTGGGCGGCATCCCCGCGCCCCAGCGGCCCGCCCCGCCCCAGCCCGGCCAGCACCCCCAGCCGGTCCACCCTCCCCAGAGCGGTCACGCCCCCCAGGCCGGAGGACGGCACCGCCGCCCACCCGCCTGACCTCGCACCCGCCTGACCCCGCACCCGCCACCTTGACACCCCACGGGCCGTGGTCACCGACCGACATCGGTGACCACGGCCCGTCCAACCTTTCCCCGCCCCGGCCCCACCGGTCGCCGGCGGATCAGTCCTTCCTGTGGGTCAGCCCGGCCTCGTACGCCACGATCGCGGCCTGCACCCGGTTGCGGACCTCCAGCCGCGTCAGGATCGCGCTGACATAGGCCTTCACCGTGCCCTCCACCACCCGCAGCCGCTCGGCGATCTCGGCGTTGGACAGGCCCTCGCCCACCAGCCCCAGCACCTGCCGCTCCCGCGGGGTGAGCGCCGCCACCCGCCGCCGCGCCGCCGCGTCCCGCGCCATCCGCCCGCCCCCGTCCAGCCGCCGGATCACCTGATGGGCCACCTGCGGCGACAGATAGGCCGCTCCCCCGGCCACCGCGTGCACCCCGGCCAGCAGCTCGCGCGGATCCCCCGACTTCAACAGGAAACCGCTGGCCCCACCGGCCAACGCGCGGGCGATGTACTCGTCCTCCCCGAACGTCGTCAACATGACCACCCGGGTGCCGGGGGCGACCCGGCCCAGCTCGGCCGCCGCCGCCAACCCGTCCAGCCGGGGCATCCGGATGTCCAGCAACGCCACATCGGGCCGGTGCGCCAACACCGACTCCACCGCCTGGTGCCCGTCGGCGGCCTCGGCGACCACCTCGATCCGCGGATCGGACTCCAGGATCGCCCGCACCCCCGCCCGGATCATCGCCTCGTCGTCGGCCAGCAGCACCCGGACCATCCCGTCCCCTCCCCAACGTTCACCATCACCAGCCCTACCACCAGCCCTACCACCGGTCCTGTCACCAGCCCTGTCACCGGCCCCGGTCACCGCGTTCCGTCCGATCGCGGGTCCTGGTCGTCGCGCGGCGTCTCCACCACGGCCGTGTGGAAGGCGTCCTTGTGCGACAGCCGGTCCCCGGTGAAGCACAACCGGTAGATCATGCCCAGTCCCAGCAGGTTGGCGTCGGGCCGGTAGTACCGGCACTCGGCCCCCGGCGGCTCGGGCACCGACACCCGGTGGGCGTCGGAGCTCATCACCTGCCGGTCGGGCAGCACCGGCTGCACCCGCGCCCGCTCCTGCCCCACGTGCAGCGCCGCGAAGTCGGCCGGACGCAGCACCGAGTTCATCGTGGCGTGCACGTAGTAGCCGACCATCACCGTGGCCAGCACCGCCAGCAGCCCCGCCGGAACCATGATCACATCGGCCAGGCCGCGGCGCACCCGCCGCCGCTCCCGCGCCAGCACCAACGCCGACTCCGACACCCCGCCCGGCACCTGCGATCCCCCGGCGGCCACGCCGCCCCGGTCGGCGACCCGCGCGGGCACCTGCTCCGCTGCCTGCTCCGACGCCTGTTCTGCTGCCTGGTCTGCTGTCTGGTCGGGGTGGCGCAGCGGTGGCGTGGCGGGCAGGTCGGCCACCACCTGGAACCCGCCGTCGCCGGTCGGCCCCGCCCGCAGCGTCCCGCCCGCGACCCGGACCCGTTCGGCCAGCCCCGTCAGCCCGTGCCCGCCACCTGCCAGCACCGTCCCCTCATCGGCGGCAGGACCGTTCACGATCTCCACCCGCAGCCCGCCATGTCCGTCGTGCCCGCCGTCCAGCCGCACCGCCACGGCCGCGCCCGGCGCGTGCTTGACCGCGTTGGTGATCGCCTCCTGCACCACCCGGTACACCGCCAACGCCGCCATCGGCGCCACCGCCGCGGCCGCCACCTCGCCCGCCACCTCGCCCGCCAGGGTGACCCGCACCCCCGAGGACCGGGCCCGCTGCACCAGCTCGGCGACCCCCTCCGCCACGCCCTCGGCCGCAGGACGCACCGGCCCGCCCCCCTGCGGCGCCGCTCCGGCGTCCTCCCGCAACACCCCGATGATCTCCCGCAGGTGCGCGGTCGCCTCCGCCGCGCCCGCCCGCAGCTCGGCCGCCGCCCTCCGGTGGCGCTCCTCCAGCCCTGGCGCCACCTGCAACGCCCCCGCCCGCACCGCGATCAACGCCAGTTCGTGGCCCAGCGAGTCGTGCATCTCCTGGGCGATCCGCGCCCGCTCCCGCAACCGCTCCCGCTCGGCCGCGATCCGCTGCTCGCGCTCCAGCTGCTCGGCCCGCTGCCATCCGGCGTACACCAGCTGCTGGTACTGCCGCCAGGCCCGGCCCGCCAGCCACGGCAGCACCCCCAGCAGCACCAGCCACACCGTCAGCGGGAACCACACCGTCACGCTCACCCCGCGCGCCAGGTTCAGCGTCGCGCCGCCCAGCAGGATCAGCACGAACACCCACAGCACCGGCCGCGCCGCCTGCGTGCGCCGCCCCGCCAGATAGGCCATCACCGGGAAGGCGAACACGAAGTTGCCGTGCAACGGCAGCGCCAGCGACATCAGCAGCAGCGCCGCCACCGGGAACGCCCGCGCCACCAGCACCGCGGCCGCCACCATCGCCAGCCCCGCCGCCTGCGCCCACCAGGCGGCCGTCATCCGCACCGGCAGGAACGTCCCCGCCACCACCGGCACCGCCAACCCCAGCCCCAGCAGCGCATCGGCCCACACCGCGCGGCGCGACGGCCGCGCCACCGCCCCGCGCACCACCCCCACCACGTCCACCGGACCCGCCCCACCGGGGCGCACCGTACGGGAAAGGGCGTGAGGCGCCGCGCGAAGCCGGGTGACCAGGCCATCGCGCAGCCGAGCAGGGCCGTTCATGCCCGCCACGCTACAAGCGCGCGATCACCGTCGGCACTGACGAAAGTCACCCCCGGCCTCCTCCGATACGGTGGGGCCGTGACGACCCTGTGGGACCGGGTGACGCGGCGGCTGCGCGGACCGGACGCCGCTGGCACCGCCGCTGGCACCACCCCCGGCACCCCCGCCGACAGCCCCGGCGGCCCCGGCAGGGGACGCACGGGCGCCGTGACCGCCGCCGTCGACGTCACCCTGGCCGTCGTGCTCGCCATCGTCGTGCTGGCCACCTCCGCCAACGCCCAACGCCTCACCGACCGCGACCTGTGGCCCGGCGGCGTCGTCCTGATCCTGCTGGGCACCCTGATCATGGCGGTGCGGCGCCGCCACCCCGTGATCACCCTGGTCGTGCTGACCCTGGTCGTCCCGCTGTACTACCCGCTGGGCTACCCCGACGGGCCGCTGGGCGTGGTGTTCTTCGCCGCGCTGTTCAACGCCGCCGTCCACTGCCGCCCCGCCGTCCCCCTCGGCGCCGTCATCGTCATCAACGCCGCCATCCCCCTGGTCGCCTTCCTCAAGCGCGACGGCAACGGCGCCCTGGTCGACGGCCCCGCCGTGGCCTTCCTCACCGCCACCCTGCTGCTGCTGTCCGCCCTCGGCATGTACGTGCGCAACCGCCGCGCCCGCGTCCTGGCCGCCGAGGCGCGCGCCGCCGCCGCCGAACGTGACCGCGAGGAACAGGCCCAGCGCCGCGCCACCGAGGAACGCCTGCGCATCGCCCGCGAACTCCACGACGTGCTGGCCCACCAGATCTCCCTGATCAACGTGCAGGCCGGCGCCGCCCTGCACCGCCGCGACGACCCCGAACGCGCCTACGAGGCCCTGGCCACCATCAAGGCCGCCAGCAAACAGACCCTGCGCGAACTGCGCGGCGTGCTGGGCGTCCTGCGCCAGCTCGACCAGAACGACACCGAACCGGTCACGCCCGCCCCCACCCTGGACCGCCTCCAGGACCTGGCCGACCAGACCACCGCCGCGGGCCTGCACGTCGACCTGCACACCCACGACGACACCGGCACCAGCACCGGCACCGGCACCGATAGCGGCACCGGCAGCGGCGCGTCCGTGCCCGCCCCGGTCGCCCTGGCCGGCTACCGCATCGTCCAGGAAGCCCTCACCAACGCCCTACGGCACTCCGGGGCCCGCACCGCCACCGTCACCGTCCACCACACCGGCGACGCGGTCACCCTGCGGATCGACGACGACGGCACCGGCCCCACCGACCCCGCCGCCCTGGACCGCGGCAACGGCCTGCGCGGCATGGCCGAACGCGCCGCCACCGTCGGCGGCCGCCTCACCGCCGGACCCCGCCCCGGCGGCGGCTTCCGCGTCCACGCCCGCCTGCCCCTCACCGACCCCGCCGACCCCGCCGCTCCCGACCTCCCACCTGCCGAACTCCTCGAGCACGACCCCGGAAAGGACCACCAAACGTGATCCGCGTGGCACTGGCCGACGACCAGACGCTGGTGCGGGCGGGCTTCCGCTCCATCCTGGAAGGCGAGGACGACATCGCCGTCGTCGCCGAGGCCGGCAACGGCGAACAAGCCGTTCACCAGGCCCGGCAGCACCACCCCGACGTGGTGCTGATGGACATCCGCATGCCCGTCCTCGACGGCCTGGAAGCCACCCGCCGCATCATCGCCGACCCCCACCTGTCGGGCGTCAGGGTCGTCATCCTCACCACCTTCGACCTGGACGACTACGTCTACGGCGCCATCAAGGCCGGAGCCAGCGGCTTCCTGGTCAAGGACACCGAACCCCCCGAACTCATCCACGGCGTCCGCGTCGTGGCCCGCGGCGACGCCCTGCTGGCCCCCACCGTCACCCGCCGCCTGATCGCCGAGTTCGCCTCCCGCATCACCGCCCCGCCACCGGCCGCCGAACTCGACGCCCTCACCGACCGCGAACGCGAGGTCCTGCACCTGGTCGCCGCCGGACTGTCCAACGAGGAGATCGCCGCCCGCCTGGTCCTCAGCCCCGCCACCGCCAAGACCCACGTCAGCCGCATCCTGGCCAAACTCGGCGCCCGCGACCGCGCCCAACTGGTCGTCCTGGCCTACGAGACCGGCATGATCCGCCCCGGCTGGCTCGGCTGACCGGCCCCATCCCACCCAGGCCGACGTGACCCGCGCCACACCGCCGCCCCGCAACCCCGCCTCCCCGCGCGGGGTTTCCGGAAAGGTGACGGCACCCACGACGGCACCCCACCCCACATCCGCCACCGACCCGGACAAGGAGAAGACCGGCGGACACGGCACCGAACAGGGCGGTGCGCAGGACCCCACCGCCCTGCGGGTCATCGCCGACCTGACCCTGGACGCCGACCTCGGCTTCGCCACCCTGTACGAGGCCTACCAGAACGCGGTGTACTCCACCGCCCTGCGCCTGAGCGGCCACCGCCAGGAAGCCGAGGACCTGGCCGCCGAGACGTTCCTGCGCGCCTACCGCGCCCTGTGCGGCTACGGCCCCGACCGCATCGCCGCCCTGCGCCCCCGCGCCTGGCTGCTGACCATCCTGACCAACCTGTGGCGCAACGGCCTGCGCACCGCCGCCCGCCGCCCCCGCACCACACCCCTCACCGGGCCCCGGGCCGACGACTCCCCCGACCCGACCGCCCACCAGATCCCCGACCCCTCCCCCGGCGTCGAGACCACCGTCACCCACCGCGAGACCGGCCGCGAACTGGCCGCCCTCCTGCAGCGCCTGCCCCCCGCCCAACGCGCCGCCGTCGTCCTGCGCCACGTCGGCGACCTGCCCATCCACGAGATCGCCACCGTGCTCGACCTGCCCGAGGGCACCGTCAAATCCCACATCTCCCGTGGCCTGACCCGGCTCCGCAAACTCCACACCACACCCGGCGCCGCCACATCCGGCACCACCGCACCCAGCACCACCCCGGGGGACCCACGATGACACCCACCCACGCCACACCCGACCCGACCGAGACCAACGCGCTGGCCGAGACCGCCGCCGCGCTGGGCGACCTGACCGCCGACGCCCCGCCCACCCTGCTGGACCGCATCGTCGCCCGCCGCATCACCATCCCCGCCCCCTTCCTGGCCGGGGCCGAACACCGCGCGCCAGGCGACCCGGACGCCGAGCCGGACCCGGCCGAGGACCTGACGCACCTGCAGATCGCCTTCACCGACCACGGCGTGGCCTACCTGCGTCCCGGAACCGACACCGCCGCCTTCACCGCCGACTTCCGCGCCCGCTTCGCCCGCCCCCTGCTGCCCGCCGACCGGCCCCCCGCCGGGCTGCTGCCCGCCCTGCGCGCCGGACGCCCCGGCGGCCTGCGCCTGGACCTGCGCGGCCTCAGCGACTTCGAGACCGCCGTGCTGCGCGCCGCCGCCACCATCCCCCGCGGCCAGACCCGCCCCTACGCCTGGATCGCCGCCCAGGCCGGACGCCCCAAGGCCGTGCGCGCCGTCGGCTCGGCCCTGGGCCGCAACCCCGTCCCGCTGCTGATCCCCTGCCACCGCGTCACCCGCTCCGACGGCAGCCCCGGCCAGTACATCTTCGGCGCCGACACCAAGATCCGCCTGCTGCGCGCCGAGAACGTCAACCTCGACGAGGTCACCGACCTGGCCCGCCACCGCGTCCACTTCCTGGCCTCCGACACCACCGGCGTGGTGTGCTACCCCACCTGCCACAACGCCCGGCGCATCACCCCGGCCCACCGGCACGGCTTCGCCACCCTGGCCGAGGCCCGCGCCGCCGGATACCGGCCCTGCCGCCACTGCCGCCCCGCCGTCCCCGCATGACCGGCAGCCCCACACGCGCCGGCCCCACGCACACCGGCACGGCACACGTCAGCGGTCAGGGGACGGGGACCTCCACATACCCGGGCGCGCCGCGCTCCACCTCGGCGCGCCCGGCCGTCACCTCGGCCACCCACGCCTCGAACCCCGCCAGCTCCGGCACCGGCACCGCCACGTCGGCCTCGACCCCGGCCCCGTAGCGCACCTCGCCCGGCTGGGCCCCGCGCCCGTGCAGGTCGCCCAGGAAACGCCCGGCCAGCCCGTGGTCGACCCGCACCGTCACCGTCACCACCGGCCGCAGCTCCACCACACCGACCGCCTCGACGGTCTCGGCGACCGCCTGCCCGTAGGCGCGCACCAGCCCGCCCGCGCCCAGCTTCACCCCGCCGAAGTACCGCGTCACCACCGCCGCGACGCCGGTCAGCTCCCGCCGGACCAGCACCTCCAGCATCGGGATGCCCGCCGTCCCGGCCGGTTCCCCGTCGTCGTTGCTCTTGGTGATCTCCCCGTGCTCGCCCACCACGTAGGCGGTGCAGTTGTGGGTGGCGTCCCGGTGCGCCCGCCGGTGCGCCGCCAGGAACCCCACCGCCTCGGCCTCGGTGCCGACCCGGGCCAGCGTGCACACGAAACGGGACTTGCGGATCTCCAGCTCGTGGGAGCCCGACTGCTTGATCATTCGCATGACCAGTACGAGTGTACGGCCCGCCGCCCGAGCCCGCCCGACCGGGCCGAACGCCACCGGACGTGGTACCGGCACCAGGGCACGGCAGCGAATCCGAATCGGCCACGGCCACACCGGGTGCCATCAACGGACGTGTCATCAGCCGCAAACGAGGGCCCGCCGCTGATCAGAGGCACGCTGCTGGTGCCCAGCCTGACCGGTACGGCCGCTCTCTCAAAGACCTCATCACCAGGGTCGCCGAGCTGCGCACCCGCGAGTTCGGATTCCGCTCCCCGCGCGAAAACCTCGGCACCACCACCCCCGGCGGCCGCGCGGGACGAGGGCTGGGGGCTTCGTCGGATCGGTGAGCATGTGGGCTGGACCCCCATGTGGGGCTGTCGCATGAGCAGGTCCGGCGGATGTTGGCGGATGCGCCCTCTGCGGGATTCACCGACCACCGCCCCGTGATGAGCACCGTCACCACCGAACCCCACGTACCTGGGGGTTTCTCGCCCCCATCACGCTGAGCGTCAGCCGCCTGGGTCGTCGTCGCCGTCGCCTAGGCCGAATTCGACCCCGCCTCTGCTGTCGGCCTCCCGAGTCGAAGATCCGAACATCAGCTGGAGCAGGCCCCCGAGGGCGCCGAGGCCGAGGAAGAAGTAGATGACTCCGCCCCAGACGCGTTCGACGGTGTCGCCCGCGTTCTCGTGACCAGTAATGATCATCCATTCCGCCCGGACGACCAAGCCCAGGAAGCCGAGGACGATGATGACGCCGATCAGCTCGCCGACCACGGCCCCATGGTCCGGCCGCCCTCCGCGTCTGCCCATTCCGACCGTCCAGATACGAGCGGTGATCGGTCCTACGATGCGCCCACCGTGCCGATGATCCCCCACCCGACAAGATCATCATAGTCCCGGTTTCGGCCAGGACACGGGCGCAGCCACCGCCAGAGGTTCCCCCATCCCGCTTGACCCGCTCGGCCCAGTCCGGCACTTCGCCGACCCAAACCGCCGCCGCACGCAGACCGCCCCGGCCAGCCCATCTGCGATGGACTGGCCGGGGCGGCGGCTTGACCGCCGAGCTCGTTCCGGGAGCCATGCGCCCACCCACGCGGATGGGTTCGCAGAGCGGCTCCAAGGGCGACGGCGGCCCCGTTCGGTCTTGAGGGTCTGGCCTTGGGGGTCCGGCCTTGGGTCAGCCCTTGGGGAACGGCCAGGGGTTGGGTCGGCACCCGTACAGCGACTTGGTCTGCTGCACCATCACCGGGGCCCGCTTTCCCGGGCCCGGGCAGTTCTGGTGCCCGTGGCCCAGCAGGTGGCCGACCTCGTGGTTGATCACGTATTCGCGGTAGGTCGCCAGGTCCCGCCCGTAGGAGGCCGCGCCCTGGCCCCACCGCCGCGCGTTGATCACCGCGCGGCCGTTCTGCCCGCACGACAGCTGCCCGCCGGTCCGCAGCGGCAGGCACAGCCGGTCGGTCATCGCCGGGCTGGTCAACGCCACCCGGAACCGCACCGGCCCGCCCGCCACCCGCACGAACCGCATCCGCCCGCCCCGCCCCCAGCTGCGCCGGTCGTTGAGCACCCGGTGGACCTGCGCGGCGAACTCCTCGCCCCGGAACGGCAGCCCCCGCTCCACCTCCACCGCGTACCGCACCACGGCCCCCCTGGACCCGGCGGGCGCCGGGGCGGTGCCCGGCACCACCGCGTACCGGCCGCGGCCCGACACCGGCACCGCCACCCGCGGCGGCTGGCGCCGCCCGTTGACGACCGGCCCGCGCGGCGAGGACGGCGTGGGCGGCGCGGTCCGCACCACCGTGCGGCCGCCCGTGCCCCCCGACGTCGACGACGGCGGCGCCGGGTCGGGCCGTTTCTCACCGGCGCTGCCATGGTCGCCCAGGACCATCACCGCGACGCCCCCGCCGCCCGCCACCAGCACCACGGCCCCGGCCGCCGCCAGCCACACCCCCCGGCCGCGGCGCGAGCGCCGCGGGCGTGCGGGAGCCAGGGGTTCCTTGAGGTTGTGCACCGCTGCTCCGGTCACGTCAGGCGCCGCACGGGGCCGAGCACATCGGCGCGCCGGCAGCGACGGACGGACCCGGGCGCACGCCCGCCCCCGACGAGGCCGCGCACCCCGGCGTCCTGTGGCCGTGCCCCCGCCACGTCCCGCCGCTACCCGATCAGCAAACCCGGAGATCCTAACGCGCCCCGTGCGTCACACACGCATCAACGGTCACTTCGGGCGGGTCCGGGACAGGTATGGCGCGTTCCACGGCCAAGCGTCGCCGGCGGGTTCAGCCGATCATGGGGATGACGTCGGCGATCGAGTTCACCACGTGGGAGGGCCGGAACGGGAACCGCTCCACCTCCTCCTTGCGGGTCACGCCGCTGAGCACCAGGATCGTCTCCAGTCCGGCCTCCACGCCCGCCACCACGTCGGTGTCCATCCGGTCACCGATCATCGCGGTGGACTCCGAGTGCCCGCCGACCGCGTTCAGGGCACTGCGCATCATCAGCGGGTTGGGCTTGCCGACGAAGTAGGGCTCCACCCCGGTCGCCTTGGTGATCATCGCGGCGACCGCGCCGGTCGCCGGCAGCGACCCCTCCAGCGACGGCCCGATCGGGTCGGGGTTGGTGGCGATGAACCGCGCCCCGTTCTCGATCAGCCGGACCGCCTTGGTGATCTGCGAGAAGCTGTAGGTGCGGGTCTCGCCCAGCACCACATAGTCCGGCTCCAGATCGGTCAGCACGTACCCGGCCTCGTGCAGCGCCGTGGTCAGTCCCGCCTCGCCGATCACATACGCCGATCCCTCGGGCCGCTGGTCGGCCAGGAACCGCGCGGTCGCCAGCGCCGAGGTCCAGATCGCCTCCGGCGGCACCCGCAGCCCCAGCGTCGCCAGCCGCGCCGACAGGTCCCGCCGGGTGTAGATCGAGTTGTTGGTCAGGATGAGGAACGGCCGTCCCGACTCCGCCAACCGCCGCACGAACTCGTCCGCGCCGGGGATCGCCTGCCCCTCGTGCACCAGCACCCCGTCCATGTCCGACAGCCACGACTCGATCGGCTTGCGTTCGCTCATGTGCGCCATTGTCGCAGCATCCACCCCCACCGACGGCCGTCGACCCGCCCTACCGCCCGCAGCGTGGCCAGCGCTAACGTGGCCCCCGTGAGTGATCATCTGCGTAACGGAACCGACATCCGCCAGATCGACCCGCCGGACCTGGCCGCCGGCCCCGGCTACAGCCACGCGGTGTCGGTCGACGTCCCCGGTCGTCTGGTCGTCATCAGCGGCCAGGTCCCGGTGGACGCCGACGGCACCCTGGTCGGCGAGGGCGACCTGCGCGCCCAGCTCGACCAGATCTTCACCAACCTGTCGGCCGCCCTCAAGGCGGCGGACGCCACCTGGCACCACGTGGTCAGGCTCGGGTTCTTCCTGCGCGACATCGGTCAGGTCGCGATCCTGCGGGAGGTGCGCGACCGCCACCTGCCCGCGGGCGTCACCCCCGCCAGCACCCTGGTGGAGGTGTCGGGTCTGGTCAACGACGCCTTCCTCGCCGAGATCGAGGCCTGGGCCGTCGTCCCCCGCGACGACGGCTAGCGAGAACCCGACACGGCGTCAGGACGGCAAAAGGCCCCGGCGGTCACCGCCGGGGCCCTACGCCGTCACGCGTCGGGTCAGACGTTCACCCCGAAGTCGGCGGCGATGCCGGACAGGCCGGAGGCGTAGCCCTGGCCGACCGCGCGGAACTTCCACTCCGGGCCGTTCCGGTACAGCTCACCGAACACCATGGCGGTCTCGGTGGAGGCGTCCTCCGACAGGTCGTAACGGGCGATCTCCCCGTTGCCGGCCTGGTTGACCACCCGGATGAAGGCGTTGCGGACCTGGCCGAAGTTCTGGCCGCGACCGTCGGCGTCGTAGATCGACACCGGGAAAACGATCTTGGTGACCTCGGCGGGAACGCCCTGCAGGTTCACCTTGATCTGCTCGTCGTCACCCTCGCCCTCACCGGTGAGGTTGTCACCGGTGTGCTCCACCGAGCCGTCGGGGCTCTTGAGGTTGTTGAAGAACACGAAGTGCTGGTCCGACAGCACCCTGTTGTCGGCCCCCACCAGCAGCGCGCTGGCGTCCAGGTCGAAGTCGGTGCCGGTGGTGGTGCGCACGTCCCAGCCCAGACCCACCACGACCGCGGTCAGTCCGGGAGCCTCCTTGGTCAGAGAGACGTTGCCGCCCTTGCTCAGACTGACTCCCACTGTCCTACCTCCGTATCGGCTCCGCGCGGACGCCTGCCGCCCACACGGTCTGTAACGAGAACGGTAGTCACTTCGCGCCGGTTCCCCCACCCGATCCGGTGACTTCCGCACGGCGTGTCATACGGAACATGTCATACCGGGCATGTCATGGCGGGCATGTCATAGCGGACGCCTCACTCCCCGGCGACCCACGCCGCCGGGGCGCCGAACGCCTCGGGCAGGTCGAACGCCGCCACCAGCTCCGCCGCGTGCGGAGCCAGCGCGTCGCACACCCGCCGGCGCGCCCGCCACACCCGGTCCAGCAGCCCCGCACCGGCCACGCCCTCGTTGAGCAGGACGTCGGCGCGGCGCTCCATCCACTCCAGCGCGTGCAGGCCCGCCAGCGTCCGCAGCACCGCCGGGCCCTCGCCCAGCGCCTCGGCCAGGATCGTCAGCATCATCCGGTCGCCCAGCGCCGTGGCCGTCCGCGACGCCAGCGCCAGGTTGTCGTTCCAGGCGGTGAACGGCTCGGCGCCGCCCGCCCGCGCCGTCGCCACCCGCTCGGCCAGCCGCTCCCGCAGCCGCCGCTCGACCGCCCCGGCCATCGCCAGCCACATCCGCGGCTCCACCAGCTCCTCGTCGGGGAAGTCGCCCTGTGGCACCGCGACCTCGGGCGGCATCCGGTAGTGGTCCAGGTCCGCCATCGCCCGCGCGGTGTCGAACAGCACCAGCGCGTTGTCGCCGCCCGCGCTCAGGTAGGCGTGCGCCAGCCCCCGGTAGGCGTTGAGCCGGTCGGTGGCGGCGAACCCCGGCGCGCCGCTGTGCACCCGGCACCGCGCCACCGTCTCCTGCGCCAGCGCCGTCGCCGCCGCCTTCAGCAACGCCAGGTCCCGGTCCACCGCCGACCACGGCGCCCACGCCGTCCCCGTGCCCGCGCCGCTTTCCTCGCTCTCGCCGCCCGCGGGCGCGGCGGGACGGTGGCCCTTGACGTGGGAGGCCACCACCGTCAGCGCGTACGCCGCCGCCACCGCCCCCAGCACCGCCTCCTGCTGGTTGCGGTAGTCGGTCAGCGGACGGCGGGGTGCCAGCCGCCCCAGCGTCGTCCGGCCCGCCGAGTGCGCCCACAGCGTCCCCGCCGCCGCCCGCGTGATCGCCGCCGACGCCGACACCACCGCCCGCCACACCGGCGGCGCGATCCCCATCGACCGCGTCAGACGCTGCGCCGCCCCGCCCGCCGGATCACGCAGCACCCCGTCGGCGTCGATGGAGGCCCCGTCGCGCAACCACGCCTCGTAGGGCACCCGCAGCCCCTCCAGCCGCACCGCCGCGTAGTCCACCGGCAGGCCCGAGGAGTCGGGAGCCTCCGTGATCCGCACGCCCGGCGGCACGTTCCCCTCGGCGTCGCGCAGCCGCGCCACGAACACGAACACCCCGCGCTCGGCCCCGTCGTGCTCCAGCGTGGCGTACACCGCGGCGGTCTTGGCGACGGCCGGGTGCGCGGTGTTGGTGGGGAACTTCGCCGCCGCCGCGTCCGGGCTGATCAGCACGAACTCACCGGTCGCGGCGTCGAAGCGGGCCAGGGTGCGCGGCGACAGATGGCTGTTGCTGCGGCCCACCTCGGTCATCAGCAGCGTCCCGAACGCCGCCATCGACTCCAGCTCCGCGCGCTCGGCGCGCGGCCCGGCCCGCTCGTCCCCGAACGCCAGGATCGGCCCCAGCGCCAGCGTGTAGTGCAGCAGCATCACGTGGAACAACGCCGGATCGGCGATCGCCGCGCGCTCCAGCAGCGCGCACAGCACCCCCGGATCCTCCAGCAGCTCCGGCGCGGCGGGCGCGGCCCGGCCCGCCCGCGCCAGCCGCCGGTAGGTCAGCTCCTGCCGCTCGCGCGGGGTCAGCCCGTCGGGCAGGACGCAGAACTCCTCGGGGACCGCCTCGGCCAGCCAGGCCGCGACCTTGGGCTCCAGCGCCGGACCGTGCACCAGCCGGCGCAGGCGGTCGGTGTCAACGCGCATCTCGGCGTGCGCCTCGGCGTCCATGGGATGCTCCCGTCAGTCTCGGGGGGTCGCGGTCGTCAACAAAACCCTCAACGGGCCGCCGCCGGGCACGCCGCGCGACGCGCCCCTCAGGAGGGGACGTCGGAGGACTCCTCGTCGGGCGCCGTCACCTCCGGCGAGGCCTTGCTCACCTCCGGCGAGGCCTTGCCGACCTCGGATGCGGCGTCCCGTCCGGCGAGCGGGGGCGGCGCGGCCGTCGCCCCGCCGGGCGGAGCGGTCCGCCGCCGGTCCCGCAGCGGCGTCACCGTCGCCACGTCCCGCACCGTCATCCGCGCGCACTGGCACAACGCGCCGCCCGCGCCGCCCTCGACGAACACCGTCGCGCCCGCCCGGTGCACCGCGCGCAGCGTCGCCGGCAACCGCACCGGCTTGACGATGCAGTCGGCCAGCGCCCGGTGCAGGTCGTCGTCGTCGCCATAGGCGCGGCCCCGCACCGGCGAGTGCACCGCCACCTCCAGCGGCCGCTGCCGCATCGGGCGGATCATCGCGTACCACTCGTCGTCGGCCCCGGCCATCGCCGGATGGTGCGACAGGTAGGGCACCGCCAGCCGCGCCGCGCGCACCCCCGACTCCCGCGCCACCGCCAGCACCCGGTCCAGCTCGGCGTCCGGGCCGCTGACCACCGTCGCCGACGGCGCGTTCAGGCACGCCACCACCACCCGGCCCGCGCCCGCCCCCTCGGCCTCGGCGCGCGCGATGCACTTGAGGGTGGCCGCCTCGTCGGCCTCCAGCAGCCCCATGCCGCCGCCCCCGCCGCGCCGCGCCAGCACCCCCACCAGGTCGGCCGCCATGCGCGCGCCGTCGGTGACCGAAAACGCCCCGGCGCACACCAGCGCCGCGATCTCCCCGAAGCTCTGCCCGACCGCGAACCGCGGCATCACCCCCGCCGCCCGCAACACCCGGTCCACCGCCACCGAGGCGGTGTAGGCCGCCAGCTGCGCCACCCCCGGCAGCCGCGCCGCCTCCCGGTAGGCGTCGGGGTCCTCCAGCAGGATCCGCCGCAGCGAGGGCCACCGCTCCCGCGGCAGCGCCTCCTGCACCGCGTCCACCACGTCACCGACCACCCGCGCCGGTCCCGGCCCCCGCGCCGCCAACGTCACCAGGTCCGGCGCGCCCGCCGACCCGGTGCCCGGGAACAGCAGCGCGCACACCGCATCGGGCCTGAGCCGTCCCATCCAGTCAGCCGACGACGACACGCGGACACCCCTTACCTCAACGGAAGACCCACGTCTCCGAAGGGATAAACGCCGTTTGGTCTGTAGTTATGGAACAAAAGTTACAAACTGGGATTATTCACTCATGAGATCGGTCTGACAACCATCAGTGGTCCCGTCCCGGGGGACCCGGCGGACCGATCGGCCACACAGGGTCCGGTCACCAGCGGCCGGACCGGGGAGCGCCCATGAACCAACGTCCGGACGCCCGCCGCCCGCGGTCCGAGCGGCCCGTCACTCCTCCGCAGCCGTCCTACCCCCGGCCACCCCGCACCGAACCGACCGGTCCGCAACCGGCCGCCGCACCCCCGGCCCCTCCCGCGCCCGCCCAGCGCTGGGCGATCCGCGGCACCGGCGCGTTCCTGCCCGAACGCCGCGTCCCCAGCAGCGAGCTGTCGGAGTCCCTGGGCCTGCCCGCCGACTGGATCGAGGAACGCACCGGCATCCGCACCCGCCATGTCGCGGGCGACGCACAGGCCGCCTCCGACCTGGCCGCCGTCGCCGCGCGCCGCGCCCTGGAGGCCGCCGGACTGCGCCCTGCCGACCTCGGCCTGATCGTGCTGGGCACCTCGACCCCCGACGAACTCGGCCCCTCCACCGCCTGCCGCGTGCAGGCGCTGCTCGGCGCGACCGGCGCCGCCGCGTTCGACGTCGCCGCCGCGTGCAGCGGCTTCGTCTACGGCCTCCAGGCCGCCGTCGGCTGGCTGGCCACCCAGCGCGGCGCCGCGCCCTACGCGCTGGTGATCGGCGTGGAGGTCTACTCCCGCTTCCTCAACCACCGCGACCGCGCCACCGCCGCGCTGTTCGGCGACGGCGCGGCCGCCGCCGTCGTCGGGCCCGTCCCGGCCCCCTACGGCGTGCTGTCGCTGACCCTGGGCTCCGACGGCACCCGCGCCGGCGACGTGCTGATCCCCGCGGGCGGCAGCCGCCTGCCCGCCACCCCCGACACCCTGGCCACAGCCGGCCACACCATCCACATGGACGGCCGCGCCGTCCGCGAGTTCATCACCGCCACCCTGCCCCGCCTGGTCGACGAGGGCTGCCAGGCGGGCGGGGTCAAGCCCGCCGACCTGGCCCTGGTGGTCCCGCACCAGCCCAACCCCAAACTGGTCGCGGCCCTGGCCGACCGCTGCGGCCTGGACCCCGACCAGCTGGTGATCGCCGGAAGCGACGTCGGCAACATCGGCGCCGCCAGCCTCCCCTACGCCCTGGACCGGGCCGTGCGCACCCGCGGCATCGCCCCCGGCGAACTGGTGCTGCTGGCCGGGTTCGGAGCGGGCATGACCTGGGGCCACGCCCTGATCAGCTGGCCACCCGGAAGCGAGGCGCCCCGCTGATCACCCGAGGAAGACCCGGCGGCACCTGGCCGCCCTACACGTGCTCCATCACCAGCATCGCGCTGGTGTCGGGCTCCAACGCCTCGAACACGTGCCGGGCGTCGCCCGGATAGGCCACGTAGTCGCCGGGCCCCATCTCCACCGGGTCGTCGGCCGGGCCCACCAGCGCCCGCCCGGCGGCCAGCACCACGTGCTCCAGCGTGCCGGGGATGTGCGGCTCCGACACCCGCGGCGGCCCCGGCCACGCCACGATCCGGTACAGGTCGCGCCGTGCCCCCGGCGGGCAGGACGCCAGCAGCGTCGCGGCGTACCCGGCCTGCTCGGCGTGGGTGACCGGGCCCTCACCGGCCCGCACCACCCGCACCGTGGGACGCGGCGGGTCCACCAGGCGGCTGAACGTCACCCCCAGCGCGGTCGCCAGCGCCCACAGCACCTCCACGCTCGGGTTGCCGGAGCCCGACTCCAGCTTCGACAGCGTCGACTTGGCGACCCCCGCGCGCTTGGCCAGCTCGGTCAGCGACAGCCCCGCGCGCTCGCGTTCCCGCCGCAGCGCCATCGCGATCAGCGTGCCCAGCTCCTCCGGCCCCGGTCCCATGCACCGCTCCCGTGTTCGTTCTGCGCTATCAGCCGTTCGATTTGACGAACAACGCCTCTGGGGTTCACTGTAATGGACATGCGTTCACTCTGGCGAACACTGGATCGCGGCACGCTCCGCGACATCGCCCTGGTCTGCCTGGCCGATGCCCTGGTCGGCGCCTCCTTCGGCGCGATCGCCGTCGCCGGGGGACTGCCCCTCTGGGTGCCGATCGTCATGTCCCTGCTGGTGTTCGCGGGCGGCTCGCAGTTCGCCGCCGTCGGCGTGGTGCTGGCCGGGGGCGGCGCGCTCGCCGCCGTCGCCGCCGGGCTCATCCTCAACGCCCGCCTGCTGGTGTTCGGCTTCGCCGTCGCCGACGTGCTGGACCACGGCACCCCGCGCCGCCGCCGCTGGGCCCGCCTGCTCGGCGCGCACCTGGTGACCGACGAGTCCGTCGCCTTCACCCTGCGCCACCGCGACCCGCACCGCCGCCGCGCCGCGTTCTGGATCAGCGCCGTGGGACTGTTCGTGGTCTGGAACCTGGCGGTCCTGGTCGGGGCCCTGGCCGGCCGCGTCATCGGCGACACCGACGCCCTCGGCCTGGACGCCGCCTTCCCCGCCGTGCTGCTGGCCCTGGTGCTGCCCGCCCTCACCGGCCCGGGCCGGGGACGGCTGCGCGCCGCCGCCCTGACCGGCGCGCTGGTCGCCGTGGCCGCCACCCCGCTGCTGCCCGCCGGACTGCCGGTCCTGCTCGCCCTGGCCGGCCTGGTGTTCACCCTGCGCCGCCCCGCCCCCGGCGACGGTTCTGCTACCGAACCCGCCTCCGAGTCCGACATCCAGTCCGCCCCGCAGGAGGTCCGCTGATGCCCGTCCTGGCCATCGTCGCCCTGGCCGCCGGAACCTACGCCCTGCGCCTGGCCGGCCCCCTGTTCCAGGGCCGGCTGCGCCTGCCCGAACGCCTGCGGGACCTGCTCACCGACGCCGCCACCGTCCTGCTGGTCACCCTGGCCGCCACCGCCGCCCTCACCCAGGGCGACGGCCCGGCGGGCTGGGCACGCCCCGCCGGGGTGCTGGTCGCCGCCGTCCTGGTGCTGCGCCGCGCCCCGTTCCCCGTCGTCGTGATCGCCGCCGCCGCGACCTGCGCCCTGCTGCGCCTGTGCGGTCTGTCCTGACCCTCCCGCTCTGACCGCCCGCTCTGACCGCCCGCTCTGACCGCCCGCTCTGACCGCCCGCTCTGACCGCCCGCTCTGACCGCCCGCTCTGACCGCCCGCCCGCCGGGACGGCCGCCCACCCCTGGAGGCCGTCCCGGCGGATGCCGTCGAGCCACCCGGCGGGATGGCGCGGGCCATGACGTTCCCCTCCCGGCGCCCGGCCCGCCACGCTCGTCCCGCAACGGGTCCAGGCCCTTGCCCGCCGATCCATCGGGAGCCGGTCGGCGGGGCCCGCCTTTGCGTGAAGACGATCAGCGCATTACAGTCTTTTCCTATCTGACAGGTATGCTTAATGGGAAAGGGGTCGCCGCCGTGGTCCGTGCCCTCGCCCTGCGGACGGCGCTGCCCGTGGCGGGCGTGCTGGTCCTGCTCGCCCTCTGGTGGGCGGTGGCCGCCAGCCGCCTCTGGCCCCCGGTGTTCGTCCCCTCCCCCGGAGCCGTCTGGCACCAGCTGATCGCCACCTCCACCGTCCACGACGGGCAGCGCGGCTACGCCGGGCACCTGCTGCACGAGCACCTGGCCGCCAGCCTGCGCCGCATCCTGCTGGGCAGCCTGTACGGGATCACCGGCGGCGTCGCGCTCGGCCTGCTGATCGGCCTGGTGCCCACCGTCCGCGCCCTGCTGAGCCCGCTGGTCACGTTCGTGCGCACGCTGCCGCCGCTGGCCTACTTCAGCCTGCTGATCATCTGGTTCGGCATCGACGAGCTCCCCAAGACCACGCTGCTGCTGATCGCCGCGCTGCCGCCGGTCGCGGTCGCCACCGCCGAGGCCGTGCGCGGCGTCCACGCCGACTACCTCAACGCCGCCCGCTCCCTGGGCGCCCGCGGCTGGCAGATCCCGCTGCGCATCGTGCTGCCCTCGGCGCTGCCGGAGGTCATGACGGGCGTGCGGGTCGCCGTCGGCGTCGCCTACACCACCGTCGTGGCCGCCGAGACCGTCAACGGCGTGCCCGGCATCGGCGGCATGATCCGCGACGCCCAGCGCTACAACCAGACCGACTTGGTCGTGCTGGGCCTGCTGGTCATCGGCGTCTCCGGACTGCTCATCGACGCCGCCCTGCAACTGGCCGAACGCCGCCTGGCCCCCTGGCGCGGCCGCACCTGAGAGGAACACCCCCGTGAGACACCGCCTCCTGCCCGCCCTCGCCGCCCTGGCGGCCGCCGCGACCCTGACCCTGTCCGGCTGCGCCTCGGGCACCGGCGCCGGCGCCGCCCAGGCCGACGCCCCGCCCAACCCCGACGGCACCCCCAGGACGCTGCGCATCGGCTACCAGGCCATCCCCAACGGCGACCTGATCGTCAAGGACCTGCGGTGGCTGGAGCAGGCCCTGCCCCACACCCGCGTCACCTGGTCGCGGTTCGAGTCCGGCGGCGACGTCAACACCGCCATGGTCGCCGGGAGCATCGACATCGGCCTGGCCGGGTCCAGCCCCGTGACCCGCGGCCTGTCGGCACCGCTGAACATCCGCTACAGGATCCCCTGGATCTTCGACGTGATCGGCGAGAACGAGGCCCTGGTCGCCCGCACCGCCACCACCGTCGGGGCGCTGAAGGGCAGGAAGATCGCCACCTCGTTCTCCTCCACCGCCCACTACAGCCTGCTGGCCGCCCTCGGCGAGGCGGGCCTGACCGAGGGCGACGTCACCCTGGTCGACCTGGAGCCCCCGGACATCCAGGCCGCCTGGACCCGCGGCGACATCGACGCCGCCTACACCTGGACCCCCGTCCTCGGCGAACTGCGCAAGACCGGAAAGACCCTGGTCACCAGTAAGCAGCTCGCCGCCAAGGGCAAGGTCACCGCCGACCTGGCCGTGGTGCGCACCGCGTTCGCCGACAAGTACCCCAAGGCCCTGCGCGCCTGGCTCACCCAGCAGGACCGCGCCGTCAAACTCGTGCGCTCGGACAGGAACGCCGCGGCCGCCGCCGTCGGCCGCCAGCTCAACCTGCCGCCCGCCGAGGCCGCCCGCCAGATCGGCCAGCTCGTCCTGCTCGACGCCGGGCAGCAGGCGGGCCCCGACTACCTGGGCACCCCCGGCAAACCCGGCAGGCTCGCCGACGACCTGCACAACGCCGCCCGCTTCCTGCACGGGCAGAAGAAGATCCCGTCGGTGCCGGACCTGACCGTCTTCCAGCAGGGCCTGGCCACCAAGGAGCTGCACGATGCCTTCCCCGGCTGAGCCCGCACCGCCCGAACTGACCGCGCCGACCGAACCAGCCGCACCGGCCTCGCACGACGCCGCCGTCGCCCTGCGCGAGGTCTCCCTGTCCTACGGCCGCCGCCGTACCCGCACCCAGGCCCTCGACGGCATCGACGCCGAGATCCCACCGGGCGCGTTCGTCACCGTCGTCGGCCCCTCCGGCTGCGGCAAGTCCACCCTGCTGCGCCTGGTCGCCGGGTTCCTCACCCCCACCGGCGGCGCCGTCGAGGTCACGGGACGGCCCGTCACCGGCCCCGGACCCGACCGCGGCGTGGTCTTCCAGCAACCGCGCCTGTTCCCCTGGCTGAGCGTGCGCGGCAACGTCGAGTTCGGCCTGCGCGCCACCGGCGTCCCCCGGGACCGCCGCCGCGAACGCGCCGCCGAGCTGCTGAATGCCGTCGGCCTCACCGACGCCGCCGACCACCGTCCCCACGAACTGTCCGGCGGCATGCAGCAACGCGCCGCCATCGCCCGGGCCCTGGCGCCCGGCCCGGCGATCCTGCTGATGGACGAGCCGTTCGCCGCCCTGGACGCCCTCACCCGCGAACGCCTCCAGGAAGAGATCCGCCGCATCTGGCAGACCACCGGCACCACCGTGCTGTTCGTCACCCACAGCGTCGACGAGGCCGTGTACCTGGGCACCCGCGTGCTGGTGCTCAGCCGCCGCCCCGGCCGCCTGCTGCTGGACCACCCCTCCGACCTGCCCCACGCCCCCGACCCCCGCACCGACCCCGCCCACCCGGCCCTGCGCGAGACGATCGCCGCCGCCGTCCGCCGGGCCGCCGCCTGACCCACCAGCCTGACCCACCAGCCCGAGTCACCGGCAGAAAAGACCCGCCTCCATGCGCTTCCACTGGTTCCTGCCCACCACCGGCGACGGCCACCAGGTCCGCACCGCCATCACCACCACCGACGCCCGCCGCGCCGCCGACCGCCCCGCCACCGTCGGCTACCTCACCCAGGTCGCCCGCGCCGCCGAGGACTCCGGCTTCCAGGCCGCCCTCACCCCCGTCGGCGCCGGCTGCCCCGACCCCTGGATCGTGTGCGGCGCGGTCGCCCAGCACACCGAGCGCCTGAAACTGCTGGTGGCGTTCCGGCCCGGCTTCGCGCTGCCCACCCTGCTCGCCCAGCAGGCCCAGGCGTTCCAGGACGTCACCGGCGGACGCCTGCTGCTCAACGTCGTCACCGGCGGCGACCCCGTCGAACAGCGCGCCTACGGCGACTTCCTCGACCACGACGCCCGCTACGCCCGCACCGACGAGTTCCTGCACGTGCTGCGCCGCACCTGGAGCGGCGTCCCGTTCGACCACCACGGCGACCACTACCGCCTCGAGGGCGGCGGCCTGGCCACCCCGCTGGAGCAGATCCCCGACCTGTACTTCGGCGGCGCGTCCCCGGCCGCCGAACGCGTCGCCGCCCGCCACGCCGACGTGGCGCTGATGTGGGGCGAACCTCCGGCCGCCATCGCCGAGCGCGTCGCCCGCCTGCGCGCCCTGGCCGCCCGGCACGGCCGCCCCCTGCGCTTCGGCATCCGCCTGCACGTCATCACCCGCGACACCGGCGAGCAGGCGTGGGCGGAGGCCGAACGGCTGCTCAAGGGGATGGACCCCGCCCGCATCGCCGCCGCCCAGCAGCGCTTCGCCCGCTTCGACTCGGTCGGCCAGCGCCGCATGGTCGACCTGCACGGCGGCTCCCTCCGCGACCTGGAGATCCACCCCGGTCTGTGGGCGGGCGCGGGCCTGGTCCGCGAGGGCGCCGGGACCGCCCTGGTCGGCTCCCACGACGAGGTCGCCGACCTCATCCGCCAGTACGCCGCCGTGGGCATGGAGGAGTTCATCCTGTCCGGTTGGCCCCACCTGGAGGAGGCCTACCGCGTCGGCGAACAGGTCCTGCCGCGCCTGACCCCCGTTCCGGTCACCTGACTCAGGCGGGCTCACCGCGCAGCACGAACACGCCCCACCCCAGGTAACGGCGTCCATAAGCCAGATGGGAACGCCGCGCCCGGTCGGCGAACGCCCGCATCTCCCCGGCGCGCGGATCCCCGGGATGGGCCTTCAACCACTGGTGGACCGTCCACCACTGCGAGGCCACATACCGGTCCCAGTCGCCGGTGTCGGCGAGCACCATCTCCACCAGCTCGACCCCGGCCGCCTCGAACCGGTCCAGCGTGCCCGCCAGGTCGGCGAACTCGTCGGGCTTGCAACCCAGCGCCGCATACGCCGCGGGCGGCGGCGTCTCGTTCCAGAACACCTCGCCCACCAGCAGCAACCCGCCGGGGGCCAGCGCGGGACGCATCACCTCCAGCGTCCCGGCCAGGCCCCCGCCGATCCAGGTCGCGCCGATGCAGCAGACCACGTCGAACGCCCCAGGCTCGGCCCGGTAGGCCCCGGCGTCCCCGTGCACGAAACGCACCCGTTCGGCCACCCGCAACTCCTCGGCGCGGGCACGGGCGTCCGACAGGAACACCTCGCTGAGATCCACCCCGACGCCGTGCGCGCCGCGCTCGGCCGCCCAGCGGCACAGCATCTCGCCCTTGCCGCACGCCAGGTCCAGGATCCGCGCCCCCGGCGCGATCCGCGCGACCTCGCCCAGCAGTCGCAGCTTGTCGTCGGTGAACGGGTTGAGAACGCGGTGCTCGGACTCGGCGATCTCGTGCTGCCACAGGGTGGACACCTGTCACGACTCCTCACGGGACGGGAAACGACCGCCCGCCATCATGGAGGGGAGGCCCGGCGCCCGCCAGCCGTTTTCCGTTCGTGGTCGTTTCCCGTTGACGATCGCCGGCCCTCTTTGGACGATGACGATCCAAGGGGCCTCCCGCGCAGGAAGGCGACGACCATGTCCCCACAACCTGACCAGCGGCCCGAGCGGCGGGCCGAGCAGCCGCCCGAGCAGCGGCCCTTCGCCGTCAAGACCCTCATCGCCGCGCCCCGCGCCGAGGTCTGGCGGGCGCTCACCGATCCGGCGCTCATCCGCCACTGGTTCGGCTGGGACCACCCGGGCCTGGAACGGGAGATCCACCTCATCTTCACCGAACGGGCCACCCGCACCCCGCCCGACCGCATCGCCTGGGAGGACGGCCGGCTCCTGGAGCTGGAGCCGCGCCCGACCGGCACCCTGGTCCGGGTGCGCACCCGGCAGCGGCCCACCGGCGGCGACGACGCCCACCACGCCGTCCGCGAGGACTGGCGCTCCTTCCTCCAGCAACTGCGCTTCCTGCTGGAATGCCATCCCACCGGCTCTCGCCGCACGCTGCGCCTGACCGGCTCGGCCGCGCCGGGCGACGTGCTGGACCTGGTCGACGCCGTCGACGTCCGCCACCGCAGCCGCTTCCAGAGCGTGTTCGTCGACACCGACGACGACCTGGTCGTGGTGTCGGCCGACCGTCCGCTCACCGACTCCGGCCCCGCCGACTGCGCCGTCACCGTCAGCGTCCACGACCTCGACCCGGCCGCGTTCGCCCAGGTGCGCGACCGGTGGACGCACCGCTGGCAGGCCGTCGCCAAGGACCCCGCCGTCACCGGCTGACCCCGCGTCCCATCACCGTCCGGGCGAAAGGCTCGCCCGCCTCCGCGAAACGCGTCAGAATGCGCGCAGCCCTCGCTTCCCGCACGCGCAGTCGGGAGACGCGCATGAGACCACGCCTCACCGCAGGGATCGCCTCGGTCGCCCTCGCCGCGGCCGCCGCCGGAACGGCCACCGGCCTCGTCCTCACCCCCGGCCCCGGCGACGCGGCCCCGCGCCCCACCGCCACCCCGCCACGTGCCCCGACCGCCACGCCCTCGCCCGGCGGCACGCCCGCACGCGCCACCCGCCACCTGGCCCTCAACCTGCCCGCCGCCGACCACGCCAAGGCCGCGGCCCTCGGCTACGACCTGTTCGACCTGGCCCCCGACGCCAAGGCCCTGGACACCCTCCCCAAGGGAGCCCAGGCGCTGCTGTGGACCGGCGGCACCCCGTGCGAACCCTCCGCCGACGCCACCCGCGACTTCACCGCCACCGTCAAGCGGTTCGCCCGGCACCCGCGCGTCTACGGCTGGTACCTGGCCGACGAACCCGACCCCAAGCGCTGCCCCGGCATCACCGCCCGGATCCGCGAACGCGCCGCGATCGTCCACCGCCACGCCCCCGGACACCGCGCGTTCGCCTCCCTCACCGACTGGAACGCCGCCCCGCCGCGCGCCGCCGACACCGGCCTGGACCTGATCGGCCTGGACCCCTACCCGTGCCGTACCACCGCCGGGAGATGCGACCTGGAGGTCATCGACCGCATGGTCGGCCAGGCCGCCAGGGCCGGATTCGCCCGCGAGAAGATCGTCCCCGTCTACCAGACCTTCGGCCAGCAGTGCGTCACCGGCGCCGGCACCGGGGGCCGGGCCTGGCGGCTGCCCACCGCCGCCCAGCTCCAGGCCATCCTGGACCGCTGGAGGAACCTGGTCCCCGCCCCCGCCTTCGACGTCAGCTACTCCTGGAGCCGCCAGCCCCGCTGGGCCTGCCCCTCCCTGGCCGACGCCGACGGCACCGACGGCCACCCCGACCTCCAGGCCGTCATGAAACGCCACAACACCCGCGACAACACCCGCCACGACACCGGTGACAGCACCCCCGCCCCGCGCCGCCCGCCCGGCAAACCGCCCGCCCCCGCCGGATGGGGAGCCCCCGTCGTCACCGAGGACTTCGACGGCACCCGCCCAGACCCCGCCAAATGGGTCGTCTACGACACCCCCGACGCCCGCGTGAACCCCCGCACCGACGACGCCACCCGCGTCGCCGACGGCACGCTCCGCCTCACCGGCGCCCTGTACGGCGGCAAGGACCTGTCCGGCGGCGTCGCCTCCCGCCTCAACCAGCGCTACGGCCGCTGGGAGGTCCGCATGCGCGCCGACCCCGGCAAGGGCTACTCGGCCGTGGCGCTGCTGTGGCCCGAACGCTTCGGCGACCCCGAGAAGGCCGAGATCAACTTCGCCGAGGTCATCGACCCCACCCGCAGGACCACCGGCCTGTTCGTCCACCAGGGCCCCGACGGCGACGAGACCGGCCGCACCGTCCGCGCCGACTTCACCCGATGGCGCACCGTCGCCCTGGACTGGAAGCCCGGCAGCCTCACCTACTGGATCGACGGCCGCAAGGTGTGGCACTACACCGGCCGCCTGCTGCCCCAGCACCCGCGCACCCGCATGGGCCTGGCCCTGCAGATGGACCAAATTTGCGACCGCGGCCCCCGCTTCTGCCGCGACCGCACCACCCCGGCCAAGGTCACCATGGAGGTCGACTGGGTCCGCATCTACCGGCTGCCCGAGACCTGACCCCCGCCACGCCCCTTCAGCACAGCAGCAGGCCGCGGCCCTCGTCGGCGGCCCGCTGCGCCCAGTCCAGGAACTCCGCCAGCCAGTCGCAGCCCACCGCCTCGGCCAGCTCCTGTTCCAACGGCGCGGGAAGGAGCACCCGCACCTTCTGCCCGCCCGGCACCCGCCGGTTCCACTCCCGCACCATCGCCACGAACGGCGTCCGGTCCTCACCTGGCCCATCCGAAGGGACCGCGCCCCAACGCGGAGCGGCCGGCACCCCCGGCGGCGTCGCCGCCAGGATCCGTTCGCGCAGCTCGACCAGCTCCGGGCGCCGCGCCCAGTTGTTGGTGCGCTCCCCGGCCGCCTCCGCCAGCTCCCGCAGCCGCGCCCACGCCCGCGCCGTCTCCCGCGCCGCGCGGTGGTCGTGCCAGGCCCGCAGGAACTCCCGGTGCCCGCCCGCCGCGACCTCCTCGCGATGCCGACGCCACCGCCGCACCCGCACCGCCAGCTCGTCGGGCAGGTGACTGCGGTGGTCCGCCGACCGCCACTCCGGGGGAAACGCCTGGTTGAGCACCAGCACCTGCACCCGGTAGGCGTCCCGCCCGCACGCCTCCACCAGGTCGTCCAGCTCGGGCGCGCCCCGCGGAGCCACCGGCACCGGCAGATGACCGAACTCCTCCGGATCCACCGCCCCGCGCTCCCGGTACCAGGCTGCCTGCGCCGCGACCGCCGCCTCCAGTGCCGCCCGGTCCACGCCCGGACGCGGGCGCATCCACACCCAGTCGACACCCACCCCGGTCTCAGGCCCCCAACGACGCGTAGGCGGCCATCACGATGCCGACGCCCCGGGTGTCGCCCAGCGTGCCGCCGAGCATCCGGTTCATCACATACGCCACGCACAGGCGCGCGTCCAGGTCGACCACCACCAGCGAGCCGCCCCACCCGCCCCAGAAACACGCGCGCGGGTTCGGCGAGATCGGCACCTCGTCGCTGCGCAGCCCGTAGCCCATGCCGTAGCGCATCGCCACGCCCAGGAAACGGTCCTTGCCGTGGAACTGCTCCTGCAACACCGCCTCGCACCCGGCGGGCGACAGCAGCCGCACGCCCCGCGCCTCGCCCCCGTTGGCCAGCACCGACTGCACCGCCGCCACCGCACGCGCGTTGCCGTGACCGCCCGCCGCCGGGACCTCCGCGCGCCGCCACGCGGCGGTGTTGGCGGTCGCGGCCGAGAACGGGGGGTTGGCGAAGAACCGGGCCGCCTCCCGCATCGCCTCCCGCTCCGGCCCCTCCGCCGGAACCGGCGCCGGAATGATCGGCGACACGCGGTGGTCGTGCTCGGGGGCCAGCCCGATGTGGAAGTCGGCGCCCAGCGGACCGGCGACCTGCTCGGCGAAGAACCGCCCCACCGTCGTCCCGGTCACCCGCCGGATCACCTCGCCCACCAGGTACCCCTGGGTGAAGGCGTGGTAGCCCGCCGCCGTCCCCGGCTCCCACGCCGGCGCCTGCCGCGCCAGCACCGAGGTCGCCTTCTCCCAGTCGTACAGGTCCTCGGTGGCCATCGGCTCGGCCTCCCAGGCCGGCAGCCCGGCGGTGTGCGACAGCAGGTGCCGTACCTCCACCCGGTCCTTGCCCGCCGCCGCGAACTCCGGCCAGTACCGCGCGACCGGGGCGAACAGGTCCAGTTCGCCCCGGTCGGCCAGCACCAGCGCGCACAGCGCCGTCATCGTCTTGGTGGTGGACCAGCAGTTGACGATCGTGTCGCGTTCCCACGGCCGCGTCCGCTGCTCGTCGGCGTGGCCGCCCCACAGGTCCACCACCGGCTCGCCGTCCAGGTAGACCGCCGCCGAGGCCCCCACGTCGTCGCGGTCCAGCGACGCCGCCAGGACCTCGCGCACCGCGCCGAACCGTTCGTCACACGTGCCGTGGATCTCCGCCATGAACGCACCGTAGCCCGCCGCGCCCACCCGCACTAGAGCGACGTTCGGGTCAGTCGGCCGCCATCCGCACGCCCAGCCCGATCAGCGCCGCGCCGGTCACCCCGTCGATGGCCCGCCGCACCCCCTCGCGCGAGAACACCCGCCGCAACGCGCCCACCACGTTGGCCACCACCAGGAACCAGGCTCCCGCCACCAGCGTCGCCACCACCGACAGCACCAGCGTCCCGCCCACCCGCGGGTCGTCGCCCAGGAACTGCGGCATCAGCGCCACGAAGAACGCCGCCGCCTTGGGGTTGAGGACGTTGGTCAGCAGCCCCTGCCGGAACCCGGCCCACGCCGACGCCCGGCGCCCGCCCTCGGTCGCGGGCTCCGCGCCGCCGCCCCGGCGCGCCGCCAGCAACGACCGCACCCCCAGGTACAGCAGGTACACCGCGCCCGCGACCTTCACGACGGTGTAGGCGGTCGCCGACGCCGCCAGCAGCGCCGCCACCCCCAGCGCGGCCGTGGCCGCCCACACGAACACCCCGACCGCGATCCCGGCGGCGGCCGCCATCCCGGCCCGCCGCCCGCCGGTGGCCGCCTGCCGCACCACCACCGCGAAGTCGGGCCCCGGCGCCAGCGCGCCGAGCAGCATCACCCCCGCGAACGCCGCCACCTGTGCCAACGTCATCGCATCCCCTTTCATCGAAGATCAGCGGATTATGCCAGGACCGAGCTCGGCCGGCCTCCTCCCCGCCACCCGGCCGTCCTCATCCGCGGGCTCCCCGCGCCGGCTCCCGGCGCACCACCCGGCCCGCCAGCGCGGCGACCGCCCTGTCCACGTCCTCCTCATCGGTGGAGACGTGGAACGCGCACCGCAGCCGTCCGGCCCGCAGCGCGGCCACCACCCCGTGGGCGCGCAGCGCCTCGGCCGTGCCGTCGACCACCGGGACCGACACGATCGCCGAGTCCCCCGGAGGCAGCCCCAGCCCCGCCCGGAAACGGTTGGCCAGCGCCACGTCGTGGGTGTGGATCGCCTCGACCCCCACCCGCTCCAGCCACTCCAGCGCCGGGGCCTGCCCCACCCAGCTCGACCAGGCCGGGGACAGGTCCAGACGGCGCGCGTCGTCCGCCAGCCGCAGCGGAGGGCCGTACAGGGAGTCCCACACCTCGGCCCCGGCGTACCAGCCCGCCCCGACCGGCGGAAGCTGCGCCAGCGCCTCGCGGCTTCCGGTCAGGAACGCGGTGCCGCGCGGCCCGAGCAGCCACTTGTAGCCGCCGCACACCACCAGGTCCACCCGGTCCATGGGCAACGGCAGCCAGCCCGCGGCCTGCGTGGCGTCCAGCAGGATCCGCGCCCCGCACGCCCGCGCCGCCTCGGCCAGCTCCGCCAGCGGCGCGATCCGGCCGTCGGCCGACTGCACCGCCGACACCGCCACCAGATCGACCCGCTCGTCCACCGCCTCGGCGATCCGCTCCAGCGGCACCGACCGCACCGTCAGCTCCGGCCGCGCCAGGAACGGGAACAGCACCGAGGTGAAGTCCTCCTCGGCCACCAGCACCGTCGCCCCGGCGGGCAGCGACGCCGCGACCAGCCCGACGAAGTACGACACCTGCGGTCCGACCGCCACCCGCTCGGCGGGCACCCCCGCCAGCCGCGCGAACGCCGCGCGCGAGCGCCGCACCGCCTCGTCCATCGCCGCCAGGTCCAACGTCCCGGCGGCACGTGCCCGCTCGGCCTCCAGCATGGCCCGGTGCGCGGCGCGCGGCGGCAGCCCGTAGGCGGCGGTGTCGAGATAGGCGACCTCGGCGGCGAACTCCCGCCGGGCCTCACTGAGGGAAATCCTGGTCGAAATGCTCATACTCCGATGATCCGCCTCACCACAGCCATAGGGCAAAGTGAGATTTTCTGGCTCACCCCAAAATCTGATTGATACCTTGCGTCCATGCTGGACCTGCACCGCGCCCGCGTGCTGCGCGAGGTCGCCCGGCTCGGCTCGATGACCGCCGCCGCCCGCGCCCTGTCGTTCACCCAGCCCGCCGTCTCCCACCACATCGCGCGCCTGGAGGCCGAGGTGGGAACGCCGCTGGTGGTGCGGCACGGGCGCGGCGTGCGGCTCACCGAGGCCGGGCGCATCCTGGTCGACCACATCGAGGACGTGCTGGCCCGCACCGCCGACGTGGAGGAGCGCATCGCCGCCATCGCCGGGCTGCGCGCCGGACGCGTGCGCGCGGCGGTGTTCCCCACCGCCGCCGCGGCCCTGCTGCCCGACGCCCTGGCCCGGCTGCGCGAGCGCGCCCCCGGCGTCGCCGTCACCCTCACCGAGGCCGAGCCGCCCCAGGCCCTGGCCCTGCTGCGCGCGGGCGAGGCCGACCTGGCGGTGGTGTTCGCCTACCCGCACTCCCCGCCCGACACCGACACCCGCCTGCGCGAGATCCCGCTGCACGAGGACCCCATCCACCTGGCGCTGCCCGCCGGCCACCCCCTGGCCGGGAAGGGGCGGCTGCGGCTGGCCGACCTGGCCGACGACCCCTGGGTCTCGGGCTGCGAACGCTGCCGCGGCCACCTGCTGCACGCCTGCGCCGAGGCCGGGTTCACCCCCCGCATCGCGTTCGCCACCGACGACCACGTGGCCGTGCAGTGCCTGGTCTCCCGGGGGCTGGCCGTCACCGCCCTGCCCGGCCTGGCGTTCGCGCTGCACCGCGAGGCGGGCGTGGTGCGCGCCGACGCCCCCGAGCTGGGCCACCGCCGCATCGCCGCCGTGGTCCCCGCCGGGCCCCGGCCGCCCGCCGTCGCCGCGCTGCTGGACGAGCTGGCTACAGGCCCGTACCCCGGTGCCAGGGACCGGTGATGGCGAAGGTGGTCCCCGGGTCGTAGACGTTGACGAACATCGTGCGGCCGTCCGGGGAGAACGTCACCCCCGCGAACTCGCCGTACTCGGGAGCCTGCGGGGTGCCGATGTTCTGCCGGTTGCGGGCCATCGGGTACACCCGGCGCTTGCGCGTCACGCCGTACACGAACTGCTCGCCGCCGCCGTCCTCGCACACCATCAGCCCGCCCTGCGGGGCCAGGCAGATGTTGTCGGGTGATTCGCCCGGCTTGTTCACATCGGTTCCGCGGCCGAACACGATGACCAGCGTCAGGCGGTTGCGGCGCGGCTCATAGGACCACACCTGCCCGAAGTGGTCGGCCCCGGAACCCTCCCGCGACCGCGCGTAGCTGGAGACGAAGTAGACCCGGTCACCGCCCCAGTAGCAGCCCTCCAGCTTCTGGGCGTGGGTGATGCCGCCCCTGCCGAAGTCCTGCAACCGGATCGGGGTCTGCTTGGCCAGCGGGTCGGGGACCTTCACCCACTCGACCTTGTCGAAGCTGGTCCCGGCCTGCTGCACCACCGACAGGTCGGGCACGCCCGGCACCCGCAGCGCCTCCAGCCGCCCGCCCGCGTGCAGGCTGCCGAACCCGCCCTTGGGCCTGCGCGGCAGGAACCGGTAGAACAGCCCGAATGGATGGGCGAACGCGTCCTCGGTCTCGTACACGATCCCGCTGTGCGGGTCGACGGCGACGGCCTCGTGCTGGAAGCGCCCCATCGCGGTGAACGGCTTGGCGTCGGTGCGCCCCCGGTAGGGGTCCACCTCGAAGATGAACCCGTGGTCCTTGGAGTAGCCGTTGGTCCCGGCCTTGGACTCGTCCTCCTCGCACGTCAGCCACGTACCCCACGGGGTGGGGCCGCCCGCGCAGTTGACGGCGGTCCCGGCGATGGCGACCCGTTCGGTGCGCACCTTCCCGCCGGAGAGCCCGATCGTGGTGCAGCCGCCCTTGGCCGCCGGGTCGTAGGTGATGCCCTTGACGACGGGCACCGGGTTGCGGGCGTTGGGCCGGTTCTCGTGGTTGCGCACCAGCCACAGCTCGTCGCGACCACGGCCCGGCAGGGCGGTCATGCCGTCGTGGTTGCCGGGCACCTTGCCCTGCCCGGACCGCAACGGCCTGCCCTCGCGCGACAGGATCGTGTAGCGGAAGCCGCGCGGCAGGTCCAGGATCCCCTTGGGATCGGGGACCAGCGGCCCGTACCCGTCGGTGCCGCCGACCGCGGCGGCGGCCCGCGCGGCGGGCTCGCTGCCGCCGAACAGCTCCTCCACCGCCCCGGTGAAGGCGATTCCGGCCGCGCCCAGCGCCCCGGATGTGGCCAGCACCTGCCGACGTGTCACGGTCATGGGGGTCCTCCGCCGCTCGGGAAGCTCGTGAATCACCCGTGTGTAGCACGAGTCACACCGCGGCGAAAGGGGTCATTCCCTCCCCGAACAGCCGGACGGGCGCTCCGGCCGATGGCCGGAGCGCCCGCCGGGGCGCCTCCTGGTTCGTTCCGGGAAGCGGCAGGACATGTGGGACGCGGTGGGGCGCGTCAGGACGTGGGGTCCTGTCCGACCTCGCCGCGCCAGGCGCCGGTCTCCTGACCGCCGCGCGCCTCGATGAACTCCTTGAACTTCTTCAGGTCGCCCTTGACCCGGCGCTCGACGACGTTGAGCGCGTCGGCGGCCTTCTCGGCGACGCCCTCGGGCTCGTACTCCATCTGCAGCATCACGCGCGTCTGGTTCTCACCGAGCCGGTGGAACGTCACCACGCCCGCCTGCCGGGGCTCGCCGATGGAGGTCCACGCCACCCGCTCGTCGGGGATCTGCTCGGTGATCTCGGCGTCGAACTCCCGCTTGACCCCGGCGATGCTGGTCACCCAGTGCGTGCGGGTGTCGGAGATCTGGTCGATGCGGTCCACGCCCTCCATGAACTCCGGGAAGCTCTCGAACTGGGTCCACTGGTTGTAGGCGGTGCGGACCGGCACCTGTACGTCGATCGACTGTTCGATCCTGCTCATCGTCGGTTTTCCCTCCTGGGTGCTTGGGTCGAGTGCCCTGCCCGAGGAGGTGCGGGTCAAACACCCAGCGTCGCGAGCGGTGACACGACCCCGGTGTCGAGGCTGTAGTAGGCCCCCACCAGCCCGAGCGCACCGGAGCGCAGCCGACCGGCCAGCGCCGGATCGGCTTTCAGCGTCTGCACCGTGCGCAGGATCTGCGCACGGACGGTCGCCTCCACCAGCGCGGCGGTCTCCGCGCGAGGCCCGGCCTGGCGGCGGGCGTCGGCGAACGCCGGACGCAGCGCCGTCACGATCTCGCCCAGCCCGCCGGGCGGTCGGTGTCCACCGCTCAACGCGGCCACGGCGGCGGCGACCGCGCCGCACCGCTGGTGACCCAGCACCACGATCAGGGGGGTGTCGTTCTCCAGCGGCCCGTACTCCACCGACCCGGTCACCAGCCCGTCGAGGGTCTGCGCGCCGGTCCGCACCGCGAACACGTCACCCACCCCCTGGTCGAACACCGTCTCGGGCGGCACCCGCGAGTCGATGCAGGTCACAACCGTCGCCAGCGGGGACTGCCGGGCGGCGACCTGGCGGCGGCGCCGATCGCTCTGGTCGGGATGGAGCAACCGGCCCTCCGCCCAGTGCCGGTTGCCATCGGTCAGCCGACGCCACGCCTGCGCCGGGGTGAGCCGCTCGTTGGGATCGCGGTCCACGGCGGCGGCGGGCCGGGTGGAGCGGGCGCACCCGACGGCCAGGGGAAACGTGACGGCGGCGGCCAGCCCGCCGCGCAGCAGTGCCCGGCGCAAAGCGTCGGGTGGGGGGACAGAACGGCCGAACGACATCATCGCCTCTTCCTCGACCCTCGTTATCCTATTGTCACAGCTCAGAGCCGCCGCCGCCCGCCGAACGCGACAGACGCGCGCCCATCCGGCGCACCAACGCGGCGAGCTCGGGCGGCTCGCGAACCTCGAAATCGACGTCGAGATAGGCGATCCGCAGCGCCGTCCACTCTAACGAGTCGGCCGCGGTGCGCAGCAGGCAGGTGCGTTCGTCGACGGGCTCCAGCTCCCCCGGGCCCACCCGGAACCGTTCGGCGACCTCGTCGGCCGGGGCGTGCACCAGCAGCACCGCGCGCGTGGCCGGCCGCGCCCCCGACAGCGAACGCCGCACGAAACCGGCCGGGTCCTCCCCGCCGGGCAGCTCGCGCGGCGCGACCCGCACCCCGGTGGGACGCACCTCGTCCAGGCGGTCCACCCGGAAGGTCCGCCAGTCCTCCCGGTCGCAGTCCCAGGCCAGCAGGTACCAGCGCCGCGAGGCCGTCACCAGCCGGTGCGGCTCGACCAGGCGGCGGCCGTGCGCGCCGTCGCTCCCCCGGTGGCGGAACCGTACGCGTTCCCGGTCCCGGCAGGCGGTGGCCAGCGCGGTCAGCGTCGCCGGATCGGCCGCCGGGCCGGCGGGCGGACCGTCCAGCGCCACGGTCGCCTCGTGCAGCGCGGCGACCCGCCGCCGCAGCCGGTCCGGCAGCACCTGCTCCAGCTTGGCCAGCGCCCGCAGCGCGCTGTCCTCGATCCCGGTCACCGCGCCCCGGGCCGCGCCGCGCAGCCCGACGGCGATGGCGACCGCCTCCTCGTCGTCCAGCAGCAGCGGCGGCATCGCGGCCCCGGCCTCCAGCCGGTAACCGCCGATCGCGCCGCGCGTGGCGCGCACCGGATAGCCCAGGTCGCGCAGCCGTTCCACGTCACGGCGCACGGTGCGCTCGCTGACGCCGAGCCGCTCGCTCAGCTCCGGTCCGGTCCGTTCGCGGCGGGTCTGCAACAGGCTCAGCAGCCGCAGCAGCCGCGCCGAGGTGTCGGTGCTCACCCGCCCCAGTATCCCGGCCAATCAGGCCGGAAGCTGACCTGATGGCCGCCTAGCGTCACCGCCATGACCCGCCACAGCACCCACATCACGATCACCGGAGCGCGTGAGAACAACCTGAGGGACCTGACCCTGCGCGTCCCCAAGGAACAGATCACGGTGTTCACCGGCGTGTCGGGTTCGGGCAAGTCGTCGCTGGTGTTCGACACGATCGCCGTGGAGTCCCAGCGCCAGCTCAACGAGACCTTCACCTGGTACATCCGCAACCGCCTGCCCCGCTACGAGCGGCCCGCCGTCGACGCCGTCGAGGGACTGGCCCCGGCCGTGGTGGTCGACCAGCGGCCGATCGGCGGCAACGCCCGCTCCACCGTCGGCACCGCCACCGACATCGCCTCGGTGCTGCGGGTGCTGTTCTCCCGGTGCGGCGAGCCCAGCGCGGGCGAGGCCACCCGGTACTCGTTCAACGACCCGCGCGGCATGTGCCCCGAATGCGACGGTCTGGGACGCGTCGTCCGTGTCGTCCCCGACCGGCTCCTGGACCGGGACAGAACCCTCAACCAGGGCGCGATCCGCTTCGAGCCGTTCGCGGTCGGCACCTTCGCGTGGCAGCTGTACGCCGAGTCCGGCCTGTTCGACCCCGACAAGCCGCTGCGCGCGTTCAGCGAGCAGGAGATGGAGCTGCTGCTGCACGGCAAGGGCTTTCGCGTCCCCCGCCTCAACCGCACCGGCTCGGTGGGGCACAACGCCTACGAGGGCGTGGTCGAACGCATCGAGCGCCTCTACCTCAAACGCGACCCGGACGCGCTGCCCGCCAGGCTCCGCGACGCCACCCGGCGGGTCACCGGCGCCCGGACCTGCCCGCTGTGCGAGGGCGCCCGCCTCAACCGGACGGCCCTGGCCAGCCGGATCAACGGCCGCACCATCGCCGACCTGAGCCGCATGGAGATCCCCGACCTGATCGCCGCGCTGGAGGAGGTCACCGACCCGGTCGGCGCGCCCGTCGCCGCGGCCGCCGTCACCCGCCTGCGCCGCCTGGAGGCGATCGGCCTGGGCTACCTGAGCCTGGACCGCGCGACCGCCACCGTCTCCGGCGGCGAGGCCCAGCGCCTGAAGGTGGTGCGGCACCTGGGCTCCGGCCTGACCGGCCTGACCTACGTCTTCGACGAACCCAGCGTCGGCATGCACCCGAGCGACGTCGGCCGCCTGAACGACCTGCTGGTCCAGCTGCGCGACAAGGGCAACACCGTGCTGGTGGTCGAGCACGACCCCGACGTCATCGCCATCGCCGACCACGTGGTCGACATGGGCCCCGGCGCGGGAGCGGACGGCGGCCGGATCGTCTTCCAGGGCACCGTCGCCGACCTGCGCCGCGCCGACACCCCCACCGGCCGGTGCCTGCGCCGCGGCGTCCGGCCCAAGGCCGTCCCGCGCGAGCCGACCGGCTGGCTCACCGTCGCCGGAGCCGACCGGCACAACCTCAAGAACGTCACCGTGCGGTTCCCCACCGGCGTGCTCACCGCCGTCACCGGGGTGGCCGGATCGGGCAAGAGCACCCTGGTCACGCGGGAGCTGGTCGCCCGCCACCCCGGGACGACCGTGGTGGACCAGTCGCCGATCGCGGCCTCCCGGCGGTCCAGCCCCGCCACCCACCTGGGCGTCATGGACGCCATCCGCAGGCTGTTCGCCGAGGCGACCGGCGCCGACATCGGCCTGTTCAGCTTCAACTCCAAGGGAGCCTGCCCCGGCTGCGACGGCAACGGCGTCATCTTCACCGACCTGGCCTACATGGATCCGGTCACCACCGTCTGCCCCGACTGCCACGGCACCCGCTACCGGCCCGAGGTCCGCGACCACACCCTGCGCGGCCTGTCGATCGTCGACGTGCTCGCCCTGACCGTGCGGCAGGCCGCCGACTTCTTCATCGAACCGAGGATCACCCGGCGGCTGCGGCCGGTCGTCGAGGTGGGCCTGCCCTACCTCACCCTCGGGCAGCCGCTGTCGACCCTGTCGGGTGGTGAACGCCAGCGCCTGAAACTGGCCGGGCACCTGCGCCGTACCGGCGCGGTCCACGTGCTGGACGAGCCGACCACCGGCCTGCACCGGGCCGACACCGACACCCTGCTGGCACTGTTGGACCGCCTGGTCGACGCCGGCAACACCGTCATCGTCATCGAACACGACCCGGCCGTGGCGGCCCACGCCGACTGGATCGTCGACCTGGGGCCCGGCGGCGGCAGGCACGGCGGCGAGGTCGTCTTCACCGGCACCCCGGCCGCGCTGCTCGACCACCCCACCTCGATCACCGCCCGGCACCTGCGTCAGGCGGCGCGGGGCGGCTCCCGGTAGGGCGGGAACAGGCGCTCGCACTCCCGCCGGACCCGTTCGGCGCGCGCCGGGTCGGCGGCCGGGCAGTGCCGGACGATCCAGCGGCGGACCTGGCGGGCGCGCAGCAGCGGCACCCCGTTGACCGCCACCCGCCGCAGCAGCGGCAGGTCGCCGCCGTGCACGGCCAGCACCGCCCGCACCTCCACCGGCCCGCCCAGCGCCCGCGCCAGCTCCTCGCGGACCCGGCGCGCCTCGTACCGCGCGGGCTGCACCGTGCGTCCGGTGCGGCACAACCGGCGGCCGCGCGCCCAGTTCTTGGAGTCCACCAGCACCACGGTCCCGGCCGGGGTGATCACCAGATGGTCCAGGTTGGCGCGGCCGCGCGGCAGGGCCCGGTCGTGCAGCACCGCGAACCCGGCCCGTTCCAGCGGCCGCAGCAGCCGGGCGGTGCGGCGCTCGCCCAGCGCCCCGCGCGCCCACGACCGCGCGGCGTCGGTGCGGTGCAGCCACAGCGTCGTGCCGCCCGCGCCCCACAGCGCCCCCACCAGCAGGCCGGCCCAGCCGCCCAGCAGCA
>NZ_BCQR01000091.1 GCF_001552175.1 Actinomadura kijaniata NBRC 14229
CCAGGCCCGCAACGGCCGCCGCCGCGCGAGCTGAGGCGCGGCCGCCCCGCGCGGGCTGGCGCGGGGCGGCCGTACGGGGCGGCTCAGCGCGATCCGGCCCGCAGTTCGGTGCGCAGCTCGTGCGCCCCGTCGGCGCGGGTCACCTCGTAGAACAGCCGGTACCGTCCCTCGCCCTCGGGCAGGACGTCCAGGTAGCGCAGCCCGCCGCCGTGGTGCGGGGAGGCGGCCCAGGGCGCCGAGCCGAGCGCCGTCAGCGAACGGGGGTCGCCGCCCACCGCGATGCCGGTGCGCTCCTCGTAGTTCTCGGCGGCGGTGGCCCGTCCGTCGTAGGCCGCCACCACCGAGCCGCCGTCGAAGCGCACCGCGCTGATCCGCACGCCCCGCGCGTCCCAGGCGCCGGGGCGGCGGCGCAGGGCCGTGCCGTGCCAGGTCCACTCCAGGCCGTCGGGGCTGGTGGCGTAGTCGGTGACCATCTGGTCGGCCTCGGCGGCGTCGGCCAGCGGATGGCAGGAGGCCCACAGGTGCCAGCGGCCGCCGTGCCAGACGATCACCGGGTCCTTCACTCCGGTGGCGGCGTCGCCGGGCAGCACGACCCGCCGGTCGCGGGCGTCGAACCGGGCGGGGTCGTCGGCCTCCAGGACCTCCACGCGCCAGTGCTTGGTGCCGTGCGTGGCGCAGCTCAGGTACAGCCGCCACCGGCCGTCCGGGGTGCGCACCAGGGCGGGGCGCTCCAGCGACTCGGTGTCCATCGCGTCCTTGTCGATCGTCACCAGCGTCTCGAAGCGCTCGCCGTCGCGGGACCGGGCGACGGCGACGGCGTAGCCCCGGCCGTCGCCGACCGGGCGGCGCAGCCGGTACGCCAGGTAGATCCAGCCGTCCGCGGCGGCCGCGCTGGGCGCCCCCGCCCAGTACCCCTCGCCCTGGCCGGGCGGCTTGACCACCGTGACCGAGCGCTCCAGGCGCGGCAGCAGCGCGGCGAACCGTTCCCCGTATTCCCTGGTATTCATATCGAGATGATAGGTCATTCGGTGTCCGGGCTCCCCGCGGGTCTTCCGGGCCGGTGCGCGAGGGAGTCGAGGAAGGCGTCCAGCAGCACGGCCTGGCGTTCGGGCGGGAAGCGGTCCGGGTCGAACAGCACCTGCACCACCAGGCCGTGCGTGAACGCCGCCGCCGACGCCGCCAGGTCCTCCACGTCGGCGTCCGGCGGCAGCTCGCCCAGTTCGACGGCCTTCTCCAGGTGCGCGCGGAGCTCGCCGCGCCAGCGCTCGTAACGGTCGCGTTCGCGATCGCCCAGGTCCGGGTCGCCCAGCGCGGCGTCCCAGGAGCTCACCCAGACGCGGTTCAGCTCGACGGCCTGGGCGGTGCGCGGCAACACGTCGAGCAGGGCCGTGCGCAGGGCGGGCAGGCCGGGGGCCGGGGGAGCGGGGCGCGACCGGGTGCCGGTGCGTTCCCCGGCGAGGTCGAGGGCGTGCCTGACCAGGGCCTTCTTGGTCGGGAAGTAGTGCGTCAGCAGGCCGGTCGAGGCGTTCATCTCGGCGGCGACGGCGCGCAGCGTCAGGCCGTCGAAGCCGCGGGCGGCCAGCACGCGCCAGACGGCCTCCGAGACGTCGCGGCGGCGGGCGTCGTGATCTCCACGGGCGGGCATGCGGCTAGAGTACGTAACAAACGTTCGGTACGCACCGTGGAGGTCCCCCATGCTCTCTCTCGCGCTGGCCGACGACGCCGAACTCGGGCCGCTGGAGCCCTGGCGGTCGGCCGAGTTCGCCGCGCACGTCGCGAAGATCCGCGAGGAGCTGAAGCCGTGGATCCCGTGGGCGTACGGGGTGGAGGACGAGGCGGCGGCGCGGGCGCTGCTCCAGGACTACGCCGACCGGCAGGCCGCCGACACCGGCCGCCTGTACGGCATCTGGGTGGACGGCGAGCTGGCGGGCGGGACGCTGTTCCGGACGTTCGACGCCCGGCACGGGGTGTGCGAGGTCGGCGTGTGGCTGGGCGCGGCGTACCGGGGCCGGGGCCTGGTCGCCACGGCGGTCCGGCACATGCTCGACTGGGCGTTCGACGTGCGCGGCATGGCCCGCGTGGAGTGGCACTGCGAGCCGGGCAACGCGCCCAGCGTCGCCGCCGCCGAGCGGCTGGGCTTCACCTGCGAGGGCACGCTGCGCTCGGCGGCCGAGTTCGGCGGGTCCCGCCGGGACTACCAGATCTGGGCGATGCTGGCCGACGAGCGCCCCTGACGCTCAGGAGGCCGCGCGGGCGGGCGCGGTGAGCAGCGCGTGCAGGTGGTCGGCCATCGCGCGGCCGAGCTCGGGGTCGTTCACGTCGGTGTCCGCCTCGCGGATCTCGACCCGGGAGCCCTCCAGCCCGGAGCGCAGCGCGTCGAACAGGGCCCCGTCCGCCGCCGGGTCCCAGTACACGCCGCCCGGCACGTCCAGCGTCGACAGGCCCCGCAGCGGCAGGTAGAGCGCGGTCGGGGCGGTCGCGCCGCGCAGGGCCGCGGCGACGGAGCGGCCCAGCGCGGCGCACTCGGCCGCCGTCGTCCGCACGACCGTCACCGAGGCGTTGTGGACGTGGACGCGCCGGTGCCGCAGCCGGTTCGGCACCGACGGCCCGAACTTGGCCATGTCCAGCGCCCCCACGCTGATCACCTGGGGGAGGCCCGCGCGGACCGCGGCGGTCAGCCGTTCCGGCCCGGCGCGGCCCACCCCGCCCAGATGGGCCGTGGACACCTCCAGCATTGTGGCGTCCAGCGTCCCGGCCAGCGCGCCGTCGGCCGCCATCGCCGCGAACGAGCGCCCGCCCGCCCCGCTGGCGTGGAAGACCAGCACCTCGTAGCCGAGGGCGGTCAGGCGGTCGCGTGCCGCGTCCACGCCGCGCGTCGTCACGCCCGCCATCGTCGCGCCGACCAGCGGCCGGTCCCCGCGCGGGACGGGCCGCCCCGCCGCGTACCCGGCGGCCATCCCGGCGATGGCGTCGGCGGCGTTGGCCAGCACCCGCGCGGAGATCCGGTTGATGCCCGCGACGTCCACCACGCTGTACATGAGCGTGAGGTCGCTGTCGCCGACGTAGGGCGACACGTCGCCGGACGCCATGCTCGACACCATCAGCTTGGGGACGCCGACCGGCAGCGCCCGCATCGCCGTCGTGGACAGCGCCGAGTTGCCGCTGCCGCCCACCGACAGCACCCCGTGCAGCCGTCCCTCCGCGTGCAGCCGCCGCAGGACCTCGGCGGCCCCCCGTGCCATCGCCGTCACCGCCGCGCCCCGGTCCCGCAGCGCGCCCGGCATGACCCCGGCGGCCCGCGCCACCTCCTCGCGCGGGACGTCCGGGACGACGCGCGGCGCGTCCAGCGTCCCGGTGTCCACCAGCACGACCCGCACGCCCCGCGCGCGCAGCCGGTCGCGCAGCCAGCCGTACTCCGCGCCCTTCGTGTCGAGCGTTCCAAGAAGAACCACCACAGGCATGTCCCTCACTGTCGGCGGACGCACCGTGGGCGGACAAGCGCCGGAGACGTGTGATTCGTCTGTCCATGGGGCGTTTCGGGCTATCGGGGGTGGTCGGTCGGAAAAGCCGGAAGTGGGACGGCTAGAGTCAGTGACGTTCTTCTTTTATCCCTTACATCCCCCGGGAGCCCCCCATGTCGACCGAGACCGTCGTCATGCTCCTGCTGGCCGCCGTCGGAGCGGGTTGGGTGGACGCGGTCGTCGGTGGCGGAGGGCTCCTGCAACTCCCCGCGCTGATGCTGGCGTTCCCCGGCCAGCCGGTGGCCGCGCTGGCCACCAACAAGGTCGCCTCGATCGCCGGGACCACCTCGGCCTCGATCGCCTACCTCCGCAAAACCAAGCTCGACAAGGATGTCGCGCTGCCCGGCGCCGGGCTGGCCCTCGCCTGCTCGGCCGGGGGCGCGCTGTGCGCCTCCGCGATCTCCTCCGAGGTGCTGAAACCCCTGGTCATGGTGGTGCTGCTGGCGGTCGCCGCCATCGTGGTGCTGCGCCCCGACCTCGGCCGCGCCCCCCGCGTGGTGCTGCGCACCCGCCGCCGCACCGCCGCCGCCGTCCTGATCCCCGGCGTCGCCATCGCCTTCTACGACGGGCTGGTCGGGCCCGGCACCGGAACGTTCCTGGTCCTCGCCTTCACCACCCTGCTGGGCAGCGACTTCGTCACCGCCTCCGCCAACTCGAAGATCATCAACGCCAGCACCAACCTCGGCGCGCTGCTGGTGTTCGCCGCCCAGGGCGAGGTCCTGTGGGCGATCGGCCTGGCGATGGCCGTCTGCAACGCCGTCGGGGCCCAGCTCGGCGCGCACATGGCGATCAGCCGGGGCGCGGGCTTCGTCCGCGTGGTCCTGCTGGTCGTGGTGGCCGCCCTCGTCGTGAAGATGGGCTACGAGCAGTTCGGCTAGGGCCTGTTTCAAAGTGGGCCCCAGCCGCGCACGCGAGCGCGTGACCTGACCTGCGGGGCCGACGCCGGAGGCGAGGGTCCGCAGGTCAGATCGCGGAGCGATGTCGCGCTCGCCAAGACCTGGTGAGGCGCGAGCCCCCGGGGCGAGCGCCGTGGGCCAGGGCTTTGAAACACGGCCTAGCGGCATCCCCGTCGCCGTGGCGGGTAGGTGAGGCGCATGTGGTTACGAGCTGTGGTGAACGGAACGGGCGCGGGCCTCGTCGGTGTCCTGGTGATGACCGCCGCCGAGAAGCTGGAGCAGCGCCGCACCGGGCGGCCCGACTCCCACGTTCCGGGCCGGACCCTGCTCCGGCTGGCCGGACTGCCCGAACGGCCCGGCCGGCAGCCGGTGGCGGCGAACCTGGCGATGCACGTGGGGCAGGGCGTGCTGCTGGGCTCGGTCCGCGGCGTGATGGCGGCGGCGGGCCTGCGCGGCCCGTGGGCGTCGGCGATGTTCTGGGCGCTGCGGCTGACCAACGACCAGATCCTGGAGAACGCCACGGGAGTGGGCGCGCCCCCGTGGACCTGGCCGCGCCGGGAGCTGGCGGTGGACCTGGCGCACAAGGCGGTGTACGCGTTCGCCACCGGCCTGGTCGCCGACGCGCTGGCCGCCCGGGAAGGCCCCGGTCCCGGCCGGCGCCACGCGGACCTGCGGGCGGGCCGCCGCGAGAACGTCGGACCGATCCCCCGCTGAGAGGAGGACGAGGTGGCATTCGGGAAACGGGCGGCGGCCGCGCCGTCGTGCGACGCCGCCGCGCTGGCCCGCGCCCACGGCGTCTTCAACGTGCTGGGCGGGGCCTGGCCGCTGGTGAGCATGCGGAGCTTCGAGTGGGTGTTCGGGCCCAAGGAGGACGAGTGGCTGGAGCAGACCGTCGCCGGGCTGCTGGTCGCGGCGGGCTGGTCGCAGCTGCGCGCCGGTGACTCGGCCGCCGGACGGGAGCACGCGCGCCGCGTCGGCGTGGGCACGGCGGCCACGCTGCTGGCCATCGACCTGATCCACGTCCCGCGCGGCCGGCTCCGCTGGACGTACCTGCTGGACGGGGCCATGGAGGCGGCGTGGCTGCTGGCCTGGTGGCGCACGCGCGAGCGGCGCGCGGACGGGAGGCGGCGCTAGGGCGCCGGGACCGGCAGCGGCCTCTCCAGCGCCGTCAGCGTCAGCAGCACCAGCGACGCCGTCCATCCCAGCGGCGCGACCGCCGCCTGCCTGCCGTTCTCGTCCACCTTCTCGGGCAGCACGCCCAGCGTCGTGCGGTGCCGCGCCAGCCAGTCCAGCCGCGACCGGGCCTCCCCGTCGCGCCCCGACGCCGCCGCCGACAGCGCGAACAGCGCCATCTCCGGCGTCCAGGCGATCTTCTTGTTGCCCGACCAGTACTCGCCGGGCAGCACCCCGCCGTTGGGCAGCGCCTGCTTGCGCGCCGCCCGCGCGCACGCCTCGGCGACGCCCGGGTCCGGCGGCCCGAACGGCGGCCCCAGGAACGTCACCGACGTGTCCATCCACCCGCCCCGCAGCGGCGACCTCGGGTAGCCCAGCGGCGCGAAGTCCCGCGCCATCGCGCCCGCCAGCCGTTGCGCGGCCGCCCGCCACCGCGCCGCCTCCGCGGGCCGCCCGGTGTCCCGCGCGAACGTCGCCGCCGCCCGCAGCCCCGCCAGCACCGGCCCGACCACGCCCAGCGTCGCCCGGTCCGGGACCTGCTCGCTGCCCGGCGACCGCTCCCAGTAGTCCGGCGACGGCGGCGGCAGCCCGTCCCGGTCCAGCGACCGCGCCAGCCGGTCGGCGGCCCGCCGCACCATCGGCCACAGCTCCGGCGTCGCGGCGGCGGCCTCCGGGTCCTGCGTCCGGAAGAACCAGGTCGCCCACAGCACCCAGCCCAGCGCGTCCGACTGCGGGGGGCGCCCGTCGGTGACCGCCGACCCGTCGGCGTGGTACCGCGCCGCCCACCGGCCGTCCGCGCTCTGCACCCCGGCCAGGAACCGCAGCACCCGCCGGGCCTCCGGCCGGTGCCCGGTCGCCGTGAACGCCGCCGCCGCGAACGCCGAGTCACGCGGCCAGGAGTACCGCCACGCCCCGTACCAGGACGCCAGCGACGCGCCGTTCGGGCGGGTCAGCAGCCGCAGGTCCAGCAGCGCCCGCGCCGCCATGTCCCGGTACGGCCCCGGGACCGTGACCGGCTCCGGCCGCGGCGACACCACCGGCGGCCCCACCGGGCTCGTCGCCTGCGGGTGCGGGCGGGGCCGCGGCGGGGGCGGGGCGGGCAGGTCCGCGCCGGGGACCGTCCCGCGCGCCAGCCACGTCCGGTCCGAGCGCACCGCCGCCGCCACCCGGGGGTCGTGCGCCGCCACCGTGATCGCCCTCTCCCCGCCGAGCGGCACCAGCCGCACCCGCCCGTCGCGCAGTCGCACCGCGGAGCTGCCCGGCAGGTAGGCCGCGCCGTCGGCGTCGGCGGGCGGCAGCGGCTCCCCGGCGAACGGCCATCCGCCGCCGCCGACCAGCCCCGGGCTGGCCCACGGCGGACCGCCGCGCTGCGGCACCGTCGCCCCGCACATCGCCACCAGCGCCGCGACCAGCAGCAGCACGGCGGTCCGGCTCACCCGCAGCAGCCGGCCGCGCCCGCGCGGCGCCGGTCCGTCGTTCACCTCGGTGTCTCCCCCTCATTTCCCCCTCGTCGCCCCAAGTACAGCAAACGCCGCCAAGCCGGGCGTCCTCCCGGGATCGGAAATGGATCTCCACCTTCCGGTGGAGCGAAACTCCCATCGAAGACCAAGGTGGGATGTTCCCGGCGGCGGGCGGCCCGTCACCGCCCCGGAGAGGGGCGTTCCGCCCACTACCTGCACCCGGTCGCCAAGTCACCCCTGGCGAGGGGCTAGGCTGCATCGACGGAGCGGACCGCAGAGTGGCGGCCGCACGGCTCCCCGTGCCACCCCCACTCGTGTGGTCATTGGCTGTCGATCCGTTAAGGACGCCCTCGTGGACCTGTTCGAACATCAGGCGAAGGAACTCTTCGCCGAGTACGGGGTACCGGTGCCCACCGGCAAGGTCGCCCATACTCCCCAGGAAGCGCGCGCCATCGCGGAGGAGCTGTTCTCCGCGGGCAGCAAGAAGGTCGTCGTCAAGGCCCAGGTGAAGACCGGTGGCCGCGGCAAGGCCGGCGGTGTGAAGCTCGCCGACAACGCCGACGAGGCCGAGGCCCTCGCCGGCCAGATCCTCGGCATGGACATCAAGGGCCACACGGTCCACAAGGTCCTGATCGAGGAGGGCTCGGCGATCGCGCAGGAGTACTACTTCTCCTTCCTGCTCGACCGCGCCAACCGCACCTTCCTCTCCATCTGCTCCGTCGAGGGCGGCGTGGAGATCGAGGAGGTGCCGCACGACCGGCTGGCGATGGTGCCGGTCTCCCCGCTGACGGGCGTGGACCGCGCCGCCGCGCGCTCGATCGCCGAGCAGGGCCGCCTGCCCGAGGAGGCGCTGGACGGCGCCGCCGAGATCATCGAGCGGCTGTGGGCCGTGTTCACCGACGAGGACGCCACCCTCGTCGAGGTGAACCCGATGATCCTCACCGCCGACGGTGAGGTGAAGGCCCTCGACGGCAAGGTCTCCCTCGACGACAACGCCGCGTTCCGCCAGGAGCACGACCAGCTCGAGGACAAGGCCAGCGCCGACCCGCTGGAGGCCGCGGCCAAGGCCAAGGACCTCAACTACGTCAAGCTCGACGGCAGCGTCGGCATCATCGGCAACGGCGCGGGCCTGGTCATGTCCACCCTGGACGTGGTCTCCTACGCCGGCGAGGAGTTCGGCGGCCAGAAGCCCGCCAACTTCCTGGACATCGGCGGCGGCGCGTCGGCCGAGGTCATGGCCGACTCCCTGGAGATCGTGCTGTCGGACGCCGACGTGAAGTCGGTGTTCGTCAACGTCTTCGGCGGCATCACCGCCTGTGACGCGGTCGCCAACGGCATCGTCGCCGCCTACAAGCTGCTGGCGGACCGCGGCGAGACCGTCAACCGCCCGCTGGTGGTGCGCCTGGACGGCAACAACGCCGAGCTGGGCCGCCAGATCCTGACCGACGCGGGCCTGTCCGGCGTCCAGCAGGTCGACACGATGGACGAAGCGGCCAAGCGCGCCGCCGAACTCGCCGCGGCAGGTGCATGAGCATGGCTATCTGGCTCACCGAGAACAGCAAGATCATCGTTCAGGGCATGACCGGCTCGGAGGGCATGAAGCACTCCCGCCGCATGCTGGCCTCCGGCGCGCAGGTCGTCGGCGGCGTCAACGCCCGCAAGGCGGGCACCGAGGTCGACTTCGACGGCACGGTCCTGCCGGTGTTCGGCACCGTCAAGGAGGCCATGGAGAAGACCGGCGCGGACGTGTCGGTGGTCTTCGTGCCGCCGAAGTTCACCAAGGACGCCGTGGTCGAGGCGGTCGACGCCGAGATCCCGCTGTGCGTGGTGATCACCGAGGGCATCCCGGTGCACGACACCGCCTACTTCTGGGCCCACGCGGGCGAGAAGGGCAACAAGACCCGCATCATCGGCCCGAACTGCCCCGGCATCGCCTCCCCGGGCAAGTCGAACGCCGGCATCATCCCGGCCGACATCACCAACCCCGGCCGCATCGGCCTGGTCTCCAAGTCGGGCACGCTGACGTACCAGATGATGTACGAGCTGCGCGACATCGGCTTCTCCACCTGCGTGGGCATCGGCGGTGACCCGATCATCGGCACCACCCACATCGACGCCCTGAAGGCGTTCCAGGAGGACCCGGAGACCGACGCCATCGTCATGATCGGCGAGATCGGCGGCGACGCCGAGGAGCGTGCCGCGGCCTACATCGCCGAGCACGTGACCAAGCCGGTCGTCGGCTACGTCGCGGGCTTCACCGCCCCCGAGGGCAAGACGATGGGCCACGCCGGCGCGATCGTCTCCGGCTCGTCCGGCACCGCCGAGGCGAAGAAGGAGGCGCTGGAGAAGGTCGGCGTCCGCGTGGGCAAGACCCCGAGCGAGACCGCCCGCCTGATGCGCGAGATCATGCAGAACCGCTGACGTTCCGCACTCCGAAAGAGGCCCGAACCGGTGACCGGTTCGGGCCTCTTTCGGTGTTGGCACCCGCGTGGGGGTTCTTTTACCCACTGTTCGAGTTGTCACACATGGGGCTTGTGGTGCGTCGGGTTCACTTCCCGCCGGTGCTCCAGAACCGGTAGGCGTGGTCCCGGACGAAGTCGGCGCGCTTCCAGGTCCCGGAGGTCAGGGACTGCACGTGCCAGCCGCCCGCGCCGCGGTCGCGCAGACGGGGCCAGGCCGTCTCGCCGCCGCCGCTGGGGTCGCCGGTGGCGGCGAAGCGGACCCAGGCGCCGATCATCCGGTCGCCGAGGGCGGCCTGCTCCCTCGTCGGTCTCTCGAACAGGGCCAGGTCGAACAGGTACGGCAGTTCGGCCATGTGCTGGGCGGCGGCCGGGAAACTCGGCCTGGGGTAGCCCGCGTACCAGGGGGTCTTCCGCTCGGCGAACTCGTACATCCGGGTCGGGGTCCAGCGGGACAGCGCGCGGGCGGTGTCCAGGGTCGGTGCGGACCAGGTCGCGTCGGTCCTCACCCTCGCCAGCGTCTGCCCGGCGGAGGCGCCGAGCGGGTAGCGCCTGAGCACGGCGTCGGCCCTGGCGCCGTACTCCTTCCTGACGGCGGGCTCGTAGGCGCCGGCGGGCATGGGCCTGCCGGTGGCGAGTTCCTGTCCGAGGACCATGCCGTTCTCCTCGTCGTGGTTGACGCCGACGAGGACGGGGACGCGGTTGATCCGGCCGGTGCGGACGGCCTCGTCGACCGGGAGCGGCAGCGAGGGCGTGCCGCTGACCGGGCGCGGCTCGCGCTGCGGGCCGTAGACCCTCAGCAGCGTCCCGATCGGGATCTCGCGCAGGCAGCGGGCCACGTCGGCGGCGGTGGCGCAGCCCACCTCCGCGTGGTCGATGACCTTGGCGCTCTCGGCGTCGGCCGCGGCGCGGGTGCGGGAGGCGTTGCCCGGGGTGAGACAGGGCGCGCTCTGGACGACCGCCTTCTGGAACAGCCCGGCGGACGCCGGTGAGGCCAGATGGCCGCAGACGGCGAAGCCGCCGCCGGACTGACCCATGATCGTGACGTTGCGGGGGTCGCCGCCGAACGCCCCGGCGTTCCGGCGCACCCAGCGCAGCGCGGCGCGCTGGTCGTCCAGGGCGAGGGCGCCGGACTCCGGCAGGGACGGGTGGGTCAGGAAGCTCGTGACGCCCAGGCGGTAGTTCATCGACACCACCACGGCGCCGCCCGCCGCGAGCCGGTCGGGGCCGTACAGGTCGCCCATCCCGAACATCATGCTGCCGCCGTGGATCCACACGACCACCGGCAGCCCCTTCCGCGCGCCGACGGGCGCGGTGACGTTGACGTTGAGGCAGTCCTCGTCGGTGCTGGGCTTGCCGACCGGGTACCCCGCGGGCTGGGCGCACACCTTGCCCGGCCGGGTGGCGTCCCGCACGCCGGTCCACGCGGCGGCCGGGCGCGGCGCGGCGAAACGGGCGGCGGTGGCGTAGGGGATGCCCTGGAACGACCGCGTCTTCGGGCCGACCGTGCCGCGCACGGCGCCCTGGGAGGTGACCACGACCGACGGGTCGGGGGACGCGCGGGCGGCTGGTGCGAACGTGGCGAGCAACGCGAGCCCCAGGCCCACGGCGGCGGTCTTCTTCATGTCCCTCATTCCTGTCGACCGAGCGATGCGAGGACCGTAACAGCGATTTGCACGATCGTGCAATGCGATCGTGCAAAACGTTCGAGTAAGGCGTTCGTGCAAATCCCTTGGTAGGGTGCCGCGCATGGGAAACCGCGAGGACCTGCTCGCGGGCGCCAAGCGGTGCCTGCGTGAGAAGGGCTACGACCGCACCAGCGTCCGGGACATCGCCGCCGAGGCGGGCGTGAGCACCGCCGCGATCGGCTACCACTACGGGTCGCGCGAGGCGCTGCTCACCCAGGCCCTGTTCGACCTGCTGGACGAGTGGGGCGACAGTCTCGGTCGCGCGCTCGCGCCCGCCGCCGACGACGACGCGGCCCGGGGCTTCGCGCGCATGTGGGACGGGCTCGTCGAGCAGTTCCGCGAGCACCCCGACCTGTGGCTGGCCACGGTGGAGCTGTTCCTCCAGGCGCGGCGGCAGCCCGAGCTGCGCCCCCGGCTGGTCGAGGGGTTCGCCGAGGGGCGGTGCGGCATGGCCGCGATCCTGCGGAGCGTGCCGGAGGGGGAGGCCTCCGACCGCGACGCCCGCACGCTCGGCATGGTCCAGATGGCGCTGATGTCGGGCGTGATGATCCAGAGCCTCGGCGACCCGGCGAACGCGCCCACCGCCGCCGAGGTGCTGGCGGGACTGCGGGCCCTGGCGGAGCTCGCCGGGCCCTGACGGACCGGGGTGGACCCGGGATGGGGGATGACAAAGGCGACACGCCGGGCGTGGGGCGGCGTTCGCGGGTGTCCCGGGTGCCAGCATGGGCGTGTGAGCGATGCATCCCCTGGACAGCGTGTGACGCCGGAACGAGCCGGAGCGGGCGGAGCCGGGGGGTCCGCGGCCGCGCGGCCGCTGCTGGTGACGGGGCTGGCCGGGGCGCTGTGGTGCGTGGGGATCGGCCTGGTCGTGCTCACCACGGTCACGCTGGTCGGGTGGGTCGCCGCCCCGCGCACCGCGCTCGGAGCGGGCCTGCCGGGGGTGTTCCGCACCGCGATCAACTTCTGGCTGGTGGCGCACCACGCCGGGTTCTCCGGGCCGTCCGGGCGGGTCGGGCTGCTGCCGCTCGGGCTGCTGGTGCTGCCCGGCGCGCTGCTGTACCGCAGCGGCGGCTGGATGATCCGCGCGGCCGGGGTGCCGCGCCGCACCCGGGTGGGGGTGCTGCACGTCGCGGTGGCGCTGGCCGCGCCGTACGCGGCGCTGGCCGGGCTGCTGGCGCTGGCGGCCGCCACGCCGGCCGTGCGTCCCTCGGCGTGGCAGGCGCTGCTGGCCTGCTTCGTGACCGCCCTGGTCGCCGGGGGGCTGGGCGCGGCGCGGGCGCTGGTCGCCTCGCGGGGCAAGCGGGTCCGCTCCGGGCTGGGCGCGCTGCTGAACCTGCTGCCGCCGCGGCCCCGCTCGCTGGTCGTCGGCGTCGCCGGGGCGACGGCGACGCTGCTGGCCTGCGGCGCGCTGCTGGTCGGCGCGTCGCTGGCGCTGCACCTGCCCGAGGCCGGCCGGCTCTACGACATCCTCGCGCCCGGCGCGGTGGGCGGGACCCTGCTGTTCCTGATCCAGCTCGCGTACCTGCCGAACGCCGTCGTCTGGGGCATGGCCTACGCCGTCGGCCCCGGCTTCTCGGTGGGGGCGGGCACCAGCGTGTCGGCGACCGGGGTGATCCTCGACACGGTCCCCTCGCTGCCGATGCTGGCCGCGCTGCCCGATCCGGGGCCCGCGCCGCTGCCGTCGCTGGTGGCGCTGCTCGCGCCGTTCCTGGCGGGCGCGGTCGGCGGGGTCCTGACCGTGCGGGCGCTGCCCAGCCCGGTGTACGAGGGCGCGCCGGTGTGGGGGTTCGTGACCGGCCTGCTCACCGGCGGGATGGCGGCGCTGCTGGCGGCGCTGTCGGGCGGCCCGCTGGGCGGCGCGCGGCTGGCCACCATGGGGCCGTCTGCCTGGCAGGTCGGGATGATGGCCGCGCTGGAGGTGGGGATCTCCGCGGCGGTCGCGGCGTGGCTGGCGAACTGGACGATCCTGCGGCGCTCGGTGGTCGAGGGACCGGCCGCCCCGCCCTCCCCGAAGAGGACCGGGGCCAAGGCCACGGCGAAGACGGGGACGAAGACGGGAGCCAGGGCCGAGGCGCCCGCCCCGCGGCCCGAGCCCGCCGCCGAGACCGCCGCCCCGAAGAAGGAGGCTCCGGTCCCCGCGCCGCGCCGCAGCGCGCCGCACGCCGCCGACGCGATGCTGTTCGAGGAGGCCGAGCCGGTGCTCACGCCCCGCCGCCGCAAGGCGAAGGGCAACGAGGACCCGCTGCCCGAGCTGATCGAGGAGGAGACGCCCTGCCCCACCCCGGAGGCCAGGGCCGAGCCCGAACCCACGCCCGAACCCGAACCGGCGCCCGAACCCGCCCCCGAGCCCGAGGAGCGGCTGCGGCCCCTCCCGCCGCCCCGGGAGACCGGACGCACCGAGAACCGGGGCGGCGCGATCTACGTCCTGCGGGACGAGCCCCCTCACGACTAGGGCCTGCTTCAAAGGGGCCCGGGCCACGCGCGCGAGCGCGTCACCTGACCTGCGGGCCCGACGCCGGAGGCGAGGGCCCGCGGGTCAGATCGCGAAGCGATGCCGGACTCGCCAAGTCCTGGTGAGGCGCGAGCCCTCCGGGCAGGCGCCGTAGGCCAGGACTTTTGGAAGACGGACTAGGAGGGACGGCCGACGTCGGGCACCGAGCCCTTCGGGAGGTTGAACTTGCGCTCCAGGTCCGAACGGAACCGGTCCCAGCACGCCTGCTCGTCGCTGATGGTGTTGGCCTTGTCGCGGCACTGCGTGTAGCGGGCGTTCTCCGACCACGTCAGCAGGGAGAACAGCAGCAGCGGCGTGGCCAGCGCCAGCGTCACCGCGCCCAACGTGATCCCGGCGGTCGCGCCGCCCGGCGTCAGCGCCGCCATCCGCCGTGCGCTGCGCCGCGCCCTGATCCCCACGATCAGGGCGGCCACGGCCAGCCCCAGGGCCAGCGGGAACGCCGTCGGCAGCAGCATCAGCGCCAGGGAGCCGATCCCGAGCCACAGTGCCCGCTTTCCGGTCTGCTGCGGGTTTTCCGGGGACTTCGCGGGCGGCCGTCCGCCGATCTCGGGACGGCCGGGCGTCTCCACGCGGTCTCCGGCCTCGGGACGGGAACCGTTCCCCGGCCCCTGCGGGTCGCTCACTGTCGCTCCGTTCCTCGTCGCGGCCGGTCCGTGCGGACCGGCCCGGTGGTGTCGATTCATACGGGCCGAGCAGGGCCGATAGGCTTTGCCCGGAACCCGCCCGGCGCGCACGTCGCCGCCGGGGCCGTCAACCCCAACACCCCTAACGTCCACCAGGGAGTCATGGTGTCCGCCCGGCTCGTCGTCCTCGTCTCCGGAGCGGGGACCAACCTTCAGGCGCTGCTCGACGCGTGCGCGGATCCAGCCTACGGTGCCCAGGTCGTCGCCGTCGGAGCCGACCGGGACGGGACCGCCGGACTGGAGCGCGCCGAACGCGCCGGGCTGCCCACGTTCGTCGTGCGCGTCCCCGACTTCGCGACCCGCGAGGAGTGGGACGCGGCGCTGGCCGACGCGGTCGCGGAGCACGCCCCCGACCTGGTGGTGTCCGCCGGGTTCATGAAGATCCTCGGGCCGCGGTTCCTGGCGCGGTTCGGGGGCCGTACCGTCAACACGCATCCGGCGCTGCTGCCGTCCTTCCCGGGCGCGCACGCCGTCCGCGACGCCCTGGCGTACGGCGTGAAGGTGACGGGATGTACCGTGCACTTCGTCGACGAAGGCGTGGACACCGGACCCGTCATCGCCCAGGAGACCGTCAGGGTCGGCTGGCATGACGACGAAGACTCCCTGCACGAGAAGATCAAGCAGGTGGAGCGCCGGCTCCTGGTCGACGTCGTCGGCCGGCTGGCGCGCGACGGCTGGACCACCCGGGGCAGGCGGGTCTCCATGAAATGCAGGACCTGCGACAGTTCGGCCGAACATGAGGGGAGCTCGACCGGTGAGTCGGGTCGCGATTAAGCGTGCGCTGATCAGCGTTTACGACAAGACGGGGCTGGAGGACCTGGCCCGGGGCCTGCACGAGGCCGGCGTGGAGATCGTCTCCACCGGCTCCACGGCGGGCCGGATCGCCTCCGCCGGGGTTCCGGTGATGAAGGTCGAGAAGCTCACCGGGTTCCCCGAGTGCCTGGACGGCCGGGTCAAGACGCTGCACCCCAAGGTGCACGCGGGCCTGCTGGCCGACCGCCGCAAGGAGGACCACGTCCAGCAGCTCCAGGACCTGGACGTCGAGCCGTTCGACCTGGTCGTGGTGAACCTGTACCCGTTCACCCAGACCGTCGACTCGGGCGCCCGGCCCGACGAGTGCGTCGAGCAGATCGACATCGGCGGGCCGACCATGGTCCGCGCCGCCGCCAAGAACCACGCCAGCGTCGCCGTCGTGGTGTCCCCGGGCGCCTACGGGACGGTGCTGGACGCCGTCCGCGCGGGCGGCTTCACCCTGGAGGAGCGGCGCCGGCTGGCCGCCGCCGCGTTCTCCCACACCGCCTCCTACGACGTGGCGGTGGCGTCCTGGTTCGCCTCCACCTACGCGCCCGACGAGACCGCCGCCGAGGCCCGGTGGCCCGACTTCCTGGGCGCGACCTGGGAGCGGTCGAACGTGCTGCGCTACGGCGAGAACCCGCACCAGCGCGCCGCCCTCTACACCGACGGCTCGGGCGGCGGCCTGGCCGGGGCCGAGCAGCTGCACGGCAAGGAGATGTCGTACAACAACTACGTCGACGCCGACGCGGCGCGGCGCGCCGCCCACGACTTCGCCGAGCCCGCCGTCGCGATCATCAAGCACGCCAACCCGTGCGGCATCGCCGTCGGCGCGGACGTCGCCGAGGCGCACCGCAAGGCCCACGCCTGCGACCCGGTGTCGGCGTTCGGCGGCGTGATCGCCGTGAACCGTCCCGTCACCGCCGCGATGGCCGCGCAGGTCGCCGAGGTGTTCACCGAGGTGCTGGTCGCGCCCGGCTTCGAGGACGAGGCGCTGGAGATCCTCACCCGGAAGAAGAACATCCGCCTGCTGGTGTGCCCCGAGGGCCCCGCGAGCGACACCGAGTACCGGCGTATCGACGGCGGCCTGCTGCTCCAGACCGTCGACCGCGTGGACGCCCCCGGCGACGACCCCTCCGCCTGGGAGCTGAAGGCCGGGCCGGCCGCCGACGAGGCGACCCTCGCGGACCTGGCGTTCGCGTGGCGGGCGTGCCGTTCGGTCAAGTCGAACGCGATCCTGCTCGCCCACGACGGCGGCACCACCGGCGTCGGCATGGGCCAGGTCAACCGGGTCGACTCGGCGCGCCTGGCCGTGGCCCGGGCCGGGGCCGAGCGCGCCGCGGCCTCGGTGGGCGCGTCGGACGCGTTCTTCCCGTTCCCCGACGGCCTGGAGGTGCTGACCGAGGCCGGGGTCCGCGCGATCGTGGAGCCGGGCGGCTCGGTCAACGACGACAAGGTCATCGAGGCCGCCGAGAAGGCCGGGGTCACCCTGTACTTCACGGGCGTGCGGCACTTCTTCCACTGATCCGCCGCCGACGGACGACGCCGGGCCCGGTCCCTCCCGGAGGGGCCGGGCCCGGCATGGTCCGAACGGGTGGTTTTGACGATCTTGGGAAGTTTTACGTTTTCGCGTTGGTAACCTCGGCCAGGTCATGCGTCATTGGTCCGCCCTTGACCAAACGCGACCCCCGACACACCGCTCGCCCTCCGCCGCGAGCCCCCATCCGCGAACGCTCACGGAGAGCCCATGGACGTCCTGGTGACGCTGCTGCTGACCATCACCACCCAGACCACCGCCCTGCTGATGGAGGGGCGCCAGCTCATCGGCCTGGCCGCCGCGATCATCCTCGCGATGATGGCCGGTCAGCTGGGCTGGAAGGGCACCGACCGCGTCATCGCCTGGCGGCAGCGTCCCGACCAGGACTGACCGGACCCGCCGCGAGCCTCGCCCGCAGGGCCGCGCGCGCCCCGGGCCACTCGGTGTCGATCATCGAGTAGACGGCGGTGTCCCGCAGGGAGCCGTCGGGCCGGATGCGGTGCCTGCGGTGGATCCCCTCGAACCGCGCCCCCAGGCGCTCGATCGCCCGGCGCGAGCGCTCGTTCCGCGCGTGGGTGTGCCAGGTCACCCGGATCGCGCCCAGCTCGTCGAACGCCCGTTCCAGCAACAGCAGCTTGGCCTCGGTGTTGACGCCCGTGCGGTGCCAGCGTGAGCCCAGCCAGGTGTGGCCGATCGCGACCCCCCGGTGCTCGGGGGTCACGTCGTAGTACGACGTCACGCCCGCCACCTCGCCGGTCACCGCGTCCACCTGCGCCCACGGCACCTGCCGACGCGCCCGGTGGGCGGTCAGCGCCTTCTCCACCAGCGCGCGCGACCCGGCGACGTCGGACGGCCGCACCTCGTTCAGCCACGTCCACACGCCGGGGTCCCGGCCCGCCTCGAACAGCCCCTCCGCGTGATCCGGGGTGAGGGGCTCCAGCCGCACATGACGGCCGAAGAGCACCGGACGCTCATACCAGGCATCGCTCATGCGATGGAACGTTAGACCAGCTCAGAGTCACCCCATCAGGGCCACTTCCCCCCGTTTCCCGGAAACCACCGCGCAAAACCAGGCCACGCACGCGAGCGCGTCCGTAGGCTGAGGCGGGGGGCCGAAGCCGAAGGCGAGGTCCCCCGCGGAAGATCGCGAAGCGATGCAGCGCTCGCCCGCGGAGCGGTCAGCCCCGGAGCCCCAGGGCGGAGGGGCTGGGCCGTGGAGCACAATAAACTCGCAACGCGACTGGCGCGATCAAGGTGGGGCACCACCGGGGAGCGAAGGACAGTCCGGACACCGCGCGCCTGGGTGACCGGCGACGTCGGCCGGGGCCTGCCCCGGAGGGATCAGCGCGGAGGTAGTTCATGACGGCACGCATTCTCGACGGCAAGGCGACGGCGGCGGAGATCCGGGCCCAGATCGCCGAACGGGTCCAGGCGCTGCGCACCCGGGGCGTCCGGGTCGGGCTCGGGACCGTCCTGGTCGGCGACGACCCCGGCAGCCACGCCTACGTGAACATGAAGCACCGCGACTGCGCCGAGGTCGGCATCGAGAGCATCCGCCGCGACCTGCCCGAGAACGCCACCCAGGAGGACGTCGAGCGCGCCGTCGCCGAGCTGAACGCCGACCCGGCCTGCACCGGCTACATCGTCCAGCTGCCGCTGCCCAAGGGCCTGGACGAGATGCGCGTGCTGGAGCGCATCGACCCGGCCAAGGACGCCGACGGCCTCCACCCGGTCAGCCTGGGGCGGCTCGTCCTCATGGAGGAGGCCCCGCTGCCCTGCACCCCCAAGGGGATCGTGGCGCTGCTGCGGCGGTTCGACGTCCCGCTGAAGGGCGCCGAGGTCACCGTGATCGGGCGCGGCGTCACCGTCGGGCGGCCGCTCGGCCTGCTGCTGACGCGGCGCAGCGAGAACGCCACCGTCACCCTCTGCCACACCGGCACCCGGGACCTGGCCGCGCACGTCCGCGCCGCCGACATCGTCGTCGCCGCCGCCGGGGTGCCCGGCCTGATCACCGCGGACATGGTCAAGCCCGGCGCGGCCGTGCTCGACGTGGGCGTGTCCCGCGTGGACGGCAGGCTCGCCGGGGACGTCGCCGACGACGTCCGCGAGGTCGCCGGGTGGGTCGCGCCCAACCCCGGCGGCGTCGGGCCCATGACCCGCGCCATGCTGCTGGCCAACGTCGTCGAGGCCGCCGAGCGCGCCGCCGGGATCTGAGCCACGGCCGAGCCCGGGCGGGGACGGTGAACGCCCCGCCCGGGTGCTTCCCGGAGGCCCGTGCGCTGCCCTGACCGAGCCTCCGGGTCACATCCTTCGCCGGCCTGGTGGCCCCGGCCACGCACGCGAGCGCGACCGAAGGTCTGCCACGGGGGGCCGAAGCCGGAGGCGAGGTCCCCTGTGGCAGATCGCGAAGCGATGCAGCGCTCGCCCGCTTTCCGGCCGGTTCCCGAGCCCCCCGGGCGAGGGGTTCGGGCCGGAAGGCCATAAGTACGACCTCAGCTCGCCCGGCGGCCCGCCGCGGTCGTCGGACGCGTGACGTGCCCCGGGTGGCCTCCCGCGGCGGGGTGTCCCGGGCGACGGATCTCACCCGGGGGGCGGCCGTCCACCGGACGGCTGTTCTGCTGCGGGACGTGGACCGGCGGCAGCGGCCGGACCAGCCCCATCGCGATGACCTCGTTGGCCAGGCGGGTGCGCCGGTTGGCGCCTTCGGGGATGCGGAACTTCTGGTACAGACGCAGCAGGTGCTGCTTGACGGCCGCCTCGGTCACCACGAGATCAGCGGCGATCTCCCGGGCCGTGGCGGGCGCGACGAACGCCTCGTCGGACAGGGCGGGTCGGCAGAGCGAGGTCAGCACGTCGACCTCGCGGCGGGTCAGTTCGGGAGCCACGGCACGCCGCAGCTCGACGTCGGGATCGACCTCCTCGCGGGGGATTCCCCCCATCCGGACGCGCGCCGTGCCGAAGCTGACGACGTCACCGTCCTCCAGGACGCGTCGGGCGATCGGCCGGCCGTTGACACGGGTCCCGTTCCGGGACAGTCCCATGTCGACGACGTACACGTACGGGCCGCGCCGAACGATTTCTGCGTGCAAACGGGACACACTCGGGTCGTCGAGACGGATGTCGACTCCTCGGCCTCGGCCGACCGTTGTGACGTCGGGGCGCAGCGGCATGACCAGCCCGCTGTCCTCGATGCGCATGAACGGCCCCTCCACGGCAGTCCTCCCAGCTAGTTAGCGACCCCTGTCTGCCGGGTTACCCGGGCGGGCCGTCGCCACACCCGCCTACCGGTGAGTAACACCGAGGCCACCGGGGCGCCCGCCGCCTCGTGCGCCCGGCTCGCCCGCCTCGTCCGGGTCTCGCCGTCCCCGGCTTCCACTAACGTGGAGGGTGGAGGATTGCGAGCGGAACGAGGCGACCACCCGGCGAGGAGCCATGAGCGCACAACTGCACCGGCGACGGCGGCAGGCCCCCCGAGGCCGCCACGCCACGCCCCACTGGCTGGGGCGGCTGCCGTACCTGATCGTGCTGTGCGGCGTGGCCGGCGGGCTGGCGCTGTGCGCGTTCGACTACTTCCGCAAGGGTTCGAGCCTCATCGCCGCCGCGGTCCTGTTCGGGGCGCTGGCGCGACTGGTGCTGCCGCCGAGCCAGGTCGGGATGCTGGAGACCCGCAAGAAGTGGCTCGACGTCGCGACCATGGCGTTCTTCGCCGTCGCGATCGCCGTGGTGGCCTGGATCGTCCCCGGCGACAAGTAACGCGGGACCCGCGCCGCCGGGCCGCCCGGCGGGCGCTCCCCGCGGCGGTGGGACGTGGCCTGGGCACCAGATATCTTGATATCGAGCAATAACGCCGCAGTGATGTGAGGGAGTGTCCGGTTGACCGACTCGACGATTATCTACACGCACACCGACGAGGCCCCGCTCCTGGCGACCTATTCGTTCCTTCCGGTGGTCCAGGCGTACGCCTCGACCGCCGGGGTGAAGGTGGAGACCCGGGACATCTCCCTCGCCGGACGGATCATCGCCTCCTTCCCCGAGCACCTGAAGGAGGAACAGCGCATCGGTGACGCCCTCGCCGAGCTGGGAGAGCTCGCCGAGACCCCGGGCGCCAACATCATCAAGCTGCCCAACATCTCCGCCTCCATCCCGCAGCTCAAGGCCGCGGTCGCCGAGCTCCAGAAGCAGGGCTACGCGCTGCCGGACTACCCCGACGAGCCCGCGACCGACGAGGAGCGCGAGATCCGCGCCCGCTACGACAAGGTCAAGGGCAGCGCGGTCAACCCGGTGCTGCGGCAGGGCAACTCCGACCGGCGCGCCCCGGCCGCCGTCAAGCAGTACGCCCGCAACCACCCGCACCGCATGGGCGCCTGGTCGGCCGACTCCAAGACCAACGTGGCCACCATGGGCGCGGGCGACTTCCGCTCCAGCGAGAAGTCCACGGTCGCCGGTTCCGACGGCACCCTGCGCATCGAGCTGGTGGGCGCCGACGGCTCGGTCACCACGCTGCGCGAGTCGGTGCCCGTGCTCGCCGGCGAGGTGCTGGACGCCTCGGTGATGCGAGTATCGGAGCTGCGCGAGTTCCTGGCCGCGCAGGTCGCCCGCGCCAAGGCCGAGGGCGTGCTGTTCTCGGTGCACCTGAAGGCCACCATGATGAAGGTCTCCGACCCGATCATCTTCGGCCACGTGGTGCGCGCGTTCTTCCCGAAGACCTTCGAGAAGTACGGCGAGACCCTGGCCAAGGCCGGGCTGTCGCCCAACGACGGCCTCGGCGCGATCCTCGGCGGCCTGGACGGGCTGCCCGGGGGAGCCGAGATCAAGGCCTCGTTCGAGGCCGAGCTCGCCGAGGGGCCGGAGCTGGCCATGGTCGACTCCGACCGCGGCATCACCAACCTGCACGTGCCCAGCGACGTCATCGTGGACGCCTCCATGCCCGCGATGATCCGCACCTCCGGGCACATGTGGGGCCCCGACGGCCAGGAGCACGACGCCCTGGCGGTCATCCCCGACTCCAGCTACTCGGGCGTCTACCAGGCCGTCATCGACGACTGCCGCGCCAACGGCGCCTACGACCCGGCGACCATGGGCTCGGTGCCCAACGTCGGGCTGATGGCGCAGAAGGCCGAGGAGTACGGCAGCCACGACAAGACCTTCGAGGCGCCCGCCGACGGCACCGTGCGGGTCGTGGACGAGTCCGGCAACACCGTCCTGGAGCAGCCGGTCTCCGCCGGCGACATCTTCCGGATGTGCCAGACCAGGGACCTGCCGATCCGCGACTGGGTCAAGCTGGCCGTCACCCGCGCCCGCCTGACCGGCGACCCGGCCGTGTTCTGGCTGGACGCCGACCGGGCGCACGACGCGGTGCTGATCGAGAAGGTCGAGAAGTACCTCGCCGAGCACGACACCTCGGGCCTGACCATCGAGATCATGTCCCCGGTGGAGGCCGCGAAGTTCTCCCTGGAGCGCATCCGGCGCGGCGAGAACACCATCTCGGTCACCGGCAACGTGCTGCGCGACTACCTGACCGACCTGTTCCCGATCCTGGAGCTGGGCACCAGCGCCAAGATGCTGTCGATCGTCCCGCTGATGGCGGGCGGCGGCCTGTTCGAGACGGGCGCGGGCGGCTCGGCGCCCAAGCACGTCCAGCAGCTGGTCAAGGAGAACTACCTGCGCTGGGACAGCCTGGGCGAGTTCTTCGCGCTGGCGGCGAGCTTCGAGCACCTGGCCCGGGCGACCGGGAACGCGCGGGCGCAGCTGCTGGCCGACACGCTGGACCGTGCCACCGCCACGTTCCTCAACGAGAACAAGTCGCCGACCCGGCGCCTGGGCGGCATCGACAACCGCGGCAGCCACTTCTACCTGGCCCTTTACTGGGCGCAGGAGCTGGCCGCGCAGGGCGAGGACGCCGAGCTGGCGGCGGCGTTCGGCCCGCTGGCGCAGGCCCTGGCCGAGGGGGAGCAGGCGATCGTGGACGAGCTGCTGGCCGTGCAGGGCTCCCCGGTGGACCTGGGCGGCTACTACCGTCCCGACCCGGAGAAGGCCACGGCGATCATGCGCCCGTCGGCCACGTTCAACAACGCCCTCGCGATCCTGAACGGCTAGCGAAGGCAGCGACACGGTACGAACGAGACAGTCCGGTGTAGGGACGGTCTCGTCGGAGGGCCGCCGCGGGATTCCCGCGGCGGCCCTCGCCGTTGCCGCGCGACATCGGCTGTGAGATATCAACCAGGGGCCTTACGGGTGGTGCGGCTGCCGGGCGCGATAGCCTGACCGATGGATATCTCGACACCGAGAGATATTCGCAGACGCCAGGATGGCCGCCTGAGCCCGTCAGGCTCACCAGCAGGAGAAGAAGGCAATGACGCGCACCCCAGTCACCGTCACCGTCACCGGCGCCGCGGGCCAGATCGGCTACGCGCTGCTGTTCCGCATCGCCTCCGGGCAGCTGCTCGGCGCGGACGTACCGGTCAGGCTGCGCCTGCTGGAGATTCCGCAGGCCGTGAAGGCGGCCGAGGGCACCGCCATGGAGCTGGACGACTGCGCGTTCCCGCTGCTCCAGGGCATCGACATCTTCGACGACGCCACCAGGGCGTTCGAGGGCGCCAACGTGGCCCTGCTGGTCGGCGCGCGCCCCCGCACCAAGGGCATGGAGCGCGGTGACCTGCTGGAGGCCAACGGCGGCATCTTCAAGCCGCAGGGCGAGGCCATCAACGCCGGCGCCGCCGACGACATCCGCGTCCTGGTCGTGGGCAACCCGGCCAACACCAACGCCCTGATCGCCCAGCAGCACGCCCCGGACGTCCCGGCCGAGCGGTTCACCGCGATGACCCGCCTGGACCACAACCGCGCGCTGGCGCAGCTGTCGAAGAAGGCCGGCGTCTCGGTCTCCGACATCAAGAAGATGACCATCTGGGGCAACCACTCCGCCACCCAGTACCCGGACCTGTTCCACGCCGAGATCGGCGGCAAGACCGCCGCCGAGGTCGTCGACGACCAGGACTGGCTGGAGAACGACTTCATCCCGACCGTCGCCAAGCGCGGCGCCGCGATCATCGAGGCCCGGGGCGCGTCCTCGGCCGCCTCGGCCGCCTCCGCCGCGATCGACCACGTCCACACCTGGGTGAACGGCACCGCCGAGGGCGACTGGACCTCCATGGCGGTCGTGTCGGACGGCTCCTACGGCGTGCCCGAGGGCCTGATCTCCTCGTTCCCGGTGACCTGCGCGGACGGCAAGTGGGAGATCGTCCAGGGGCTGGAGATCGACGACTTCTCGCGCGGGAAGATCGACGCCTCGGTGGCCGAGCTGGCCGAGGAGCGCGACGCGGTGCGCAAGCTGGGCCTCATCTGAGGGTGAGCGCCTGAGCGTTCGCCGGGCCCCGGACCGTCCCACGGTCCGGGGCCCGGTGCTTTTCGGGCCCGATGCGGAAAATCGGGCGGTTCTGTCGCCGCTGGTCGGTAGGGTGCTGATCGCGATATTCGCTGATCAGGAGGGCGTACGGGTGGCCGAGCGGGCGTTTCAGGTCGATCTGCGTGGGGTGGTGGATCTGCTCAGTCGCCACCTGTATGCGAGCCCCCGGGTCTACCTGCGGGAACTGCTACAGAACGCGGTGGACGCGATCACCGCGCGGGGCGGCGCCGGTGGGCGCGTGCGGATCGAGACCGGCGGCGGGGTGCTGCGGGTCCACGACGACGGCGTCGGGCTGACCGAGGACGAGGTGCACCGGCTGCTCGCCACGATCGGGCGGTCGTCCAAGCGGGACGAGCTGGGCTTCGCGCGGCACGACTTCCTGGGGCAGTTCGGGATCGGGCTGCTGTCGGCGTTCCTGGTCGCGGACGAGATCGAGGTGGTGACGCGGTCCGCCCGGGGCGGCGAGCCGGTGCGGTGGACGGGCCTGGCCGAGGGCGGCTACCGGGTGGAGAAGGGCGAGCGGGACGAGGCCGGGACGACCGTCACGCTGCGTCCCCGGCCCGGCTCGGAGGACCTGCTGAGCCCGCCGGTGGTGGCGGAGCTGGCGCGGACCTACGGGTCGCTGCTCCCCGTCGAGCTGACGGTCGACGGCGCCGCGGTGACGGGGGACGGGCCGCCGTGGCGGCGTTCCCACCCGGACCCGGCCCGGCGGCGGCGGGCGCTGGACGCCTACTGCAAGGAGCTGTACGGGTTCGAGCCGTACGACGTGATCGACCTCGACGTGCCCGAGGCGGGGCTGACCGGTGTCGCGTTCGTGCTGCCCCAGGCGGTGTCGCCGAGCGCCCGCGCCTCGCACCGCGTCTATCTCAAGCGGATGCTGCTGGCCGAGAACGTGGAGGGCCTGCTCCCGGACTGGGCGTTCTTCGTGCGGTGCGTCGTGGACGCGGGGGAGCTGCGGCCCACCGCCAGCCGCGAGGCGCTGTACGAGGACGAGCTGCTGGACTCCACGCGCGCCGCGCTCGGGGACCGGCTCCGGCAGTGGCTGGTGCGGCTCTCGGAGACCGACCCGGCCCGGCTGCGCGGCTTCCTGCGGCTGCACCAGCTCGGCGTGAAGGCCATGGCGCTCACCGACGACGACATGCTGCGCGTCGTCGACCGCTGGCTGGAGTTCGAGACGTCGGCGGGGCCGATGACGCTGAGCGAGTTCCGGCGGCGGCACCCGGAGGCGCGGTACACGACGAGCGTGGACGAGTTCCGGCGGCTGGCGGCGGTGGCGGGCGCGCAGGGCGTCGGGCTGGTGAACGGCGGCTACGTCCACGACACCGAGATCATCGAGCGGCTGCCCGACATCGACCCGGAGATCCGGCTGACCCGGCTGGACGCCGCCGAGCTGACCACGCACTTCGGGGTGCTGGACCCGGGCACGGAGCTGGCGCTGCGGCCGTTCCTGGCCGCCGCCCAGCGCGCGGTGGACCGGCTGGGCTGCGAGGTCGTCGTCCGCGACTTCGACCCCGCCTCGCTCCCGGCGCTGTACCTGACCAGCCGCGCCGCCCAGTACCAGGAGGAGCTGTCGCAGGCCCGCGACGCCGCCGACGAGCTGTGGGCCGACGTGCTCGGCGCGCTCGACAACGCGACCAGGCAGGACCGCCCCCAGCTGGTGATCAACCACCGCAACCCGCTGGCCCGCCGCATCACGTCCCTCACCGAGGACGGCCTGATCGACCTGGCGGTCCAGGGGCTCTACGGGCAGGCGCTGCTGCTCGGCCACCACCCGCTGCGCCCGGTGGACACCGCGGTGCTCAACCGTTCCTTCCTCGGCCTGCTGGAGTGGGCCGTGCACGACCCGGAGGCCACCCAGTGAGCGAGCACGTGAGCCGCCGAGCGGAGGCGAGGCAATGAGTACTGATGATGTCTTTGCTTTGATGCGCCAGGCCGGTGAGCTGCCCTACGGGGAGGCTCGTACGGTCATGGTGGAGGACGCGTTGCGGCGCGCGGAGGCGACCGGGGACGAGGTCCTGGCGTTCCGGGTGCGGGTGCGGCTGACCGACGCCTACCGGTACGGCGGGGAGCCGGTGAAGGCGTTCGCGACGTTCTCGCGGACGCTGTCCGACTTCGACCGGGACCCGGCGCGGTTCGACGAGGCGCACGCGCTGCTGTGGCAGATGAAGGCCACGGTGCACTCGCTGACGCTGTTCCCGGAGATCCCGCTGGACCGCACCCACGCGGTGCTGGACGACATGGAGCGCCGTTACCTGGCGGGCGGCCACAGCCTCCAGGCGGTGTACCACTACCGCAACGACGTGGCGTTGCACCTGGGCGACCTGGCGGCGGCCGACGAGTGGTACCTGAAGTGGCGGGCCGCGCCGCGCGACGAGCTGTCGGACTGCGCGGGCTGCGACCCGTCGGGGATGGTGTGGCACCTGGTGAGCCTGGGGCGGCACGCCGACGCGTTCGAGATCGCCGCGCCGGTGCTGAACGCCGAGCTGTCCTGCCGGGAGCAGCCGCAGGGCATCCTGACCTCGATGCTGCCGGTGTACCTGGCGACCGGGCGGCTGGAGGAGGCCCGGGACGCGCACCGCCGCGCCTACCGGCTGCTGCGGCCGAACCTGGCCGACCTGGGGCAGATCGCCGACCACGTGGAGTTCTGCGCGACCACCGGGAACGAGGCGCGCGGCCTGGAGATCCTCCAGCGGCACCTGGGCTGGCTGGACCGCGCCCCGCACCCGTACGCGGCGATGAACTTCGCGGCGGCGGGCGCGCTGCTGCTGCGCCGTCTGGCCGAGACCGGCCACGCGGACCTGACGGTGCGGCGCCCGGCCTCCGCCGACCGCCCGGCGGCCGACGTTCCGGCCAAGGAGCTGCAGGCCGCGCTGACCGCGCGGGCCGAGGCCCTGGCCGCCCGGTTCGACGCCCGCAACGGCACCTCCCGCCAGGGCGACCGCGTCCGCGCGATCCTGGACGCCGAGCCGGTCGTGGAGCACCTGCCGCTCACCCCCGCCGACCAGCGGCGGCGGACCGTGCTGGCCGCCGAGCCGGCCCCGCGCCCGGAGCCGGAGCCGGTCGACCTCAGCGGCGTGACCGACCCGGACGCGCTGCTGGAGATCGCCGAGGAGCGCCGGTTCGCCCGCGACATGGCGGGCGCGGCGGAGGCGTGGCGGCGGTTCGACGAGGTGGCCGCCGACCCGACGCCGTTGCAGCGGGCCCGCCACCTGGACGGCCGCGGGGCCGTCGCCGCCGCCGAGGAGGACGCCGGGACCGCCCTGGCGGCCTGGGAGGAAGCCGCACGGCTGCTGGCCGACCTCGGCGAGGAGGAGCGCCGCCACCGCGTGCGCAGCCGCGTGGGCGCGATGCGGTGCGCCCTCGGCGACCTGGAGGGCGGCCTGCCCGACCTGCGGGCCGCCGTCGAGTACTTCGACGCCCACCCGCCCGAGGGCGGCACGGTCACCGGCGTGTACGGCCGTCTCGCCACCGCCCACCTGCACATGGGGAACGCCGCCCTCGCGCTGCCGGTCCTCGACCGCGCCGCGCCGGACGGGCCGGAGGAGACCGGCGAGATCGAGGACCTGCGGGGCCGCGCCCTGCTGGAGCTCGGCCGCGTGGACGAGGCCGTCGGGGCGCTGCGGCGCGCCCTGGACGCCCACCGGGAGGCGGGCGGGGACGCCGAACGCGCCCAGACGGCGCTGCTGCTCAGCCGCGTGCTCGGCCATCTGGCCCGGCACGCCGAGGACCAGGGGGCCGCGAAGGAGGAGGCCCTGGCGGCGCTGGACGAGGCCGTGGCGGCCGCGCCCGCCCGGTCCCTGCCGCGCTTCGGGGCGCACGCCGAGCGCGGCGCGCTGCTGCTGAACCTCGGCCGCGCCGCCGACGCCGTCGCCGACCTGGTCGAGGCCGTCGCCGGGTTCACCGCCGCCGGGGAGCCCGGGTACGCGCTGGACCCGCGCGTGGACCTGGCCGCCTGTCACCTGGTCACCGAACGGCACCTGGAGGCCGCCGAGACCGCCGAGGAGGCGCTGGCGGAGTTCGCCCGGACGCCCGAGGAGGAACGCGACCGCGACAACGAGCGCCGCTGCCGCGTCATCCTCGCCCACGCCCAGCGCGGCCTGAACGAGCCCGAGGCGGCCGACCTGTACGCCGCGCTGGCGCGCGAGTGCGCCGAGGCGGGCGACCACGTCTCGGCCGCGCAGTTCCTCGACAGCGCCGGTGAGCTGCTGACCGGGCTGGACAAGGACGCGCAGGCCGCCGAGGCGTTCGAGGCGTGCGCCCGCGCGTGCGCCGCCGGGGAGCTGCCGTTCGGCGTCGTGCAGGCGTTCCGCCGCGCCGCGATGTGCCACCTGTGGTCCCGCGAGCCCGACAAGGCCGCCGAGACCATGGAACGCGCCCGCGCCGCCCTGGCGGACCTGCCGCCGGAAGAGGAGGGCGCGATCGTGTGGGAGACGGCGCTGGTCGACTACGACCAGGCCCGGATCACCGCCGAGCGGGGCGACGTGCCGGCGGCGCACCGCCTGGCCGCGTCCGCCGTCGAGGGCTTCACCCGGCTGGACGAGACCGGCCCGGCCGAGACCGCGGCCCGCCTCCGCGACGACCTGGCCTCCTCCCTGGAGGGCGGGGACTGATCCGCGCGCCCGGCCGCCCACGCGGCCGGGCGTGTCGGCGGCCCATGATCGCGTCGCGTAGTCAATAGACTGCGATCCGCACACGGGTTTCGAGGCGGCATGTCGGGCCGCCGTCGCACGTCGGGGTTGATGTCACCATGCGCCGGGCTCTGCTCGCCTGCGGTTCCGCCGCCACCGCTGTCCTGACCGTCGCCGGGTCGGCGGTGGCCGCCGAGCCGGAAGCCGACCTGGGCGTCACGGTGACGGCCTCCGCGCCCCGCGCCCGGCCCGGCGGCCTGGTCGACCACACCGTCACCATCACCAACTTCGGTCCCGCGGTCGCCGAGCCCGTCGTGACCGTCCACCTTCCCGACGGCCTGTCCGTGGTGGGGATCGACGCCGACCACTGCCGGGAGCGGCGGCGCGTCCTGGAGTGCCGCCCGCCCGCCCTGCCGGCCGGGACCGCGCGGCTCGTCCGCATCCAGGGGGTCGTGGCGCCGACCGCCACCGGGACGCTGCGCACGACCGCCGCGGTCCGCTCCGGCACGTCCGACCCCGACGCCGCCAACGACACCGCCACGCTGGTCACGCCCGTCGAACCGGGCACCGACCTGCGGGTCCGGCTGCGGGGGCCGCGCGCCGCCCGCGGGTCCCGCGTCCCGGTCGTCGCGGTGGTCACCAACCGGGGCCCGCGCCCCGCCGACGCGGTCGTGCTGCGGCTCGGCGCGCACGGCGCGAGCCTGCTCACCGAGCCCGCCGACCACTGCGTCCAGACCCGCCGCGACCGGAACGCGCAGTACCTGACCTGCGAGCTCGGCCCCCTCGCGGCGGGCGCGCAGCGGACGGTCCGGGCGTTCGCCGACCGGGTGGCGGCGGGCCGGACCCCGCACTACGCGGCGGCGGTGTCGTCCTCGCTGGGCGAGACCGCCCCGCGGGACAACACCTCCCGCGCCCGTTAGGCCAGGCGGTGCGCGCCCTGCGACGGCGTCGCCGCCAGGAACGCCGGGGCCGCCCAGCCCCGCGCCGCGAACGCCTCCTCGACCGCCGCGCGGGTCCGCTCGGCCCGGTCGGCGGCCGTCAGCACGATCACCGAGCCGCCGAAGCCGCCGCCGACCATCCGGCCGCCCCGCGCGCCCGCGCGCGTCGCCGCGTCGACCACCGCGTCGGCCTGCGGCCACGACACCTCGAACTGGTCCCGCAGCGACAGGTGCGAGGCCGTCAGCAGCGCGCCCAGCTCGGCGGCCGCGCCCGCGCGCAGCAGCCCCACGGCCGCCTCCACGCGGTGGTTCTCGGTCACCACGTGCTGCACGCGCCGCCGCAGCACCGGGTCCCGCAGCGATCCCAGCGCCCCGGCCAGGTCCTTGACGTCCCGCAGCGCCGCCACGCCCAGCAGCCCGGCGGCCTCCTCGCACTCGGCGCGCCGCCGCGCGTACCCGCCGTCGGCCAGCGTGTGCCCGGCCCGGGTGTCGATCGCCAGCAGCGTCAGCCCGGCCTCCTCGGGCGCGAACGGCACCCGCGACGACAGCCCGCTGCGGCAGTCCAGCATCAGCGCGTGCCCGGCCGTGGCCAGCAGCGACGCCGACGGGTCCATCAGCCCCGACGGCACCCCCGCGAAGTCCCGCTCGGCCCGCTGCGCCAGCCGCGCCAGCTCGGGCCGTTCGATCTCCACGCCGTACAGGTCGCACAGCGACAGCCCGGTCGCGCACAGCAGCGCCGCCGACGACGACAGCCCCGCGCCCTGCGGCAGGTCGGAGTCGACCAGCAGCGACGCGCCGCCGACCCCGTGCTCGCGCAGCACCCGCGCCATGCCGACCGGGTAGGTCGCCCACCCGGACACGGGCCCGCCGGTCACGGGGACGCGCACGGTCTCCCCGCCCGCCTGGAGCGAGCGGACCTCCAGCACCCCGTCGTCGCGCCGCGCCGCCGCGACGGACACGCCCATGGGCAGCGCGAACGGCAGCACGAACCCGTCGTTGTAGTCGGTGTGCTCCCCGATCAGGTTGATCCGCCCGGGAGCGCGCCACACGCCCTCCGGAGCCCGCCCGAAGACCTCGGCGAACCGCTCCTGGACGTTCACCGCTGGAGGAAGGCCCAGGCGTCGGCGACCATCGTGCGCAGGTCGCGCTCGGCCTTCCAGCCCAGGTCGGCCTGGATGCGGTCGGAGGAGGCGATCAGGACCGCCGGGTCGCCGGGGCGGCGCGGGCTCACCTGCGCCGGGATCGGGTGGCCGGTGACCTCGCGGCACACCTCCACGACCTCGCGGACCGAGTAGCCCGAGCCGCTGCCCAGGTTGTAGATCTTGTGGACGCCCGGCTCGCACGCGTCCAGCGCCAGCAGGTGCGCGTTGCCGAGGTCCACCACGTGGACGTAGTCGCGGACGCAGGTGCCGTCGGCGGTCGGGTAGTCCTCGCCGAAGAGGTGCACCGCCTCGCGCTCGCCGAGCGCGACCTTCAGGACGTTGGGGATCAGGTGGGTCTCCACCGTGTGCCGCTCGCCCCGCGCGCCGCGCTCGTTGATCAGGGAGCCGGCGACGTTGAAGTACCGCAGCGACACGCCGCCGATGCCGTACAGGCGCGCGAACTCGCTCAGCGTGGCGTCGATGGCCAGCTTGGACGCCCCGTAGGGATTGGTCGGGCGGGTCGGGGCCGTCTCGGGGATGGGCGTGGACTCCGGCTCCCCGTAGGTCGCGGCCGTGGACGAGAAGACGATCCGGTGGACGGCGGCGCGGCGCATCGCGTCCAGCAGCGCCAGGGTCTCGCCGAGGTTCTTGTCCCAGTACAGGCCCGGCTTCTCGACCGACTCGCCGACCAGCGACTTGGCCGCGAAGTGCAGCACCGCGTCGAACCCGGCCCCGTCCAGCGTGCCGAACGCCGCCTCCCGCAGGCTGCCCTCCACCAGTCGCGCCCCGGCCGGGACGGCGTCCGCGTGCCCGGTGGACAGGTCGTCCAGCACGACGACCTCGTGGCCGGCCTCCAGCAACTGCGCCGTGACGACGCTGCCGATGTACCCGGCTCCTCCGGTGACGAGCAGCTTCACGAACTTCCTCCAAGTCGGAACGGACCGTGGAACGCCGTACAGGCTATCCGCAACGCCAACCGGGGAAGGGGCAGGAGCATGGACCCGACGCGTGATCCGGCGCCCGGACCGGCGCGGCCCCCCGGACGCCTGGCGCGCCCGCTGGTGTGGCTGCTGACCCGGTCCACGGACCTGGTGGTGCGGCTGGCGGGCGGGGACCCCGGGGCGGTCCGGGAGGAGATCACCGCCGAGCGGGTGCGGGCGCTGGTCGCGGAGAACACCCAGATCGCCGACGAGGAGCGGGCGCTGATCGGGGAGGTGTTCGCGGCGGGGGAGCGGCCGCTGCGGGAGGTGCTGGTGCCGCGGACCGAGGTGGAGTTCCTGGACGCGGCGCTGCCGCTGGAGGAGGCGGCGCGGACGGTGGCCGCCAGCCCGCACTCGCGGTTCCCGGTCTACCGGGACTCCCACGACGACGTGATCGGCTTCGTGCACATCCGGGACCTGCTGGTGCCCGGCGACCGGCGCGGCGGACCGGTGGGGGACCTGGTCCGGCCGGTGAAGTTCCTGCCCGCCTCCCAGCGCGTGCTGCCGGTGCTGTCGGAGATGCGGCGCGAGGGCGTCCACCTGGCGGTGGTCCTGGACGAGTACGGCGGGACCGCCGGGATCGTCACCCTGGAGGACCTGGTGGAGGAACTGATCGGTGACATCCGCGATGAATATGATGTGCAGGACGCGCAGGCGAGGCGCCTGCACGGCGGGGTGGTCGAGGTCGACGGGCTGCTCAACCTGGACGACTTCGCCGCCGAGACGGGGATCCGGCTGCCCGCCGGGCCGTACGAGACCGTCGCCGGGCACATCATGGCCGTTCTCGGCCGGGTGCCCGCCGAGGGCGACCGGGTATGGGTCGCGGGGTGGCGGCTGGTCGTGGCCCGGATGGACGGCCGGCGGGTCGCCCGCGTGCGCGTCACGCCGCCCGAGGCCAGTCCGAACACCCCCATCCGAGGGGGCGTCCCAACCGAGGGAGGACCCGCCGGGCCCCCCGCAGGCGACGCCGCCCCGGACGGGGCCTGAGAGAATCGGTACGTGCAGATGTCCCAAGCGACCGAAACCGCCAACGTCACCGGCAGCGCGAACCCGCGCGTCCTGTCGGGCATCCAGCCGACCGCCGACTCCTTCCACCTCGGGAACTACCTGGGCGCGCTCCGGCAGTGGGTCGCCCTGCAGGACTCGCACGAGGCGTTCTACTGCGTCGTGGACCTGCACGCGATCACCGTGGAGCACGACCCGGCGGCGCTGCGCCGCCGCACCAAGATCTCCGCGGCGCAGCTGCTGGCGATGGGCGTGGACCCCGAGCGGTCCACCCTGTTCGTGCAGAGCCACGTGCCCGAGCACGCCGAGCTGGCCTGGGTGCTGTCGTGCCTCACCGGGTTCGGCGAGGCCAGCCGGATGACCCAGTTCAAGGACAAGTCCGCCAAGCAGGGCGCGGCCGCCGCCAGCGTGGGCCTGTTCACCTACCCGATCCTCCAGGCCGCCGACATCCTGCTGTACACGCCCGAGACCGGCGAGGACGCCCCGCTGTTCCGCGTCCCGGTCGGCGAGGACCAGCGCCAGCACCTGGAGCTGACCCGCGACCTGGCCCAGCGGTTCAACCACCGGTTCGGCGACACGTTCGTGCTGCCCGAGGCCTACATCCCGCAGGGCGCCGCGAAGATCACCGATCTCCAGGAGCCGACCGCCAAGATGAGCAAGTCGGCCTCCTCCCCGCAGGGCATCATCGACGTGCTGGAGGAGCCTGGCCCGATGCGCAAGAAGATCATGCGCGCGGTCACCGACACCGGCACCGAGGTGCGCTACGACGAGGAGAACAAGGCGGGCGTCACCAACCTGCTGCGGATCTTCTCCGCCCTGGAGGGCGTCCCGGTCGCCGACCTGGAGAAGCGGTACGAGGGCCAGGGCTACGGCCGGTTCAAGAAGGACCTGGCCCAGCTCGTCCTGGACACCTTCACCCCGATCAGGGAGCGCACCGAGAAGCTGCTCGGCGACGAGGAGCAGCTCGACCGGCTGCTGCGGCACGGCGCCGAGCGCGCCGGGGCGGTCGCCGCCCGGACCATGGAGCTGGTGCGCGACCAGGTGGGATTCGTGGGACGTGGCCGCTGACGGCGCGGTGAACGGGGGGACGCCGACCGCCGTCCGGGCCGTGTCCGCGCAGGACGCGCCCGGCGCGGGCGGGCGTTCCCCCGGCGTCCGCACCATCGGGGTGGCCATCCCCATCCCCGACCCGTACGGCCCCTGGTTGCAGCGGATGCGCGCCTCGTTCGGCGACCCCCTCGCCGACGCCATCCCCACCCACATCACCCTGCTGCCGCCCACCGAGATCCCCGAGGCCGCGCTGGACGCCGTCGTCGACCACCTGGCGGAGGCCGCCCGAGGCCAGGAGCCGTTCCGGATCCGGCTGCGCGGCACCGCCACGTTCCGCCCGGTGTCGCCGGTGGTGTTCGTCGCGCTGGCCGAGGGCATCGGCGGCTGCGAACGCCTCCACTCCCGCGTCGTGTCGGGCCCCCTGGAACGCGAGCTGTCGTTCCCCTACCACCCGCACGTCACGGTCGCCCACCACCTGCCCGACGAGGCCCTGGACCGCGCGTTCAAGGAGCTGGCCGACTACCGGGCCGACTTCCGGGCCGACGGCTTCGCCCTGTACGAGCACGGCGCCGACGGGGTGTGGCGGCCGGTCAACGACTTCGCCTTCCGCCCGCCGCGAGGCCGCTGACCCGCGAAGAGGCTGACATCAGCGGCGATCAGGCGGGTACCGTCCGTACATGCCCCAGGTGATCACTGCCGTCCAGCGGAGGTTCGAGTCCGCCGACGCGGCGGTCCGGACCCGGCTGCGCCGGGCACGGGCGCGGTGGCGGTGGTTCGACCACCTCGCCCGCGCCTACGAGCGGTACCGGGACCGGCGCGGGGACCGGCTGGCGGCGGCGCTGACCTCCTACGGGTTCCTGTCGTTCTTCCCCCTGCTGGCGCTGGCGTACGCGCTGCTCGGCTATCTGGTCGGGGTCAGCGACCTGGCGCGCGAGTACCTGGTCACGGCGATCAACGACATGCTGCCGGGGCTGTCGGACCGCCTCCAGATCAGCGAGGTCGTCCGGTCCAAGACCGCCGCCGGGCTGATCGGCACCGTCGGCCTGCTGCTGACCGGGCTCGGCTGGGTGCAGGTGCTGCGGGAGTCGCTGCGCGACATCTGGGGCAACGACCCCCGCCCCGAGGGCGCCAACTTCCTGGTGATGCGGCTGCTGGACGCGGCCGTGCTGGTGTTCCTGGGGGTCATGCTGATCCTCGGGTCGGCCGCCACCGCCGTCGCGGGCAGCACCGCCCACACGGTGCTGGGCTGGTTCGGGATGGACGACGTGAGCGGGGCCGGGACGGCGCTGCGGCTGCTGTCGCTGGGCGTGGCGGTGTTCTTCAACACCTGGATCTTCCTGGTGCTGTTCTCCCGGCTGACCGGCACCCGCGCGCCCTGGCGGCGCATCTACAAGGGCGCGCTGCTGGGCGCGGTCGGGTTCGAGGCGCTCAAGCAGGTCGCCTCGTTCCTGCTGGGCCGCACCGTGGACAACCCGCTGTACGCCTCGTTCGCGGTCCTGGTCGGGCTGATGGTGTGGATCAACCTGGTGTCGCGGTACCTGTTCTACGTCGCCGCCTGGACCGCGACGCGCAGCGTGGTGCTGAGCGCCGACAACGGGCACCGGACGCTCACCCCCGGGGACGTCCTCAGCGTCAGCGCGCGTCCGGTGGGCAGACGCGAGAAGGTCTAGCCGGACCAGAACGCGTCGTCGCCGTACTGGTCCTCGGCGATCGTGCGGATCTCGGTGACGCGGCCGTCCTCGAAGCGGAAGACGTCGACCGCGCGGCCCGTCAGCGTCCGGCCGCGGCGTTCGGCGTAGGTGTGGACGAGCGCGACGCCGTAGTCGTCACCGGCCATCACCGCGTAGGGCTCGCTGCGGAACGTGCCGCCGGACAGCTCGAACAGCTTCACGTAGAAGCCGAGGACCTCCTCGGGCGTGGTGTAGTCGCCGCACAGGGGGCCCCGGCCGGGGACGCGGTGGACGACCCGCTCGGCCAGCAGCGAGCGGATCAGCTCCATGTCGCCCTTGGCGAAGGCGGTGTAGCCGTCGCGGAGCAGGGCCGCGTGGGGGTGTTCGGGGGCGGTGCGGTCGTGGGAAGGCTCATGCGCGGGGGCAGATGACACGACGCTTTCCTCCTGTGGCGTGCCGGTCCGCCGTCCAGCGGCGGCGCGCGGTGACCGGTCGCCACTGCCGAGGGTAGGCCGCGGCCGGGCCGCCGGGCCAGGGGAGGGCGGCCTTACCCGCGCCCGCCCGCCTCGGCCCGCGCCCTACCGGCCCGCGCCCTACTCCCCGCCGGACGGCTCGGCGTCGTCGCCCTCGCGGCGGCGGCGCATGACCAGGGCCAGCACTCCGGCCAGGATCCCGACCCCGCCGACCACGACGCCGATCGTCACCCAGTCGCGCCTCTCCTCGTCGCCGGCGATCGCCCTGGGCAGCAGCGGGTTTCCGTCCTGGTCGGGCTTGGCCGCGGGCTTGAGGTCGCCGGGCGGGACGAGGGTGCCGACCGGCTTGGCCTTCCCGACGGCGGCGAACCCCCAGTCCAGCAGCTTGGCGGCGTAGGGCGACGGCGGCCGGTCGGCCTTCATCAGCGAGATGATGATCGTTTTGTCGCCGCGCCGGGCCGCCGCGACATAGGTCTGCTGGGCCGCGAGCGTGAAGCCGTTCTTCCCGCCGAGCATGCCGCGGTAGGCGTGCGCCTGGCCCTCCAGCATCCGGTTGTGGGTGTGGATCGGGTAGCCCCCGGTCTTCTTGCCCTTCTTCTTCTCCTTCTTGGAGGGCGGCGCCGGGAACCAGTGATCGATCTTCTGGACGTAGCCGCGGAACTGCGGGTTCCTCAGCCCCTCCCGCAGGATCAGCGCCAGGTCGTAGGCCGAGGTGTGCTGGGTCTTCACGTTCAGGCCGAGGTCGACGTCCAGGCCGTTGGGGGACCCGGCGACGGTGTCGTGGGCGTTGAGGCGGCGGGCCTCGGCGTTCATGTCGGCCAGGGTCTTCCTCATGCCGCCGTTGGCCTCGGCGAGCGTCACGGCGGCGTCGTTGGCCGACATCATCATCAACGCGTAGAACAGGTCGGACACCTTGTAGGTCAGCTTCGGCGTCATGCCGACCTTGGTGCCCTCGACGTCGCACGCCGCCTGGCTGGGCCGCACCATCCGGTTCGGGTCCAGCTTGGGGATCAGCGCGACGGTCGTCAGCGTCTTGAGGGTGCTGGCGGGCAGGTAGTGCCCGTGCGGGTCGCGGGCGGCCAGCACCTCCCCGGTGTCGCCGTCGGCGATCAGCCAGGACGCCGCCTTGATCTTCGGTGCGGCGGGCACCCCGGGCCCGGCGTTGACGATGACGCCCCTTCCGCCCAGCTGCGGACCGCCGACCGGCTCCCGCGGGGGGACGGCGGACACCGCGCCCGGTGCGGCGGTCGCGCCCGCCGCGACGGCGCTCGGGGTCGCGACGAGGCACGCCGAGACGAGCGGGATCGAGAGCGCGACGCTGGCGCGGTGAAGAGACCTCATGATTCCCCGAAGGTTAGGCGACGTACCCGGAGAAGAGGTACCCCGGGGCGGACTCCCCGACGCCGGTGATCTGTACGACCTAAGGTGCGGACGGCGTTCCGGCGGAGGAATCGTGCGCGGTTCCCGAACCGGACGCCGCGGCGTACGTTGGAACGGTCGAGGCGCGAGCGGACGGACTAGTCCGTTCGAGGGGTGTCCGGACCAAGATCGATGGCTGGAAAGAGTGACGGTGCGTGATCACCGCCCGTCCCGACGAGTCAAATGATCCCCAAAGGGCATGGAAGTGCCCAGAGCGACGGGCACTGGACGTCATCATGGAGTCGAGCGACCTGACCGGCATTTGTCCAGGCATAGGGACCCGCTGGCCGAATTGCGCCACGTGCCACGCAGCGACCTGCAAGGATTGTGGACGGAGGTTGGCCGTGGCCATTGACTTCAACCCATCGCGCGGGGCGACGCTGGGCATCGAGTGGGAGATCCAGCTCATCGACGCCGACACCCGGCACCTGCGGCAGGACGCCGGCGAGGTGCTGGCGGACCTGCCGTCGCTCAGCGAGAGCGGCGTCGGCTCCGCCGGGCTGGCCAAGGTCCGCCACGAGCTGATGGAGTCGACGGTCGAGATCGTGACCGACGTCTGCCACACCGTGGCGGAGGCCAAGCGCGACCTGGCCGGGACGCTGGCCGCCCTGCGCGCCGCCGGCGAGCCCCGCGGCATCGCCCTGGCCTGCACCGGCACCCACCCGTTCAGCGACTGGCGGGACGCGGTCACCGCCCCGATCCAGCGCTACGCCGACCTGATCGAGCAGATGCAGTGGCTCGCCCGCCGCATCCAGACGTTCGGCGTGCACGTCCACGTCGGCGTCACCGACGCCGCCAAGGCGATCCCGATCGTCAACGCGCTGTCGGCCTACCTCCCCCACTTCCTCGCGCTGACCGCCTCCAGCCCGTTCTGGAGCGGCGCCGACACCGGGCTGGCCTCCAGCCGCGCGGTGGTGTTCGGCCAGCTGCCCACGGCCGGGCCGCCGCACCTGCTGGACGACTGGCCGGCGTTCGAGGAGTACATGGACACCTTGCTGCGGGCCGGCACCATCCGGAGCATCAAGGAGGTGTGGTGGGACATCCGCCCGCACCCGGACTTCGGCACCATCGAGATCCGGATGTTCGACGGCATCCCCACCATGCGTGAAGTGGGCATGGCGGCCGCGCTGTGCCAGAGCCTGGTGACCCTGTTCGAACAGCAGATCGACCGGGGGTACACGCTGCCGAGACCCGCGGCCTGGGTGGTGCGCGACAACAAGTGGCGCGCCACGCGGTACGGCCTCGACGCCGTCGTCATCACCGACGACACCGGGAACACCGCACCCCTCCGTGACGGTTTGTACGAACTGGTCCGCGAACTGGAACCCGTGGCCGACCGGCTCGGCTGCTCCGAGGAGCTCAAGGTGGCCGGCGAGGTCCTCGACCGGGGGGCGCCGTACGAGCGTCAGCGCGCGATCCGCGCCGAGGGCGGCACCCTGGAGGACGTGGTCGACGCGGCGGTCACCGAACTCGCGGAGGACAGGTTCGTCGACGTCGGGGAGGGCGCGCATGGCGGCGGATGAGGAGCCCGTGGAGCCTGCCGGGGGATCGGCCGCCGACAAGCGCGGGAACGAGCGCAAGGCCGATCAGCAGGCCGCCGAACAGCAGACCGTCGGGCGGGGCCCGTGGGGCTCCGCCCTCGCGCAGGGGGCGCACATGACACAGTCCGGACCCGGGGTGATGCCCGGCCTTGAACCAGGCGACGCCCCTCAGGAGGGGCCCGTGGCCGACCGGCCGGCGGCGGACGGGGGAGCCGCGTTGCAGCCGCAACTGGACGCGTTCCTGTCCGAACGCGAGCAGGAGCTGATCGAGTTCCGCCGGGACCTGCACATGCACCCGGAACTCGGGTACGCCGAGTACCGCACGACCGACCAGATCGTGGCGGTGCTCAAGGCCGCCGGGCTGGAGCCGAAGGTGCTCCCGCGCGGTACCGGCCTGTTCTGCGACATCGGCCCGGAGGACGGCTACACCGTCGCGCTGCGCGCCGACATCGACGCCCTTCCGCTCCAGGACGAGAAGGAGGGCGTGCCCTACCGGTCGACCGTGCCGGGCGTGGCGCACGCCTGCGGCCACGACGTGCACACCGCGATGGTGCTGGGCGCGGGCCTGTTCCTGGCGCAGCAGGCGGCGGCGGGGCTGCTGCCGGGCCGGGTGCGGCTGCTGTTCCAGCCCGCCGAGGAGACCCCGGGCGGCGCGCTGGACGTGATCGCCGGCGGCGGGATCGTGGGCGTGGACCGGGCGTTCGCGCTGCACTGCGACCCGCGCATCGAGGTCGGCCAGCTGGGCCTGCGCACCGGCGCCATCACGGCGGCGTGCGACAAGGTGTACGTCCGGGTCGCCGGGCCCGGCGGGCACACCGCCCGGCCGCACCTGACCGCCGACCTGGTCTACGCCCTCGCCAAGATCGTCACCGAGCTCCCGGCGGCGCTGTCGCGGCGCGTGGACCCGCGCTCCAGCCTGTCGCTGGTGTGGGGCCGGGTGTCGGCCGGGTCGGTCGCCAACGCGATCCCCGACGACGGCATCGCCGAGGGCACCGTGCGCTGCCTGGACGACGAGGCGTGGCACCGCGCGCCCGAGATGGTCCGGGCGCTGCTGGACTCGGTGGCCGCCGCCTACGACGTGGACGCGTCGCTGGAGTACCGGCGCGGCGTCCCGCCGACCGTCAACGAGGCCACCAGCGTCCAGATGTTCCGCGACGCGGCGGCGCTGGTGCTGGGCGAGGAGGGGGCGGTCCCGACGCCGCAGAGCCTCGGCGGCGAGGACTTCGGCTGGTACCTGGAGTCGGTTCCCGGCGCGCTGGCCCGCCTCGGCGTCCGCCGGCCCGGGTCGGCCGAGGAGTACGACCTGCACCGGGGCGACTTCGACGTGGACGAGTCCTGCATCGCGGTCGGCGTCCGCGTCCTGGTGGCGACGGCGCTGACGGCCCTGTGGGACGGCAACCGCCCCAACGCCGAGGACCCCGTGGAGGGGTCGAAGCTGGCCTGACGGGACCCGGCGGGCGGCGGCCCGGAGCGCGAACCGGCCGGTCGTGGCGCGTGTCCGCGATGGAGGCGATGTCCATCAGCTGACACTTGCTACGACTGGCCGGATCTGTTTTTCTGGACCCCGACCGCTCCCGGAACGCCACTGATCCGTACGCTGACCAGTGGCGATATGCCTACGCCTTGGTAACGGACCTGTTGCGAAACGGGCCGGATGGGATTTTCCACCCATTAGGCGAGGTAGCGTCCCATCGATTTGGTGGTCGCGTTGCGGCCACCGTTGTGCCCTGGGCGGGGAACGGAAGGAGCGGCCACGTGCGCCGTGCATTCAAGATTTCGGCTGTCACGCTGACGAGCGCCATGCTGGCGTTCGGCGCGTCGGCGTGCGGCGGCAAGAAGGTCGAGAGCGGAAGCGGCTCCGGCGGAGGCAAGAAGACCGTCAAGGTCGGTCTGGCCTACGACATCGGCGGGCGCGGCGACAAGTCGTTCAACGACGCCGCCTACGCCGGCCTGGAGAAGGCCAAGAACGACCTCAACGTCGACATCAAGGACCTTGAGGCCAAGAAGGACGAGCCGGAGGGCGACAAGGTCCAGCGCCTGGAGCTGCTGGCCAAGTCGGGCTACAACCCGGTCGTCGCCGTCGGCTACGCCTACGCGGGCGCGCTCGGCAAGGTCGCCAAGAACTACCCGAACGTCAAGTTCGCGATCGTCGACGACGCCTCGATCAAGGCCGACAACGTCACCAACCTGGTGTTCGCCGAGGAGCAGGGCTCGTTCCTGGTCGGCGCGGCGGCGGCCCTGAAGTCCAAGACGGGCCACGTGGGCTTCATCGGCGGCGTGGACACCCCGCTGATCAAGAAGTTCGAGGCGGGCTACGTCGCGGGCGTCAAGAAGGTCAAGCCGGACGCCAAGATCGAGATCAACTACATCTCGCGCGGCACCGACTTCTCCGGCTTCGCGGACCCGGCCAAGGGCAAGACGATCGCCGAGGGCCAGTACGACAAGGGCGCCGACGTGGTCTACCACGCCGCCGGCCTGTCGGGCGTGGGCCTGTTCCAGGCCGCCGCCGCCAAGAAGAAGTACGCGATCGGCGTGGACTCCGACCAGTACCTGACGGCCGACGCCGCCGCCAAGCCGCTGATCATCACCTCGATGATCAAGCGGGTGGACACCGCGGTGTTCAACTTCGTCAAGCAGACCTCCGACGGCACCGTCAAGGGCGGCCCGGAGACCTTCGACCTGAAGGACGACGGGGTGGGCTACTCGACCTCCAACGCGGCCGAGATCGACCCGCTGAAGGCCAAGCTGGACGAGTTCAAGCAGCAGATCATCGACGGCAAGATCACCGTCCCCAGCAAGTAAGGGCGGCGATCCGGCACTGACCGCGACCGGCCCGGCGGGACGCCCCCGTCTCAGCGAGGGGCCCCGCCGGGCCGGTCGTACGGTTTTCCGATCGACGTCGATCACTGTCCGGCCACTGCCGAGGAGAGCAGGGGATGTCCACCACAACGCGGGCGACAGAGCGAGCCGAACAGGCCGCGCCCGCCTTCGAGCTGCGCGGGATCACCAAGCGGTTCCCCGGGGTCGTCGCCAACCGCGACATCGACCTCACCGTCCGCGCCGGCACGGTGCACGCCATCGTGGGGGAGAACGGGGCCGGCAAGTCGACCCTGATGAAGACCCTCTACGGCATGCACAAGCCGGACGAGGGCACGATCAGGATCAACGGCGAGCAGGTCACGCTGAACTCGCCGTCCGACGCGATCGCGCGCGGCGTCGGCATGGTCCACCAGCACTTCATGCTGGCCGACAACCTGACGGTCCTGGAGAACGTCGTCCTCGGCGCCGAGAAGCTGTACGGCATCGGCGGCCGCGCCCGCAAGAAGATCGTCGAGCTGGCGCGGAAGTTCGGGATGCGGCTGGACCCCGACCGGCTGGTCGAGGACCTGGGCGTCGGCGACCGCCAGCGGGTGGAGATCCTGAAGGTCCTCTACCGCGGCGCGAAGATCATCATCCTGGACGAGCCGACCGCCGTGCTCGTGCCGCAGGAGGTCGAGGAGCTGTTCGGCAACCTGCGCGAGCTCAAGCGCGAGGGCCTGACGGTCCTGTTCATCTCGCACAAGCTGGACGAGGTGCTGTCGATCTCCGACACGATCACCGTGATCCGGCGCGGCACCACCGTGCAGGACGGCATCGACCCGGCCGCGGTCAACGCCCGCGAGCTGGCCCAGCTGATGGTCGGCAGCGAGCTGCCCGTGCCGGAGCTGCGCGAGTCCACCGTCACCGACCGCGCCGTCCTGGAGATCCGGAACCTGACGGTGCGTGACGCCACCGGCCGTCCGGTCGTCGACGACGTCACCCTCACCATCCACGCCGGGGAGATCCTCGGCATCGCGGGCGTGGAGGGCAACGGCCAGGCCGAGCTCGTCGAGGCGATCATGGGCATGCGGGCCCCCGACTCCGGGACCGTCGCCCTGGACGGTGCCGACATCACCGGCTGGGAGACGCGCCGCCGCCGCGAGCGGGGCGTCGGCTTCATCCCCGAGGACCGGCACCGGCACGGCCTGCTGCTGGAGTCCTCGCTGTGGGAGAACCGCGTCCTCGGCCACCAGACCCGCAAGCCCAACGTCAAGGGCCCGTGGATCGACCGCGCCGGGGCCCGCCGGGACACCGAGCGCATCGTCCGCGACTACGACGTGCGGACCCCGGGCATCGACGTGTCGGCCGCCGCGCTGTCGGGCGGCAACCAGCAGAAGCTGATCGTCGGCCGGGAGATGTCGGGCGAGCCGAAGTTCCTGATCGCCGCGCACCCGACCCGGGGCGTGGACGTCGGCGCGCAGGCCGCGATCTGGGACCACCTGCGCGACGCCCGCGCCGAGGGCCTGGCGGTACTGCTGATCTCCGCCGACCTGGACGAGCTGATCGGCATGTCCGACACGTTGCGGGTGATCCTGCGCGGCCGGATCGTCGGCGAGGCCGATCCGGCGACCGTCACGCCCGAGGAACTGGGCTCGGCGATGACCGGCGCCCAGGGCGCCGCGGACCGCGACCGGGAGGAGGGCCGGTGAACAGGCTGAAGACCTCACCGCTGGCACTGACGTTGCTGGCGGCCCTGGCGGCTCTGGTCTTCTCGATCGTGATCACCTCGATCGTGCTGTCGATCAGCGGCTTCAACCCGCCCTCGACGTTCCAGGCGATGGTCGACTACGGCACCCAGCCCGACAGCCTGGTCAACATCATCAACAAGGGCACGATGTACTTCCTGGCGGCCATCGCGGTGGCGATCGGGTTCCGGATGAACCTGTTCAACATCGGCGTGGACGGCCAGTACCGCATGGCGGCGATGCTGGCGGCGGCGCTGGGCGGCGCGTTCGCCCTGCCGCCGGGCCTGCACCAGATCGTCATCCTGCTGGCCGCGATGGCGGTCGGCGCGGCGTGGGCGGGCATCGTCGGCGTGCTGAAGGTGACCCGCGGCGTGAGCGAGGTCATCTCCTCGATCATGCTGAACTTCATCGCCACCGGCATCATCGCCTACCTGATCCAGACCGACCGGCTGGGCTACCAGCCCGAGGGCAGCGACAGCATCGGCACCCACCCGATCGCCGAGTCCGGCTGGATCCCCGGCATCCCGTTCCCGGGGGCCCGCGAGGGCGCGGAGGTGTACGGCCTGATCGTGCTGGCGGTGATCGTCGGCATCGCGTTCCACGTCGTGATCAACCGCACCCGGTTCGGCTTCGACCTGCGCGCCACCGGCCTGTCGGCCAGCGCGGCGGTCGCCAGCGGCGTCAACGCCAGGCGGATGGTCGTCACCACCATGCTGATCTCCGGCGCGACCGCCGGCCTGATCGGCATGCCGGAGCTGCTGGGCACCGCGCACAGCTACAGCCTCCAGTTCCCGACCGGCCTCGGCTTCCTCGGCATCGGCATCGCGCTGCTGGGCCGCAACCACCCGGTCGGCATCACGTTCGCGGCGCTGCTGTGGGCGTTCCTGGACGAGTCGTCCCAGATCCTCGACTTCAACGACATCCCCAAGGAGATCGTGGCGATCACGCAGGCGGCGGTGCTGCTGTCGGTCGTGGTGGTCTACGAGATCGTGCACCGCCTCGGCATGCGCTGGCAGCAGCAGGCGGTGGCGGCCGAACTGGCGGCGGGTGCGACCAAGAAGGCGGAGGTGGCCTCATGACCGCGGTGACCGAAGCGCAGCCCGCCGGGGCCCCGGCCAAGGCGGGTCCCGGACGGCGGCGCGGCCTGCGGCTGCTGGCCGTGCTCGGCGGCGTGTTCCTCATGCTGGTGCTGCTGCGGGTGCTGACCGGCGAGGACGCGATCACCTCCGGCGGCACCTTCGGGGCCGCGCTGGCGCTGGGCGTGCCGATCGGCATGGCGGCGTTGGGCGGCCTGTGGTCCGAGCGCGCCGGCGTCGTCAACATCGGCCTCGAAGGCATGATGATCTTCGGGACGTGGGGCGGCGCGTACGGCGCGTTCACCACCGGCAACCCCTGGGTGGGCCTGGTCACCGGCGTGCTGATGGGCGCGCTGGGCGGCCTGCTGCACGCCCTGGCGACCGTGACGTTCGGCGTGGACCACATCGTGTCGGGCGTGGCGCTGAACATCCTCGCGCCGGGCGTCGCGCGCTACCTGTCCACGATCTTCTTCGAGGGCAAGGGCGTCAGCGCCAACCAGTCGCCGCGCCTGCCGGAGTTCCCGGTGCTGGGGATCCCCGGCGTCAAGGAGCCGTTGCAGGATCTGGAGGGCAGGCACTGGTTCCTGGTGTCGGACCTGGCCGGGCTGGTGCGCGGCTTCACCACCGACCTGTCGGCGCTGACGCTGCTGGCGGTCGCGCTGCTGGTGGGCACCTACTTCGTGCTGTGGCGCACGGCGTTCGGCCTGCGCATCCGGTCGGTCGGCGAGAACCCGTACGCCGCCGAGTCGCTGGGCGTCAAGGTCATGTCCATGAAGTACGTCGCGGTGCTGGTCTCCGGCGCGCTGGCGGGCTTCGGCGGCGTGTTCCTGGCGATGGTGGCCTCCTCGCAGTACCAGGAGGGCCAGACCGGCGGGCGCGGCTACATCGGCCTCGCCGCGATGATCTTCGGTAACTGGCGGCCGGGCGGCCTGGCCGCCGGAACGGGCCTGTTCGGCTACACCGACGCGCTCCAGCAGCGCGGCGCGGGCGGCGCGATCCACGCGCTGCTGCTGGTGCTGGCGATCGGCCTGTTCGCCTACGCCGCCTGGCTGCTGTGGCAGGGCCGCCGCCCGACCACCCCGGCCGAGGCCGCCGCCAGCCCGCGCAGGCGCCTGTACCAGGTGCTCGCGTCGGTGATCGTCGGCGCGCTGCTGCTGGTGTGGTACCTCACCACCGACGAGATCCCCAAGGAGCTGGTGACCTACAGCCCGCACATCACCACGCTGCTGGTGCTGTCGCTGGCGTCCCAGCGGCTCCGCATGCCCGCCGCCGACGGCGTTCGCTACCGCCGGGGTGAGGGGCACTGATCGGCATGTCCGATCATTAGTGCATGAGTGACATCGACTGGCCCGCGCTGCGCGAAGCGGCGCGGGCCGCCATGCTTCGGGCCTACGCGCCCTACTCGGACTTCCCGGTGGGCGCGGCGGCGCTGGTGGACGACGGCCGCGTGGTGACCGGCTGCAACGTGGAGAACGCCTCCTACGGCCTCGGCCTGTGCGCCGAGTGCAGCGTCGTCACCGCGCTGTACGGACCCGACCGCAGGCCGGACGGGCCCCGCCCGAAGCTGGTGGCCATCGCGGTCGTGGACCGCCACGGCGCCCCGCTGATGCCCTGCGGCCGCTGCCGCCAGCTGCTGTGGGAGCACGGCGGCCCGGACCTGCTGCTGGAGACCGCCGGCGGCGTCCGCCCGATGTCGGAGGTGCTGCCGGACGCGTTCGGCCCCGACGACCTGATCAACCGGGCCTGAGCCCGGTCACCCCGCAACGAGAGGAAGCGCGCACGTGGACGCCATTGACGTCATCCGCGCCAAGCGCGACGGGCACGCCCTGACGCCCGAGCAGATCGACTGGACCATCGCCGCCTACACGCGCGGCGACATCGCCGAGGAGCAGATGTCGTCGCTGGCGATGGCGGTCCTGCTGAACGGCATGACCCGCGACGAGGTCGCCCGCTGGACCGAGGCGATGATCGCCTCCGGGGAGCGGATGGACTGGTCGTCGCTGGACCGCCCGACCGCCGACAAGCACTCCACCGGGGGCGTCGGCGACAAGATCACCCTGCCGCTGGCCCCGCTGGTGGCGGCGTGCGGGGCGGCCGTTCCGCAGCTGTCGGGCCGGGGCCTCGGCCACACCGGGGGCACCCTGGACAAGCTGGAGTCGATCCCGGGCTGGCGGGCGTCGCTGTCCAACGCGGAGATGCTCGACGTCATCGCCTCGACCGGCGCGGTGATCTGCGCGGCGGGCACCGGCCTGGCCCCCGCCGACCGCAAGCTGTACGCGCTGCGCGACGTGACCGGCACCGTCGAGTCGATCCCGCTGATCGCCTCCTCGATCATGTCCAAGAAGATCGCCGAGGGGACCGGGGCGCTGGTCCTGGACGTGAAGGTGGGCTCGGGCGCGTTCATGAAGAACGTGGCCGACGCCCGCGAGCTGGCCGAGACGATGGTCGGCATCGGCACCGACCACGGCGTGAAGACCGTGGCGCTGCTGACCGCGATGGACCGCCCGCTGGGCCGGGCCGTCGGGAACGCGGTCGAGGTCGCCGAGTCCGTCGAGGTCCTGGCGGGCGGCGGCCCCGAGGACGTCGTCGAGCTGACGGTCCTGCTGGCCCGCGAGATGCTGGCCGCCGCCGGGGTGGACGGCCGGGACCCCGCCGACGCCCTCCGCGACGGCTCGGCCATGGACGTGTGGCGCCGCATGATCTCCGCGCAGGGCGGCGACCCGGACGCCCCGCTGCCGGTCGCCCGCGAGGTCCACGAGGTCCTCGCCCCGGCCTCGGGCGTGCTGACCCGGCTGGACGCCTACGGTGTGGGCGTGGCGGCGTGGCGGCTCGGCGCGGGACGGGCCCGCAAGGAGGACCCGGTGTCGGCCGGCGCGGGCGTCATCTGCCACGCCCGGCCCGGCGACACGGTCCGCGCGGGCCAGCCGCTCCTCACCCTGTACGCCGACGACGCGGCCCGCTTCGACCGCGCGCTGGCGGCCCTGGAGGGGGCCTACGAGATCCGCGAGGGCGGCGAGCCGGACCTGCTGCCGCTGCTGATCGACCGCATCGCCTGAGATCCCGGGGCCCGCTTCCGGATCCGCGGAAACGGAAGCGGCCCCGGCACCGTCTGATCACTCGACCCCCGAGCCGATCAGCACGACGGAGCCCCATGACCTCCCACCCGGAACCGCCGCCCGTGTCCCGCGAGCGCGCCGACGCCGGGGACGAGCGGGCCGAACGCCTCCTGCGCACCGGGGCACTGGCCGCCGCGCCCCGCGAGGTCTGGGACGGCGCCGCCGCGTCCCTCGTCCGCGTCGCCCGCCGTGACGCGGCGCTGCGGGACCTGCTGGTCGC
>NZ_BCQR01000092.1 GCF_001552175.1 Actinomadura kijaniata NBRC 14229
CCTCGGCGGCCTCCTGGGTCGCGGCGTCGGCGCGGGCGCGGGCGGCGGCGACCTCCCGCCAGGCGGCCTCGGCCTGCCGCTGGGAGGCGTCGCGTTCCTGCTGGGCGACCGCGACCTCGGCGCTGAGCTCGGCGCGCAGGTCGGCCAGGCGGCGCTCCACCCCGGCGACGCTGAGGTCGGTGGCCAGCGAGGTCGCCAGCCGGTCGGCGACCTCCTCCAGCCGCTCCACCATCTCCCAGGTCAGGGCGACCTGGCCGGTCAGGCCGGGCGCCTGGCGCCCCTGCTCGCGGCGGGCGCGCGCCGCCTGCTCGCAGATCCCCCCGTTGTCCTGGCAGTACCGCACGGTCCGCGCGCCGCGCACCGGCTGGGGGACCGGGCGCCCGCACCCCGCGCACGGCCACATCGCCACCGGGTCGCCCGCGCGGGCCGGGTCACCGGCCCGGACGTCCCCCGCCCCCGCCGGATCCGCCGTGGTCACGCCGCGGGGGACGACCCGCCCTTCCTCGTCGACTGGAGCGACCTTCACATCCGCCTGGTCCGTCATGTGCGGTGGTACGCACCGCGCCACCGGGCCCGTTCAACGCCCCGGCGGCCGATTCCGCTCGCGCAGGTACTCCTCGCGGACCCGGCCGCGGCTGAGCTTGCCCGACGGGGTGCGCGGCAGGGCGTCGCGGAACTCCACCCGCTCGGGGTGCTTCAGCTTCGCCAGCCGGGGCGCGCAGTGCTCCAGCAGGTCGGCGGCGAGCCGGGGGCCGGGGGTCGCCCCGGCGGCGGGCTCGACCAGCGCCACCGGGCGCTGCCCCCACTCGGCGTCGGGAACGCCGATCACCACGGCGTCCCCCACGGCCGGGTGCTGGAGCAGCACCGACTCGATCTCGGCCGGGTAGACGTTCACCCCGCCCGAGATGATCAGGTCGGTGCGGCGGTCGCTGAGGTAGAGCCATCCGTCCTCGTCGAGGTATCCCAGGTCGCCGGGGGTGTAGAGGGCGCCGTGCCGGGAGGCGGCGGTCTTGTCGGGGTCGCCGTGGTACTCGAACCCGGCGTGCCCGCCGACGTAGATCAGGCCGGTCTCGCCCGGCGGCAGCTCCCGCCCCTCGGGGTCCAGGATCCTGATCTCGGCGCCGTCCACGGCCCGGCCGACGGTGCCGGGCCGCTCCAGCCACTCGCGCGGCCGGGCGACCACGACCGCGCCGGACTCGGTCGAGCCGTAGTACTCGTAGAGGACCGGGCCCCACCAGTCCATCATCCGCTTCTTGGTCTCGACCGGGATCGGCGCGGCGCTGTGGAACACCTGCCGCAGCGACGACACGTCGTAGCGTCCGCGGACGGCCTCCGGCAGCGCCAGCATCCGGTGGAACATCGTCGGCACCATGAACGTGTTGGTCACCCGGTGCCGCTGGATCAGCGCGAGGGTCTCCTCCGGTTCGAAGCGGGGGCTCACCACCACCGCGTGCCCCAGGTTGAGCGCCGTCATCGCGTGGACGCAGGGCGCGGAGTGGTACAGCGGCCCGACCGCCAGGTGCACCTCGTCGCCGGGCTCCAGTTCCAGGTGCCGGACGAGGGTGGCGCGCAGGACGGCGAACACGACCTCCGGCGGGACCTCCAGGAGGGGGCGTTCGACGCCCTTGGGCCGCCCGGTGGTGCCGGAGGTGTAGAGCATGATCGAGCCCATGCGGCGGTCCGGCGGCGGCGCGTCGTCGGCGCCGTCGCACAGGTCCGCCAGCGCGGTGAACCCCTCGGCCCGGTCGACCGCGACCCGGGCGGCGGCCCCGATCCCCGCCTCGTCGGCGGCGGCCGTCACCGCCCCGGCGAACGCGGCCTCGCCCACCACCGCGCGGGCCCCGGAGTCGGCCAGGACGTAGGCGATCTCGGGGGCGGTCAGGTGGCGGTTGACCGGCACCAGGTACAGGCCGGTCTGCATCGCGGCGAACAGCACGGTCAGGAACTCGCGGCGGTTGCCGAGCACGGTCGCGACCGCGTCGCCCTCGCGCAGCCCGAGCGAGCGCAGCGCGGACGACAGCCGGTTCGCCTCGGCGTGCAGTTCCCCGAACGTCACCGTCCCGCCGGGGTCGAGCACCGCCGGACGGGCGGGATCGTTCCGTGCGATCTCGTAGAAACCGTTGCCCTCGACGCCCACACGCTGCTCCTCGCACCCGACGGTCCCCTCCCCATGGGACATTCCCCGCGGCGCACCGGCAACCCGTCGCGCGGGCCGGAAAGCGTCCGGCCCCGGACAGGGGAACGCACTGCCCGAAACACGGCTGATACGTATGATGAATCGTGATCCGGGGGGATGGGCGGGACGACCTGTAGCGGCGATAGGGCGTGCATGACCGGTCCGGACGAGGACGGATCCGAGCGACGGCGGCGGGAGCCGGCCCCCCGGCCCGGTCCCGTCCGGCAGTGGGCCGAGCGGTTCTCCCTGCTGCTGTTCATCGAGATCTCCGTCGGCGTGGTCGTCACGGTGCTGGGCCGGCTGATCGACAAGCCGTTCCTGGGGCACATCGCGCTGCCGCTGCTGGGCGTCGTGCTGGTCTCCGGCGCGCTGGTGGCGGCGTACGTGCTGCTGCGGCGCCGGCACGAGCTGCCCGACCGGGTCGCCGCGGCGCTGCGCTGGACCGGTGACGCGCTGGCGTGGGTGCTCGGCGGCGCGGCGGTGACGGGCCTGGTCCTGCTGCTGGTGCTGGGCGGGCGGATCGTGTACGCGACGTTCCGGCCCTGCGACCCGGCGCTGGGGCTGCGCGTGACGACCACGCCCGAGCTGCTGGCGGCGGTGCGGGACGCGGCCGACGCGTTCTCCGCCGACCGCCGCGACAACGGCTGCCGCCGCCACACCTTCAGCGTCACCGCCGAGCCCGGCGTGGTGCCGCTGGCCGAGGGGTTCCGGCAGGGATGGCGGCGGACCGCGCCGACCGGCACGACCGGTGGCGACGTCAGCGAACGCCTCCTCGGCCCGCAGCCCGACGTCTGGATCCCCTCCTCCACCGCCGAGCTCGCCTACGTGCGGGGGCAGCAGACCGGGAGCGTGCGGCTGGAGGACACCGGCTCGGTCGGCCGCACCCCGATGGTGCTGGGCCTGTTCGCCCGGGAGCGCCAGGCCGCCGCCACCCCCGCCGGCCCGGTGTACGAGCGGACCTCCGACCTGCTGCGGACGCTGGAGCGCAACGGGCTGCCGCTGCGCGGCGTCGTGCGTCCCGTCCCCGAGACCTCCGCCGCCGCCCTGGCCGTCACGCCCGCGCTGCACGCCGCCGACCCGACCGAGTACGACGAGACCGACGGGCTGCTGGCCGCCGTGCCGGACGGGCTGCTGGCCACCGACGCGGTGTCGCTGCTGTGCCGGTTCCGGATGATGGCCGACCCGCGCAGGACCCCGCCCGAGGGCGTCGCCGTCGCGGTGCCCGAGCAGGCCCTCGCCGACTACGGCACCGGCCGTCCGCTCAGCGAGGGCTGCTCCGGCGGGCCCCTGCCGGAGAACTGGCGGCTCTACCCGCACTACGCCGCCGACCTGCCGATGCTGGACCACCCGTTCGTGCACGTGCGGTGGCCCGGCGAGGACACCCTCGCGCGGTCCGAGGCGGTCGCCGACTTCCGCGAGTGGCTGCGCGACCATCCGCTGGCGCTGCGGGGGCTGCGCGACGGCGGCGGCACGGCGCCGCCCGCCGACGCCGCGCACCCGCTGTCGGAGCTGCGGCGCGCGCTGGGCGGCTCGGTGCCGGTCCACGCCCGGGGCACGCCGGTCAGCGAGGTGACGACGGCGCTGCAGCTGGTCGGGGCGACGCGGGTGAAGGTGTCGGTGTCGCTGCTGGTGGACGTGTCGGGGTCGATGGGCGGCGGCACCGGCGGGAGCGGCGGCGGGCCGCGGCTGGCGCGCGCCGGGGCGTTCGCGCAGGCGCTGGTGGCGCAGCTGCACCGGACCGACAGCGTGGGGCTCCAGGTGTTCTCCCGGCCCGCGCCGACCACGCCGCGCGTCCCGTCGCAGCTGGCCGAGGACCCGCACCGGAACCTGGTGACCGGGCGCGTCCAGGCGCTGGCCGTCGAGGGCGGCGACCTGCCGCTGGCCGACGCGCTCGGCCAGGCCGAGGTCGCGCCCGCGCGCACCGACATCGTCCTGGTCACCGACGGTCAGAGCACCGGCGGCAACCCCGGCGCGGGTGAGCGGGCCGAGCGGGTCGCCGCGCGGTTCCGCGACGCCCGCGGCACCGCACGCCTGACCGTGGCGCTGACCGGCCCGGTCCGCTGCGGCGACGCCCCGGTGCGGGAGGTGGTGGCGGCGTTCGGCGACGCCGGCTCGTGCGTGGAGGTGACCGGCGCGCCCGTGCAGGACCAGGCCGCCGCCGTGCTGTCGGCGCTGCGCAAGGCGAGGGGGCCGCGATGACCGGGCATGACCCGCGGCGTCCGCGACGCCGCCCGGACCGCCGGCTGTGCGCGGCGGTCGGCGCGGTGCTGATGCTCGTCGCGGCCGGCGTGGTGATCTACTACCCGCGGTACTCCTACGAGGAGCTGCCCGGCCGGTGCGACCGGAACACCCTGGTCGTGGCGGGCGGCACCGACGTCAGCCTCAACAACCAGCGCCGCGCGCTGATCCGCCGGTGGAACGCCGACCATCCGCGCACCCCGGCCGTCCTCCAGGAGATCGACCCGTCCACCGACCTCCAGCACAGCCAGCTCAAGGCGGTCGGGGACTCCGCGAGCTGCGCCTACGACGTGCTGATCCTGGACAATCCCCGCACCGCCGAGTTCGCCGAGAACGACCGGCTGCTCCCCCTGGAGCCGCCGCCCGACGCCGGGGACTTCTTCCCCGCCGCGCTGCGCACCGGCCGCCACGGCGGCGTCCAGTACGCGCTGCCGTTCAACCTGGACGTCGGGCTGCTCTACCACCGCCGCGACCGGCCCCCGCCCGCCACCTGGGCCGACCTGTACCGGACCGGGTTCACCACGCAGCTGCGCGGGGACTACGAGGGCCTGACGGTCAACGCGCTGGAGGCGGTCTGGAACGACGGCGCGGCCGACCGGCTCACCGGCGGCGACCGGCCCGACCGCCGCCGGCTGCGCGACCAGGTCTTCCCGGCGCTGCTCCGGCTCTCCGGGCGCGTCGCCGCCAGCGAGCCCCTGCGGCGGTCGCGGGGCTTCGACGAGCAGGCGAGCATCGCCGCGTTCGCCTCCGGTGACGTGCCCATGCGCAACTGGCCCTACGCCTACCCGACGCTCGCCACCGAGCCGAGGATGCGCGAGGGCGGCCGCCTCACCTACTCGGTGACGGCCCTGCCCGGCCGCACCGTGCTGGGCGGGCAGAACCTCGCGGTCTCGGCGCGGTCGCCGCACCCGGGCGAGGCGACCCGGCTGGTGCACTTCCTGACCTCCCGCGACAGCCAGCGGCTGCTGTTCTCCTGCGGCGGTTTCGCGCCGGTCCGCCACTCGGCGCTGGGGCTCCAGCCCGGCCGCGACGACCCGGCGGCGGTGGCGGTGCCGCCGTGCTCGCGGCTGCCGGGCACCACCGCCGTCCGCGGCGAGCCGGACATCCCCGACCGCGCCCAGCTCGCCGAGCTGGGCCGCGCGGTGCTGGGGTCGCTGGCGCGGGCCCAGCCGCGCCCGCACACGCCGCACTACACGACGTTCACCGAGACGTTCCGGGGCTGCGTCAACGCGATCATGCGGGGGCGGGGCGACGCGGACCGGTTCGCGACCGCCGTCGCCGAGTCCCTGGACGGCCGCGCCGCCTCCTGCTGAGCCGCCCCGCGCGGGACCGCCCGTTCAGGCCGTGAGGGCGGCGCGGGCCATCGTGTGCAGCAGGTCGGCCATGGCGTCCGGGTCCAGGGCGGCGGCGCTGTGCGGGGTGGAGTTGAGCAGGCCGAAGCAGGCGTGCACGGCGGCGCGCAGCCGGGCCTCGGGGCGGTCGGGGTGCAGGCGGCGCAGCACCCCGACCCACTCCTCGACGTAGGCGCGCTGGAGGCGGCGGATCCGGTGGCGCTGCGGCTCGGGGACGTTGTCGAGCTCGCGTTCGTGCACGGTGATCAGCGCCGGGTCGGCCAGGGCGAACGCGATGTGCCCGCGCAGCAGGGCGTCCAGGGCCCGCTCGGGGTCGGGGTCGGCGGCCCGCCGCTCCCCCGCCGCCCGCAGCCGCTCGCTGATGTCGAGCAGCATCTCCGCCAGGACCGCCTCCTTGCCGCGGAAGTGGCGGTACAGGGCGGGCCCGGTGAGGCCGACGGCCCGGCCGAGGTCGCCGATCGAGGTGCCGTGGAAGCCGCGGCGCGCGAACAGCTCGGCCGCCGCGCCGAGGATCTCGGTCCGGCGGGGGTTGACGACGGTCTCCTCGGTCATGGGGCCGAGTGTAGACGTACGTTGTTAATGATGGTTAACATCGGCTTTGTTAACGAGCATTAACTGTCGACGAGGACGGGTGATGAGCGGACCTGAGCTGGGCACGCGCGCCGACCCGGCGAGCGAGGCGTTCAAGGCCAACGCCACGCACAACGAGGCGCTGGCCGCCGAACTGCGCGACCGCGTGGACCGGGCGGGCCGGGGCGGGCCCGAACGCGCCCGGGAGCGGCACCTGGCGCGCGGCAAGCTGCTGCCCCGCGACCGCGTGGACACCCTGCTGGACCCCGGCTCGCCGTTCCTGGAGCTGTCGCCGCTGGCCGCCGAGGGCATGTACGGCGACGAGGCCCCGGGCGCGGGGATCATCACGGGCGTCGGGCGGGTCTCCGGGCGCGAGTGCGTGGTCGTCGCCAACGACGCCACCGTCAAGGGCGGCACCTACTACCCGATGACGGTCAAGAAGCACCTGCGCGCCCAGGAGGTGGCCCTGCACAACCGGCTGCCGTGCGTGTACCTGGTGGACTCCGGCGGCGCGTTCCTGCCGAGGCAGGACGAGGTGTTCCCCGACCGCGAGCACTTCGGCCGGATCTTCTACAACCAGGCGACCATGTCGGCGCGCGGCATCCCGCAGATCGCCGCCGTGCTCGGCTCCTGCACCGCGGGCGGCGCCTACGTCCCGGCGATGAGCGACGAGGCCGTGATCGTCCGCAACCAGGGAACGATCTTCCTGGGCGGCCCGCCGCTGGTGAAGGCCGCGACCGGCGAGGTCGTCACCGCCGAGGAGCTGGGCGGCGGCGAGCTGCACTCGCGGACCTCCGGTGTCACCGACCACCTGGCCGACAACGACGAGCACGCGCTGTCGATCGTCCGCGAGATCGTCGCGACGTTCGGCCCGCGCGAGGCCCGGCCCTGGGAGACCGCCGCGCCCGAGGAGCCCGCGCTGGACCCGCGCGAGCTGTACGGCGTCGTCCCGCCCGACCCGCGCACCCCCTACGACGTGCGCGAGGTCATCGCGCGGATCGTGGACGGCTCCCGGTTCCAGGAGTTCAAGAAGGAGTACGGGACCACGCTGGTCACCGGCTTCGCCCGCATCCACGGCCACCCGGTCGGGATCATCGCCAACAACGGCATCCTGTTCGCCGAGTCGGCGCAGAAGGGCGCGCACTTCATCGAGCTGTGCGACCGGCGCAGCGTCCCGCTGGTGTTCCTGCAGAACATCACCGGGTTCATGGTCGGCCGCGAGTACGAGGCCGGCGGCATCGCCAAGCACGGCGCGAAGATGGTCACCGCCGTGTCGTGCGCCCGCGTCCCGAAGTTCACGGTCGTGATCGGCGGGTCGTTCGGCGCGGGCAACTACGCCATGTGCGGCCGCGCCTACTCGCCCCGCTTCCTGTGGATGTGGCCGAACGCCCGCATCTCGGTGATGGGCGGCGAGCAGGCCGCCAGCGTGCTGGCGACCGTGCGCCGCGACCAGCTCGGCGACTCCTGGTCGGCCGAGGACGAGGAGGCGTTCAAGGACCCGATCCGCGAGCAGTACGAGGCGCAGGGCAACCCGTACTACTCCACGGCCCGGCTGTGGGACGACGGCGTGATCGACCCGGTCGACACCCGCCGCGTGCTGGGCCTCGGCCTGTCGGTGGCCGCCAACGCGCCGCTGGAGCCGGTCGGCTACGGCGTCTTCCGGATGTGAGGGGCGAGATGTTCGAGAGCGTTCTGGTCGCCAACCGCGGCGAGATCGCGGTCCGGGTGTTCCGCACGCTGCGGCGCCTCGGGATCCGGTCGGTCGCGGTGCACAGCGACGCCGACGCGGGCGCGCGGCACGTCCGCGAGGCCGACGAGGCGGTCCGGGTGCCGTCGTACCTGGACATCGCGGCGGTGGTGGAGGCCGCGCGGAGCACCGGCGCGCAGGCCGTCCACCCCGGCTACGGGTTCCTGGCGGAGAACACCGCGTTCGCGCGGGCCTGCGCCGAGGCCGGGATCGTGTTCGTCGGCCCGCCCGCCGAGGCGATCGAGGCGATGGGCGACAAGATCCGCGCCAAGCGGACCGTGGCCGCCGCCGGGGTGCCGGTGGTGCCCGGCCGCGACGAGCCGGGCCTGTCGGACGAGGAGCTGGCGGCCGCCGCGCTGGAGGTCGGCCTGCCGGTGCTGCTGAAGCCGTCGGCGGGCGGCGGCGGCAAGGGCATGCGGCTGGTCCGCGACGCCGCCGACCTGCCCGAGGCGATCGCCTCGGCACGGCGGGAGGCGCGCGGCTCGTTCGGCGACGACACGCTGCTGGCCGAGCGGTTCGTGGAGAACCCCCGGCACATCGAGATCCAGGTGTTCGCCGACGCCCACGGCAACGCCGTCCACCTCGGCGAGCGCGAGTGCAGCCTGCAACGCCGCCACCAGAAGATCGTCGAGGAGGCGCCGTCCCCGCTGCTGGACGAGGAGACCCGGGCGCGGATGGGCGCGAGCGCGGTCGCCGCGGCCAGGGCGGTCGGGTACGTCGGCGCGGGCACCGTGGAGTACATCGTGTCGGCCGACCGGCCGGGCGAGTACTTCTTCATGGAGATGAACACCCGCCTCCAGGTCGAGCACCCGGTCACCGAGATGGCGGTCACCATCGACGGCCGCCCCGACCCCGACCTGGTGGAGCTGCAGCTGCGCGCCGCCGCCGGGGAGCCGCTGCCGTTCACCCAGGAGCAGGTCGCCTTCCGCGGCCACGCCGTCGAGGCCCGCGTCTACGCCGAGGACCCGGCGCGCGGCTTCCTGCCGACCGGCGGCACGGTCCTGGCGCTGACCGAGCCGGCCGGCGAGCACGTGCGCGTCGACTCCGGCCTGGACGAGGGCACCGAGGTCGGCGGCTCCTACGACCCGATGCTCGCCAAGGTCATCGTGTGGGGGCCGGACCGGGCGCAGGCGCTGCGCCGCCTGGACCGGGCCCTGGCCGGCTACCGGCTGCTGGGCGTGGCGACGAACGTGGCGTTCCTGCGCTCGCTGACCCGCCACCCGGAGGTGGCCGCCGGGCGGCTGGACACCGGGCTGGTCGAACGCGTCCTGGACGAGCTCACCGCCGGGACCGGCACCCCGCCGGAGGTCCTGGCCGCCGCCGCGCTGGAACGCGTGCTGGCGCTGGAGACCCCCGCCCCCGACCCGTGGGAGATCCCCGACGGCTGGCGCCCCGGCGCGCCCGCCTGGACCCCGTGGATCATCACCCCGGCGGGCGGCGACCCCGTCGAGGTGCGGGTCCGGGGGCGCGCCCACGACGCGACCGTCGCGATCGGCGACACCCGGGCGCGGGCGTCGCTGCGGCGCGACGGCGACACGCTGACGCTGGTCCACGAGGGCCGCACGCTGACGTTCGCCGCCGCCCGCGACGGCCACACGCTGTGGCTGGGCCGCGACGGGCACGCCTGGTCGCTGACCGAGCACGTCCGCGCCGAGACCGGCGGCGCGACCGCCGCGACCGGCGACGGCGTGCTGCGCAGCCCGATGCCCGGCACCGTCCTGGCCGTCAAGGTCGCCGAGGGCGAGGCCGTGGCCGAGGGCCAGCCGGTCGTCGTGGTCGAGGCGATGAAGATGGAGCACACCGTCACCGCGCCGGTCGCGGGCGTGGTCAAGCGGCTTCCGGTGCGTGCGGGGGCCCAGGTCGCCCTGGACGCCGTGCTCGCCGTGATCGAGGAGGAGTGATGCGGGTCCCGCTGCCCGGTCTGCCGGACCGGGTCACGATCTACGAGGTCGGGCCGCGCGACGGCCTGCAGAACGAGAAGACGGTCGTCCCGGTCGAGGTGAAGGCCGAGTTCGTGGCCCGGCTCGCCGACGCGGGCCTGACCACGATCGAGACCACCAGCTTCGTGCACCCGAAATGGGTGCCGCAGCTCGCCGACGCCGAGGAGCTGCTCGGGGCGCTGCCCGCCACGGGCGACCCCCGGCCGGTGCTGGTCCCCAACGAACGCGGCCTGGACCGCGCCCTCGCGCTCGGCGTCCGGGAGATCGCGATCTTCGGGAGCGCCACCGAGACGTTCGCGCGCCGCAACCTCAACCGCACCGTCGACGAGTCCCTGGCGATGTTCGCGCCGGTCGTGGAGCGCGCCCGCGCCGAGGGACTGTGGGTGCGCGCCTACGTGTCGATGGTGTGCGGCGACCCGTGGGAGGGCGACGTCCCGATCCCGCAGGTCGTGTCGGTCGCCCGGCGGATGATGGACATGGGCTGCCACCAGCTCAGCCTCGGCGACACCATCGGCGTCGGCACGCCCGGCCAGGTCACCGCGCTCATCGGGGCGCTGGGCGAGGCGGGCGTCGGGGCCGACCGGCTCGCCGTCCACTTCCACGACACCTACGGGCAGGCGCTGTCGAACACCCTGGCCGCGCTGCGGGCGGGCGTCACCACCGTGGACGCCTCCACCGGCGGCATCGGCGGCTGCCCGTACGCCGAGTCCGCCACCGGCAACCTCGCCACCGAGGACCTGGTGTGGATGCTGCACGGCCTCGGCATCGACACCGGCGTGGACCTCGACAAGCTCGTCTCCACCAGCCGCTGGATGGCCGGCCGGCTCGGCCGCCCCTCCCCGTCCCGCGTCGTCCAGGCACTGTCTCCGAAGGAGTGACCCAATGATCGACTTCACGCTCACCGACGAGCAGGAGGAGCTGCGGAGCACGGTCGAGCGGTTCGCCCGCGAGACCGTCGCCCCGGTGATCGGCGACCTGTACGAGCGCGGCGAGTTCCCGTACGACATCGTCGCGGCGATGGGCAAGATGGGGCTGTTCGGCCTGCCGTTCCCCGAGGAGCACGGCGGCATGGGCGGCGACTACTTCACGCTGTGCCTGGCGCTGGAGGAGCTGGCCCGCGTGGACTCCTCGGTCGCCATCACCCTGGAGGCGGGCGTCTCCCTGGGCGCGATGCCGATCTACCGGTTCGGCTCCGACGCCCAGAAGGAGAAGTGGCTGCCGGTCCTCACCTCCGGCGAGAGGCTGGCGGCGTTCGGCCTGACCGAGCCGGGCGGCGGCTCCGACGTGCCCGGCGGGATGCGCACCACCGCCCGGCTCGACGGCGACCAGTGGGTGATCAACGGGTCGAAGGCGTTCATCACCAACTCCGGCACCGACATCACCGCGTTCGTGACGGTCACCGCGTTCACCGGCGACAACGAGATCTCCACGATCATCGTCCCGAACGGCACGCCCGGCTTCACCGTCGGGAGGAAGTACTCCAAGGTCGGCTGGTCGGCGTCCGACACCCGCGAGCTGTCGTTCGACGACGTGCGGGTGCCCGCCGAGAACCTGGTCGGCGAGCGCGGCCGGGGCTACGCCCAGTTCCTGCGGATCCTCGACGAGGGACGCATCGCCATCGCCGCCCTGTCGGTCGGCCTGGCGCAGGGCTGCGTGGACGAGTGCCTGCGGTACGTGCGCGAGCGCGAGGCGTTCGGCCGGGAGATCGGCCGCTACCAGGCCATCCAGTTCAAGGTCGCCGACATGGAGGTCCGCGCGCACACCGCCCGCCTGGCCTACTACGCGGCGGCGGCGAAGATGCTGGCGGGCGAGCCGTTCAAGAAGGAGGCCGCCATCGCCAAGCTGGTCGCCTCCAACGCCGCGATGGACAACGCCCGCGACGCCACGCAGATCTTCGGCGGCTACGGCTTCATGAACGAGTACGCCGTCGGCCGCTTCTACCGCGACGCCAAGATCCTGGAGGTCGGCGAGGGCACCTCCGAGGTGCAGCGGATGCTGATCGCCCGCGCGCTGGGACTGCCCACGCACTGAAGCCGCCCCGTCCCGCTGACGGCCCCTGTCATTCTTTCCGGGAATGGCAGGGGCCAAACCCTTTTCAGCCCGTGGCGGAAGGCGTCACGAAGTACCAGGTCAGGGCGGTGTACGAATTTAGAGGCATTGACTGCCGGCCATTTTCAGGAAAGCATGTGAATGCAGTCACAAGGATTCCTGAAAACAGGAAGGGAGACGAATGTCCGCCATTCTCGCCGCCTCCGACCTCGCCGCCGTGAAGGGCAACATCGGGTCCGTCGCCTACGGCCTGGCCGCCATCGGCCCCGGCATCGGCGTCGGCGTCATCTTCGGCCAGGGCGTGCAGGCGATCGCCCGCCAGCCCGAGCTGACCAACACCATCCGCCAGAACATGCTCCTCGGTTTCGCCCTCACCGAGGCCCTCGCGCTCATCGGCTTCGTGGTGCCGTTCGTGCACCGTTGAACTCTTCGCGACCGTCCGCCAGGCCGTCCGGCAAAGCCGGACGGCCTTTCCCGTCATTCCCGCTGTCAACTTCCGGCCAGCCCTTGTTCTCAAGATCGTTCAGCGCCATTCTGGGAACGCCGTCCGCGACCCCCCAGGGAGCCCCCTCATGAGCACGCCGTCACACGAAGTCGACTCGTCGGTGCCGCACTCGGCCCGGGTCTGGGACTACTGGCTGGGCGGCAAGGAGAACTACCCGGCCGACCGCGAGATGGGCGACCAGATCGCGCAGGTGATGCCCAGCATCATCGACATGGCCCGGCACGACCGCGGGTTCCTGCGCCGCACCGTGGGCCACATGGTGGAGAAGGAGGGCATCCGGCAGTTCCTCGACATCGGCACCGGCCTGCCCACCCAGGACAACACCCACGAGGTCGCCCAGCGCGTCGCCCCCGAGTGCAAGGTCGTCTACGTCGACAACGACCCCCTCGTCCTCGCCCACGCGCACGCGCTGCTGACCGGAAGCCCCGAGGGCGTCACCAACTACCTGCACGCCGACCTGAACGACCCCGAGGGCATCCTCGACGGCGCCCGCCGGACCCTGGACCTCACCCGGCCCGTCGCGGTGATGCTGCTGGGCATCGTCCACTTCATCCCCGACCTCGACGAGGCCCGCGCCATCACCGGCACGCTGATGGACGCGTGCCCGCCCGGCAGCTTCCTGGCCGTCTCCCACGCCACCGACGCCGCCGACGGCGAGCCGATGCGCAGGGCCGTCGAGGACTGGAACGCGGGCGGCGCCAAGCCCCCGCTGACCCTGCGCTCCCCCGAGCAGATCGCCACCCTCTTCGAGGGCCTGGAGGTCCTGGAGCCGGGCGTGGTCTCCACCTCCCGCTGGCGGCCCGACCCGGACCCGTTCGGCGAGGCCCCGCTCGTCGGCCACTGGTGCGCCCTGGCCCGCAAGGCGTCCTGAGGTCCCGCCGTCCGTTTCCGCGACGGAGACCGGGCAGACGCGGAGATAATCATGCTCTCAAGAGAAATGGGGGCATCGTGGCGGTTGAGGCGGCTGCGCTGGGGGTCGGCAGAGCGGTGGTCCAGCTGGCCGTCGGCCGCTGGCTGGCGGGGCACACGGCCAGGAGGGCCGCGGGCAGGGACCTCGTCGAGCTGGTCGAGACCGGCTTCCCCGACACGATCAAACGCCGCAGGGTGACACGCCAGTTCGAGGCGATCGCGGACGCGGTCACCGACCGGCTGCTGACGTTCGCCGGGCACGAGTTCGGCGGCCTGTCCGACGGCGACCGCGCCGCCGTCCTCGACCAGGTGGTCCGCACCCTCCAGCAGGCCGACCTGTCGGACGAGGCGCTGTGGGCGGCCGACCTGGACCCGGTGCGGCTGTCGCGCGGCCTGCGTTCACGGCTGCCCGAACGCCGCGCCGGGTTCGAGTTCGGCGAGGCCGGGGCGCGGCTGTACGCGGTGGCGCTGAACGAGTGCTGCGACTGCCTGGCCCGGATCATCATCCACCTGCCGCAGTTCGAGCCCCGTGCCGCCGTGGAGATGCTGGGGCGCCTCACGGGCCTGGGCGAGCAACTGGAGGGGATCCTGTCGCGACTCCCGGCGCGTTCCCTCGACGCGCCGGAGGGAACGGACGACGACGCCGAGTTCACCCGCCGCTACCTGGCCTCGATCAGCGAGAGCCTGGACACCCTGGAGCTGTTCGGGGTCCGCTTCGAGCGGTTCACGCGCCCGCAGACCAGGTTGAGCGTCGCCTACATCAGCCTGAGCGTCTCCGAGGAGGACGGCGCGAAGGGCCGTCGTTCTCCGACCATCCAGGCCGTCCCCATCGACGAGTTCCGCTCCACCCGCCATGACGGCGGTACACGTCGGGTGGAGGCGGCGTTGAGCGGTCATCGGCTGATGCTGCTGCGCGGCGAGGCGGGCGGTGGCAAGAGCACTCTGCTGCGCTGGCTGGCCGTCACCGCCGCGCGGGGCGCGTTCACCGGCGAGCTGGCCGACTGGAACGGCGTCGTCCCGTTCCTGATCAAGCTGCGTCACGCGGACGAACTCCCCCGCCCCGAGCAGTACCTCGACACCGTGGCGGGCAATCTCGTCGGCATCATGCCGCGCGGCTGGGTCCACCGTCAGCTGCGTTCCGGCCGCGCGCTGCTGATGGTGGACGGCGTGGACGAGGTCCCCGCCCACCGGCGCCAGGCCGTCCGCGACTGGCTCCGGGGCATCGTCAACGAGTTCCGCGACCTGCGGATCATCGTCACCTCCCGGCCGGCGGCGGCCAGGGCCGACTGGCTGCGCGCCGAGGGCTTCGCCACCGCGTTCCTGGAGCCCCTGTCGCCGCCCGGCATCCGCGCCCTCGTCCGGCACTGGCACGACGCCGTCCGGGGCCGCACCGGCCTCCCCTGCGCCCCCGAGCGGCTCCCCTCCTACGAGGCGAGGCTCCACGCCCGGCTGGAGGGCGCGCCCCACCTGCGCGCCCTCGCCTCCAGCCCGCTGCTGGCCGCGATGCTGTGCGCGCTCAACCTCGACCGCGAGACCCTGCCGCACAGCCGGATGGAGCTGTATCGGGCGGCCCTGGAGATGCTGTTGGAGACCAGGGACGCCAAACGCGGCGTGCCGAGCGCGCGGACCGTCTCCCTCGAACCCGACCAGAAGATCCGCATCCTCCAGAACCTGGCCTGGTACTTGTCCGACAGCAATCGCGTCGAGCTGCCCAAGCCGACAGTCCAACGGCTGACCGCCGACCGGCTCGCGGCGATGCCCCGGGTGGACGCGTCCGCCGAGGACGTACTGGACGCGTTGCTCCAGCGCAGCGGTGTGCTCCGCGAGCCGGTGCCCGACCGGATCGACTTCGTGCACCGCACCGTCCAGGAGTACCTGACCGCCAAGCAGGCCGCCGACCTCGGCGACATGGACCTGCTCGTCCACAACGCCCACCGCGACCAGTGGCGCGAAACGATCATCATGGCGGCCGGGCACGCCAACGAACCGCTGTGCCGCGAGCTGATCACCGGGATCCTCAGCCGGGCCGCCGCCGAGCCCCGGCACGCGCGCCGCCTGAAACTGCTCGCGGTGTCCTGCCTGGAAACGCTTCCGGCCCTTCCGGAGGACCTGCGCGCGGCCCTCGACGCCTGCCTGGACGAGCTCGTCCCGCCGCGCAGCGTCTCCGCCGCCCGCTCCCTCGCGTCCGCGGGCGAACCCGTCCTCGCGAAACTCCCCCGCACCCTGACCGGCCTCTCCGATGCCGCCGCCTGCGCGGCGATCCGCACCGCCTGGATGGTCAACGGCCCGAAGGCCCTCGACCTGCTGGCCGGATACGCGGCCGACCGGCGCACGAGCGTGTGGTCCGAACTCAACGACGCCTGGGGCTACTTCGATCCCGACGAGTTCGCCGCCCGGGTCCTGAACCCGGTCCCCGGCCACTGCCTCCTCAGCGTGGTCCGCTCCCCCGCCCGGTTGCGGGCCCTGACCCGGATCCCCCCGCTGCGGAAGCTGTACGCCCTCCTTGACGAGCCCTCCGACCTGGATTTCCTCGTCCCGCACGCGCGGACGCTCAACGAGCTCACGATCCTGTGTGATCAGGAGGGTGTCGACATCGGGCGCTTGCCACCACTGCCCGACCTCGACTATCTCGTCCTCGGCCTGCCCGGGCTCACCGACCTCCGCTTCCTGGACGACCTGCCGAAGCTCGGCATGATCTGGCTGCCGCACTGCGAGGAGATCAAGGATTTCTCTCCGCTGCTCCGCCACTCACGCCTGCGCCAGCTCGGCGTCAGGAACAGCGTCCATCTGACCGACCTGGCATCGTTGCCGCCGCTGAGCGGGCTGCTGAGCCTCAACCTCACCGGCTCCCGCCTGTCCTGCGGCCTTGAGGACGTGGTCGCGGCGGCCCCCATGGTCGAAATGCTCTATCTCTCCGAATGCGCGTGGGTCCGCGACCTCGCCCCGTTGCGGGCGCTGCCGCTGCGGCAGTTGGACATCGGAGGATGCGCCGGGTTGTCCGACCTCGCCCCGCTGGCGGACCTGTCCGGACTCGGCCACCTCGACCTGAGCGGCACGCCGGTCCGGGACCTCACGCCCCTCACCGGCCTGTCCGGGCTCTTCTCGCTGAAGCTCGACGGGTGCCCCGGCATCACCGACCTCAGCCCCCTCGCGCGGCTCCCCCGCCTGGACGCCGTCTGGATCCGGAATCTGCCGCCGGGAACCGACGTGTCCCCGCTCGCCCACAACCCCAAGTTGACCTCGGTCTACATCGCGCCAGGCCAGGAGGTCACCGGCGCGGAGAAACTGGGGCGCCGTCTGAAGGTGTGGTGACATCCGGCGTCAGCCGGGAACGCCGCCCGGGTCCACGTCGCTCGTGCTCGCCGTGCCCCCGACCACCGGCTGGAGCGTGATCTTCCAGGTGCTCCAGCGGATCTGTGTCGCCGTCCGCACCGTCTTGAAGCCCATGTCGTCGTCGAAGCGCCGGAACGCGCAGTCGCCGCCGAACGCGCGGACCCTCCGGTCCCAGTCGCCGCCGGTCGTGAAGTAGATCGAGTACCTGCCGTCCGGTACGCCCCGCACGGTGAAGTCGTCGCCCTCGCGCACGTACACCGAGGTCGCCGCGCGGCCGCTCCTGGCCAGGGTGATGACCGCGTCGTGGGAGCCGCCGTTGTCGATCGTCAGCGTGCCGCGCCCGCCGCGGTCGCCGGAGCGGATGAACGTGCCGTTGGCGGGCCGGTCGTTCGGCCTGCGGTCCGGCGGGAGGCCGAGGGCGGCCCGCCAGCCCGGCACCTTGGGTTCCAGCGCCTCCACGGCCCGGCGCAGCTCCGCCGCGCCGCCCGCCCCGCCCACCTCGGCGCGGGCCACCGATCCGGTGCACACCTTCCGGGCCTCGACCTGGTCCCGGACGCCGCCCAGGTCCCGCCGGAATCCCTGGAGCGCCGCCACGAGCCTGCCGTGCTCGGCCGACACCTCCTGCGGCGCGGCCAGCCCGCGCAGCTTCACCACGCCCTGCTCCGCGGCCCGTTCCGCGGCCCGGACCCGGTCCGCCAGCCCCGTGTAGCCCCCGGCCCCGTTCAGTCCCCTGAGCGCCGCGTCCAGCGGGCCGATCGCGCCCGCCAGGGCGGACCCGTACTCCTGGACCGACATCGTCATGACACTCGGGCGTCCGACCTTCTCAGCGTCCGGCGACGCTGCGCCGCCCGGCGAGCCCCCGTAGCACCCCGCCAGCACACCGGCGCCGAACATCATCACCGCGGCGCCCGGCGCCGCCCTCCGCCACCCCGCCATGCCCCAAGGATCAGAGCGAGTCGAGGGCGGGTCAACGCGTAATTTTCAACAGAACGCGGATCACTCCCCCTCGGCCAGGAACGCGCGGACGTCGTCGGCGAACCTCTTGTGCATGAGCGTCCCCACGTGGCCCGTCCCCGGGTACACGATGAGCCGCCCGTCCGCCACGCCCTCCGCGGTCCGCCGGAAGTACTCGACCGGGTAGGCCACGTCCCGGTCCCCGCCGACCACCAGCGTGGGCGCGGTGATCTCCGGTAGCCGGTCGCCCAGGTCGAACGCGTCTTCCGCGTGCACGAACGCCACGAAGTCGCCCGGCACCTCCGGCCGGGTGAACGGGTCCATCAGCCACATCACCGGTGTCAGCAGCATCCGCACCACGGGCGAGGGGCTGGCCAGCCGCGCGTTGACGTGCAGTCCGCGCCGCCCCCGCTCGACGGCGGACGCCCAGTCCAGCTGCGCCTGTTTGGCCACCGGCCCGAGCCGGTATCCGGAGGCCGCGACGACCAGGCGGCGCACGGACCGCGGGTGGTCGGCCGCCATCTGCAACGCCACCGACCCGCCCGACGAGATGCCGAGCACGTCCACCGGCCCGCCGAACCGGTCGGCCAGGGCCTCGGCGTGCTGGGCGGCGATGTCGGCCATCGTCGTGCCCTTCGCCATGCCGGGGCCGCGCCCCACCGCGTACACCCGGAAGTGCGCGGCGAGCGGCCGCACCACCCTCAGTTCCATCGACCGTTCGAACCCGGCCGGATTCGCGTGGGTCGTCTGCAAGCCCCGCAGCACCACCAGCGTCCGCCCGGCCCCCAGGGCGAAGTACGGCAGGCCGTGCTTCAGCGCGCCCTCCTCGACGTCCATGTACCGATCCTGACCTGCCCCGCCGCCCAGCGGAAGCCCCCACCGGTCAGTCACTATCGATCACTAACGATCGAAACTGATAAAATAGCGATCGAAAGGAGGGAGCATGTCCGACGGATCCCCCCGTTTCGCCGCCGAGCGGCACGAACGCATCCTCCGGCTGCTGCGCGAGCGCGGCGCGATGTCGCTGCGCGACCTGGCCGGGGCGCTCGACGCGTCGGAGGTGACCGTCCGCCGCGACCTGCGCGTCCTGGAGGAGCGCGGCCTGCTGGAACGCAGCCGGGGCGGGGCCGCGCCGCTCGGCGGACCGGCCCGCGAGCCCAGCCACCGGGACAAGAGCGGCGTCGCGGTCGCCGAGAAGGAGGCCATCGCGGACCTGGCGGCCACGCTGGTCGGCCCCGACGACGCGATCGTGCTCGGCCCCGGCACGACCACGCAGCGGCTCGCGCGGCGGCTGGCCGACGTTCCCGGCCTCACCGTCGTCACCAACTCGCTGCTGGTGGCCGCCGCGCTCGCCGACGGGCGGGAGGTGGAGGTCGTGCTGACCGGCGGCGCCCTGCGCGGCGCGACCCACGCGCTGACCGGCGGGATCACCGAACGCTTCCTGGCGGACGTCCGCGTGCGCCGGGCGTTCCTGTCCGGCAACGGCCTCACCGGCGCGCACGGCCTGTCCACCCCGAGCCTGGCGGCGGCCGGGACCGACCGGGCGCTGGCCGCCACCGCCGCCGAGGTGGTGGTGCTGGCCGACCACACCAAGTTCGGCGTGGACGCGCCGTTCCGGACCGTGCCGCCCGAACGCGTCGCCCACCTGGTCACCGACCCCCGCGCGCCGCGCGCCGACCTCGACGCCCTGGCCACGGCGGGCGCGACCGTCCACCTCGCCCCGTCCCCGACCACGCCATCCCCGACCGCCCCTTTCCCGACCACCCCTTTCCCGACCACGGAGCACCCATGAACCGCACCTCCGTCCGGCTGGCCGACGGCCGGGAGCTGATCTACTTCGACGACGCTCCCGGCCTGGACAGGTCCGCGCCCGACAAGCGCGACCTGCCGCCCCACGAGCCCCGTCCCGAGGTGCGGCACGACCCGCTGCTGGACGAGTGGGTCGCCGTCGCCGCGCACCGGCAGACCCGCACGTTCCTGCCCGCCGCCGACGCCTGCCCGCTGTGCCCGGGCGGCCCCGACAGCGAGATCCCCGCCCCCGGCTACCACGTCGCGGTGTTCGAGAACCGCTTCCCCTCCCTGGGCGGTCCCGCCGGGGGCCGGTGCGAGGTGGTGTGCTTCACCGACGACCACGACTCCACGTTCGCCGCGCTGCCCGAGGAGCGTCTCGCCACCGTCGCCGCCGCCTTCGCCGACCGGACCCGCGAACTGGGCGCGCTGCCCGGTGTCGAGGAGGTCTTCGTCTTCGAGAACCGGGGCACCGAGATCGGCGCGACCCTCCAGCACCCGCACGGCCAGATCTACGCGTTCCCCTACGTCACGCCCCGCACGCGGCGGGTCCTCGACGTCGCGCGCGACGGCTGCGTGCTGTGCCCGGCGGTCGCGCGGGAGGAGCGGGGGGAACGCCTCGTCGCCGCGACCGAGAACTTCGTGGCCTACGTCCCCCACGCCGCCCGCTGGCCCGTCCAGGCGATCATCGCGCCCCGCGAGCACGTTCCCGACCTGCCCGCGCTCGGCGAGGACCGCGCGGTGGAGTTGATGCGCCTGTACGCCGACGTGCTGCGCCGGTTCGACGGGCTGTTCCCCGGCCCGGTGCCGTACATGGCGTGCTGGCACCAGGCCCCCGTCGCCGCCGACCGCGGCCGCGCCCACCTGTGGGTGGAGGTCTTCACGCCGCGCCGCGCCGCCGACAAGCTCAAGTTCCTGGCCTCGGCCGAGTCCGGGGCGGGCGCGTTCATCACCGACGTGCTCCCCGAGGACGCCGCCGCCCGCCTGCGCGCCCAGGGCTGATCGGGTCCGGCGCGCGGGTGTCGGGTACGTCACACTCCCGTCGGCGCAGCTCAGGGGGACCCCGGTTCACCAGGCCCGGAGCCGATCTTCACGGAAATGTCGGACCCCGCTGGAATACTCCTGGAGTGATCGCAGTTTAATCGTTCGCGAAAGTGTCAGTCGCTGAAGTATTTTGCGGCGGTACCCCCTAGAACCTCCATCTCCGGCCTCGCGCGCCCGCGTGTGCCCTGAACGATTGGACCACTCACTTGACCGCTCCCGCGTCTCCCAAGGCGACGGACGGCCCACCACCGGCGGCGGACGGCGGCGGACTCGACCGCGGCGTCCTCGCGGTCGCCGCGGTCGTCGTCCTCGGCGCGATCATGTCCATCCTTGACGTGACCGTCGTCAACGTCGCGCTGAAGCACCTCGTCGAGGACTTCAACACGCCGCTCTCGACCATCCAGTGGGTGGCGACGGGCTACACCCTGGCGCTGGCCACGGTCATCCCGGTGACCGGATGGGCCTGCGCCCGGTTCGGCACCAAGCGCCTCTACATGATCTCCATCGGGCTGTTCGTCGCCGGGTCGGCGCTGGCGGGCATGGCCTGGAACGCCGAGTCGCTGATCGCCTTCCGGGTGCTGCAGGGCCTGGGCGGCGGCATGATCATGCCCGCGGGCATGACGATCCTGACCCAGGCGGCCGGCGCCCAGCGGGTCGGCCAGGTGATGAGCATCGTCGGCATCCCGATGCTGCTCGGCCCGATCGCGGGCCCGATCCTGGGCGGCTGGCTGGTCGACGACGTCTCCTGGGAGTGGATCTTCTACATCAACGTGCCGATCGGCGCGGTGGCGCTGGTCCTCGCCGCGCGGATCCTCAAGAAGGACGAGCCGCAGCCCGGCGAGAAGCTGGACTTCCTCGGCCTGGTGCTGCTGTCGCCCGGCCTGGCCGCGCTGATCTACGGTCTGGCCACCGGCGCGGAGAAGAGCGACTTCGGCCGCACCGACGTGCTGCTGGCCACGGTCGGCGGCGCGGTCCTGACCGTGCTGTTCGTCTGGCACGCGCTGCGCCGGGGCAACGAGAACCCGCTGATCGACCTGCGGCTGTTCAAGCGCCGGTCGGTGGCGGCGGCCTCCGGCACGATGGTGCTGTTCGCCTGCGCCTTCTTCGGCGCGATGCTGATCGTGCCGTTCTACTACCAGACGGTGCGCGGCGAGTCGGCGTTCGCCTCGGGCCTGCTGCTGGCCCCGCAGGGCCTCGGCGCGATGCTGACCATGCCGATCGGCGGCAAGCTCACCGACAAGCTCGGCCCGGGCAAGGTCGTGCTGGTCGGCCTGGCCACCGTGGTGCTGGGCGTGGCGGGCTTCGCCACGCTGATCACCCCGGACTCGTCCTACTGGCTGCACGCCGCCGCGCTGTTCGTGATGGGCATGGGCATGGGCATGACCATGATGCCGACCATGTCGGCGGCCATGCAGACGCTCGTGCACGACGAGGTGCCGCGGGCCAGCACCGCGCTGAACATCATCCAGCAGATCGCCGGGTCGATCGGCACCGCGTTCATCACCGTGCTGCTGGCCGCCCAGATGAGGGACCGGGGCCTGCCGAGCACCAACGAGCTCAGCGGTGGCGAGGCCGCGGCCAACGCGCCCAAGCCGCCCCCCGAGGTGCTCGCGGCGATGATGCAGAAGCTGTCGGACTCGTTCCAGACCACCTACTGGTGGTCGCTGGTGCTGCTGGCGTTCGCGTTCCTGCCGGCGCTGCTGCTGCCGCGCCGCAAGCCGGACACCACCGTCGACGCGCCGATGCCGATGCACTGACGCGTTCCGCTCACACCGGACGCCCCGGCCCGGACCCACGACGGTCCCGGGCCGGGGCGTCCGGCGTTCAGGCGCCCTGGAGTCCCTTCCGGTACTCGTCCCTCAGCAGCCGCTTGTAGAGCTTGCCGGTGGGATGGCGGGGCAGTTCGGCGCGGAAGTCCACCGAACGCGGGCACTTGTAGTGCGCCAGCCGGTCCCGGCAGTAGGCGATCAGCTCGGCCTCCAGCTCCGGCCCGGCCTCGTCGGCCGACAGCGGCTCCACGACCGCCTTGACGGCCTCGCCCATCTCCGCGTCCGGCACGCCGAACACGGCGACGTCGGCGACCTTGGGATGCACGGCGAGCAGGTTCTCGACCTCCTGCGGGTAGATGTTCACCCCACCACTGATGATCATGTAGGAGCGGCGGTCGGTGAGGTGGACGAAGCCGTCGGCGTCCACGTAGCCGATGTCGCCGAGGGTGCTCCAGCCGCGCCCCCACGGGTCGCGGGACTCGGCGGTCCTGGCCTCGTCGCCGTGGTACTCGAACGTCGGCCCGTTCCCGAAGTACAGCGTCCCCGGGCGGCCGGGCGGCAGTTCGACGCCCTCCTCGTCGCACACGTGCACCTCGCCGAGCAGCGGCCGCCCCACGGTGCCCTTGTGCGCCAGCCAGTCCTCGGAGTCGGTGTAGACGAAGCAGTTGCCCTCGGTGCCCGCGTAGTACTCCGACAGCACCGGCCCCCACCACTCGATCATCCGCTCCTTGACGGGGACCGGGCAGGGCGCGGCGGCGTGCACGGCGTGCCGGAGGCTGGACACGTCGTAGCGGGTACGGACCTCCTCGGGCAGCTTGAGCATCCGGATGAACATCGTCGGCACCCACTGGCTGTGCGTCACCCGGTACTTCTCGATCAGCGCGAGGGCCTGCTCGGCGTCGAACCTCTCCATCACCACCACGGTCGCGCCGAACCGCTGGAACGTCAGGCAGTACCGCAGCGGCGCGGCGTGGTACAGCGGGGCCGGGGACAGGTACACCGAGTCGCCGTCGGGCTGGAACAGGAACGCGATGAGGCTGTAGAGCGGGCCCGGCGTCCCCATCTCGGTCAGGGGCAGCGGCGGCTTGACGCCCTTGGGGCGGCCGGTGGTGCCGGAGGAGTAGAGCATGTCCGCGCCCTCGCGCTCCCCGGCGATGGGCGTGGGCGGATGGGCGGCGACGCGTTCCTCGTAGGACTCGAAGCCGGGGGCGGTGCCGTCCAGCATCAGGCGCAGCGACACCCGCGGGGTGCGTTCGGCGACGGCGGCGGCCGTGTCCCGCAGCGCGGCGCTGCTGATGAACACCCGGGCCTCGCAGTTGTCGACGATGTAGGCGAGTTCGTCGGCCTGGAGTCGTGAGCTGATGGCGGTGTAGTAGAGACCCGCCCGCTGCGCCGCCCAGGCGATGGCCAGGTACAGCGGGTGGTTCTCCAGCATGAACGCGATGTGGTCCCCGGCGCGCAGCCCCTCGGCGTGGAGGAGTTGCGCGAGCCGGTTCGATTCCTCGTTCAGTTCCCGGTAGGTGATGACGCGGCCCGTGCCCGCCATGATCACGGCGGGCTTGTCGGGCGTCTCCTCGGCGATCTGCCCCAGGTGCATGCGCCGCACGCTACCTCGCGGACCGCCCGAATGGAACGGTATTCGGTTTACTGGCGGATCAGACCAGCATGTGGTCGAAGTCGCCGTCCTTGGCCCCGCCGACGAAGGCCTCCACCTCCGCCCGCGTGTAGACGAGGATCGGCCCGTCCGGATAGCGGGAGTTGCGTACCGCGATCTCTCCGGTGGGCAGTTCGGCCAGCTCCACGCAGTTGCCGCTCGGGTTGCTGCGTCGGCTCTTCTGCCATATCAGGCCCTGCCGGACGGATCCTGGCAGCGCTTGGACGTCCATCGGAGACCCCCTTCTCCACCCCATGATGACACGTGATGCACGTGCATTTGTTCGTGCGAACGGTCTTGCATCTGCACGTTGTGGGGAGCAAGATAGCGAACGCCCGCCCCTGCCCACCCGCTCGCCTTGGGGTTCTGACAATGATCGTTGACCTGGCAGACGCCGCCGCGACCCACGCCCGGGGCCCCCGGCGGCCGGCCCCCGAGCACCCTCGCCGGCAACCCGACCCCGGTCCCGCGCCCGCCCGCCCGGACGCGCACCGGGATCCCGGCACCGACGCTCCGACCGTCCCCTCCGGCCTGCGCGGCTTCTGGCCGGTCCCGCACACCGGAACGCCCCGCACGGCACGCCGCGTGCTGCGCGCCGACCCCACCTGCGCGCGCGAGGCCCGCGGCTTCACCACCGCGACGCTCGCCGACTGGGGGCTCACCACCGGGGAGCGCGCCGACGACGTGGTCCTCGCGGTGTCGGAGCTGGTCTCCAACGCGCTGCGGCACGGCATGCGCGACCTGTCCCCCGGCTCCGCCCACCCCGTTCAGCTGGTCCTGCTCGGCCACCCCCGGCGGCTGGTCGCGGTGGTCACCGACCCGGGCGAGGACACGCCCGAGCCGACCGCCCACGGCGCCGAGTGGTTCGGCGAGGACGGCCGCGGCCTGCTGGTGGTCGCCGGCGTCAGCGACGCCTGGGGCTGGGCCCCGCTCAGCACCGGCGGCAAGGCGGTCTGGGCGTCGTTCGACCTGCCCCGGCCGCACACGGAAACGGCCGCCTGACACGCAGGCGGCCGCGGGGTCGTTCCGGGATCAGGCAGGCTGCTCCTCGGGCAGCGGGTCCTGCGGTCGTTCCAGCTCGTCCAGGAACGACCGCGCCCAGCGGTCCACGTCGTGCTCCAGCACGCGCTTGCGCATCACGCGCATCCGGCGCGCCTGCTCGGCGGGCGTGGAGCGGATCGCCGCCAGCAGCGCCTCCTTCAGCCCGTCGATGTCGTAGGGGTTGACCTGGAACGCGCCGCGCTTCAGCTCGGCGGCGGCCCCGGCGAACTCGCTCAGCACCAGCGCGCCCCGCAGGTCCTCCCGGCACGCCACGTACTCCTTGGCGACCAGGTTCATGCCGTCCCGCAGCGGCGTCACCACCATGACGTCGGCGGCCAGGTACAGCGCGGCCAGCTCCTGGCGGTCGTACGAGGTGTGCAGGTAGTGGATGACGGTGGTGCCGAGCTCGCTGTGCTCGCCGTTGATGTGGCCGACCTGCTGCTCGATCTGGTCGCGCAGCAGCTGGTACTGCTCGACCCGCTCCCGGCTGGGCGTGGCGATCTGCGCGAACACCGCCTCGCCCGGCTTGAGGTCGCCGTCGCTGAGCAGCTCCCCGAACGCCTGGAGCCGCTGGGCGATGCCCTTGGTGTAGTCGAGCCGGTCCACGCCCAGCAGCACGGTGCCGCCGCCGAGGTCGGCGCGGATCTCCTCGGCGCGCTCCCGCACCGCGGGCTGCGAGATCAGGTCGTGCAGCTCCTCCACGTCCACCGAGATCGGGAACGCGCGGGCGCGCACCACCCGGTCGTCCCAGTGGACGTCCTGCTTGGTGTTGCGGGTGCCCAGCAGCCGCGCGCACAGCCGCACGAAGTTGGCCGCCGCGCCGGGCAGCTGGAACCCGACCAGGTCCGCGCCCAGCAGCCCCTCCAGGATCTGGCGGCGCCAGGGCATCTGCCAGAACAGCTCCAGCGGCGGGAAGGGGATGTGCAGGAAGAACCCGATCCGCAGGTCCGGGCGCAGCTTGCGGAGCATCGCCGGGACCAGCTGGAGCTGGTAGTCCTGCACCCAGACGACCGAGCCCTCCGCCGCGACCGCCGCGGCGACCTCGGCGAACCGCTCGTTGACCCGGACGTAGGCGTCCCACATGGCGCGGTCGTACACCGGCGGCGCGACGACGTCGTGGTAGAGCGGCCACAGGGTGGCGTTGGAGAAGCCCTCGTAGTAGAGCTCGACGTCCTCCGACGACTGGAAGACCGGCACCAGACTCATGCCGTCCTCCTCGAACGGCTCCAGCCGCTCGTCGGGCGAGCCCGCCCATCCGATCCACGTGCCGTGCCGGCGCCGCATCAGCGGGGCGATCGCGCTGACCAGTCCACCCGGGCTGCGACGCCACGACAGGGACCCGTCCGCTCCGACGACACGATCCACCGGAAGCCGGTTGGCCACCACCACGAACTCGCTACCGTCCGTCACTGACGACCTGCCTTCCCGTAACCTGTTGTGACCGCCGAAGGACGGGGATCCGACCGTTCGACGTGTGTGGATCATTCTGCCCTGATCACCCGGCGTCCGAAGGACAGGTCGCCGACCGGTGATCGTTCGATCGTCCTACCCAGCGAATCGGACACCACGCACGTCAGGGGCGATCAGTTCGCCACAATTCACTGATTTGTCAGATGGAACGGTCAAATCTCACACCCGGTGCAGAACGCGCGAAGGCCGCCGCACCGGGCATCGGTGCGGCGGCCTTCGCCGGCGGGAGGGCCGCCGGAGGGTCAGACTCCGGCCGGCTCGCGTTCGGCCGCCCTGCGCCCGCCCCCGAACACGAGGGCGTCCAGGGAGAAGCGGCCCGCGCCGGTGCAGGCCAGCAGCAGGGCCGTCGCGCCGAGGATGAGCACGAGCTCGTAGCCGCCCTTGGCGGCGAACAGCCCCTTGTCGAGGTGCACGTACCACAGCGCGCCCAGCATGTTCACGGCCAGCAGCACGCCCGCGACCGGGACGAGCAGGCCCGCGATCAGGGCCACGCCGCCCAGCAGCTCCACCCAGGTGGCGAACAGGGCGGCGACCGAGGGCATCGGGATGCCGAGCCCCTTGAACATCGCGGTGACGCCGGAGTGGCCGATGTCGGTGAGCTTCTGCCAGCCGTGCGCGATGAAGATCACTCCGAGCGCGAGCCGGCCGACCAGCAGCCCGGCGTCGGGGAAGCGAGGGAACAGGGAGCCGCGCGTGGAAGTCATGGGCGGGAGTCCTCCGAGGCTTGTTGTTCAAATCTGAACTAACGCTACCAGGGTTTAGTTCAAAATCGAACCAACTAGAATCGGGGCATGACCCACAGCGACGCCCTCGACCCCCGGGAGCTGCGCGCCTGGATCGCGTTCCTGGCCGCGTCGCACCTGCTGGAGAACCGGATCGAACAGCAGCTCAAGCACGACGGCGGCCTGACCCACCCCGAGTTCGAGGTGCTGGTCAAGCTGGCGATGTCCGACGGGCGGCGGCTGCGCATGTCGGACCTGGCGCGGGAGGTGATGGTCTCCAAGAGCCGCCTCACCTACCAGGTCACCCAGTTGGAACGTGACGGTCTGGTGCGGCGCACCGCGTGCGACTCCGACCGCCGCGCGGTGTGGGCCGAGCTGACCGACAGGGGCCGCGAGGCGCTGGAGAAGGTCCGCCCCGGCCACCGCAGGGTCGTCCGGGAGAACCTGATCGACCTGCTGACCCCCGAGGAGCTGGAGGTGCTGGGCGAGGCGTTCACGCGGGTGGCCCAGCGCCTGAGCGGCTGAGATGCGCGACTTCGGCGGCCTGGTGGAGCGCACGCCGCGCCGGGTCGTGCGGCCCCGGTCGGCCCGCGACGTCGCCGCGGCGATGCCGGGCGCCGTGCCGCGCGGGTGCGGGCACTCCGACGACGGCCGCTCCCTCACCGCCGGGACGCTGCTCGACATGCGCGCGATGGCCGCCGTCGGCGAGGTGCGGCCCGGCCGGGTGGCCGTGGAGGCGGGCGCGACCTGGCGGGAGGTGCTGGACGCGACGCTGCCGCACGGCCTGGCCCCGCCCGTCCTCACCGACCACCTGGACCTGACGGTCGGCGGCACGCTGTCGGCGGGCGGGATCGGCGGCTCCTCCCACCGCCACGGCACGCAGGCCGACAACGTCCTGGACCTGGAGGTCGTCACCCCCGACGGCGCGGTCACGTCCTGCTCCCCCGCCACGCGCCCGGAGCTGTTCGACGCGGTCCGCGCCGGGGCCGGACGCCACGGGGTGATCACCCGCGCGACGCTGCGGCTGGTCGCCGTCCCCGCGCGCGTCGTCTCCTGCAAGATCCACTGCACGGGCGCCGCCGCCCTGCTGGACCGGCAGCGCGCCGTGGACGCCCCGCACGTCTTCGGCCAGGCCAAACCCCAGGACGGCCCCGGCTGGCGCTACGAGCTCAAGGCGGTGCTGCCCGCCGGATCGCCCCTGCCCGAGGGCGCCGTCGAGGCCGAGGAGCTCCCGTTCCCCGCCTTCGCCGACCGGATGCGCCCCGACGTCGAGCGGCTCGTCGCGCTCGGCGAGTGGCGGCGGCCCCACCCCTGGCAGGTCGTGCTGCTGCCCGCCGCCCGCGCCGCCGGCGTCATCGAACGGACCCTGGCGGAGACGGCGCCCGCCGACATCGGCCTCAGCGGGGTCGTGCTCGTCAAGCGGCTGGCGGTCCGGCGCGTCCCGAACCTGCGCGCCCCCGCCGACCCGGTGCTGTTCGGCCTGCTGCGCACCGCCTCCCCCGGCGCCACACCGCCCGGCCGGATGCTGGCCGCCAACCGCACGCTGCTCGAACGCGCCCGCGCGGTCGGCGGCGTCCCCTACCCACCGCTCTGAGCTGGCCCTTTTCGCGCTGGCCGCATCCGGTCGCCCTATTGAAAAAATCTTCTTTTACGTAAAAGAATGTTTTTGCGATGAGAGACATCCTGTACCTGGAGACCGTCGAGCAGGCCGAGGCCCTGCTCAAGCCGCAGCGCATCGAGGTGCTGCGGCAGCTGGCCGAGCCCCGGTCGTGCGGCGAGGTCGCCGACCGCCTCGCCCAGACCCAGCAGCGCGTCTACTACCACGTCAAACGCCTGGCGGACGCGGGCCTGGTCCACCAGGTCGCGCAGCGCCGGGTACGCGGGATCAACGAGGGCGTGTACCAGGCGGCGGCCCGTTCCTACTGGATGTCGCCGCGGCTGGTCGGCCGGATCGGCGGGCCGCGGCGCGCCCGCGACGAGATGAGCCTCGGGCACCTGCTCGACCTCATGGAGGAGGTCCAGGCCGACGTCGCCGCGCTCGACCGGTCCGCGCCCGAACTGCCGTCGATCGGCGTGTCCGGGGAGATCCGCGTGCGGCCGGAGCGGCGGCAGGAGTTCCTGGACGACCTCCGCGGCACGCTCCAGGACCTGTTCACCCGCTACGGCGGCGCCGAGGGCGACGCCTTCAAGCTCGCCGTGGCCTGCTACCCCAAGGAGGACGACCGTGAGTGAACCGATGAAGCTCAGCCTTCGCGTGAAGGCGCCCCTGAAGAACGTCCACCACGCCCTGACCGACCCCGCCGAGCTGCGCACCTGGCTCGCCGAGCACGCCGAGGTGGACCTGCCGGACCGGTTCGGGTTCTGGGGGCGGTACACGCCCGAGGGCGACCGGCCCCGGCAGCGCCTGCTGCACGCCGACGACCACGTCCTGCGCTTCGTGTGGCGGCTCGACGACGAGGACACCACCGTCGAGCTCGCCCTGGAGGAGGAGGCCCCGGACGCCACGGTCGTCCGCTACACCCAGACCAACGTGCCCGGCTGGCAGGCGGCCGTCATGGAGGAGAACCACCGCGCGCTGATGCACACGTTCTGGGCGCTGGCGCTGGCCAACCTCGCCGACCACCTGGAGGGCCGCCCGCTCACCGGCTTCTGCGACTTCACCTCGCCCGAGATGCGCAACCAGGTCCACATCGACGCGCCGCCGCAGGCGGTCTACGACTCCCTCATGAAGCCCGAGGAGTTCCGCCGCTGGTTCGGCGCGAACGTCGACATCGAGCCGCGCGTCGGCGGCCGGTTCGCGATGGGCGGCTTCGACCTGGACCCCCACCCCGCCACGATCGTCGACCTGGAGCCCGGCCGCCGCTGCTCGCTCCGGTGGTCCGATGACATGACCTCCTCCTGGGAGCTGGAGGGCAGCGACGGCGGGACCCGGCTGACGTTCGTGCAGAGCGGGTTCGACGAGGGCAACCCGTCCTACGGCTCCTGGATGGGCTGGCTCAGCGGCGTCGCCGAGCTGCGCCGCTACCACGAGATCCCCGACTGGCGCCCGCTGTGGCTGGAGGTGCACCTGGAGGGCGTTCCGGAGGGGATGCTCAGCTACGAGTAGACCGGGTGCGCGTTCTGGAACGCCAGCCGCTCGTCGGCACCGGCGGCGACCCGGTCGAGGAGGTCGTCCAGCTCCATGAACACCTCCCAGCGCTCCCGGCCGGACGCCGCCGCCAGCCGGTCCACGACGCGGTCCTCCAGGCCGGGGACGCGCTTGGCCTTCCACACCTTGTCGGCCAGGCTGACCAGCAGGTCGTCCAGGCCGGTCCCCGGCGCGTCCCAGTCGGCGTGGGTGCGCGCGAAGCGGGCCAGACGCTCCTCCACGCCGCGCGACCGCAGCAGCGCGTACCCCGCCTCCTCGTGCGCGGACCCCGGGCCGGACAGCTCGGCGGGGTGCAGCGCCTTGCCGATGTCGTGGGTGGCCGCGCCGAACAGCACCGCCTCGGCGTCCACCCCGGCGGCCGGGTGGTGCTCGGCCGTCCAGGCGACCAGGACGCGCGCCACGTCGTGGACGAGCCGCAGGTGGGCGCGGAGCCGGGGCGGGGCGCCGGTGTCGGCCAGCAGCCGGGCGGCCCGGTCCGGGAGCGGGGCGGGCTCGGACGTCGCCCCGGTCACCGCTGGGCGAGCGCGACGGTCGCGGCGTTCGGCAGGTCCGCCAGGGCCTTGCCGGGGACCAGCAGCTTGGAGGCGCGCAGCCCGCTGCCGATGACGACCTGCGGGGCGGCGGCGACGGCCTCGTCCACCAGGACCGGCCAGCCGGCGGGCAGCCCGACCGGGGTGATGCCGCCGTACTCCATCGCGGTCAGCCTCGTCGCGTCGTCCATCGGCGCGAACGACGCCTTCCGCGCGCCCAGGTGCCTGCGGACCACGCCGTTGACGTCGGCGCGGTCGGTCGCCAGCACCATGCAGGCCGCGTAGGCGACCTCGCCGCCGCGCCTGGCCACGACGATCACGCAGTTGGCGCTGGCCTCCAGGGGCACCGCGTAGTGCTCGCAGAACGCCGCCGTGTCCGCCAGCGCGGGGTCGATCGCGGCGGCGAGCGCGTCCGGCACCGCGCCGACCGCCGCCGCGACGGGGGCGGCGAGCAGGTCCGGGTGCCCGCCCGCGGGCCGCCAGTCCAGGTTCCCGACCAACGTGTGCTCCTTCCGGTCCGGAAAGGCCCACTCTGCCAGACCGGACGGCGGGCTTTCAGGAGCGCGGGGGCAGGCGGGGAACGCCGAGCCGCGGCCGGTCGCCGGGGTCGGGGGTGTGGGCGGGGTGCCGCCCGAGCTCGTCCAGGGCGGCCTGGACGGCGCGTTCCAGCTGGGTGTCGACGCCGCGCGCGTAGTCCTGCGGCGTGATGTCGACCTCGATGTCGGGGTCGGTGCCGTAGTTCTCGATCCGCCAGCCGACGTCGTCGAACGCGAACGAGAACTCCGGCTGCGTGGTGACGGTCCCGTCGGCCAGCTCGTGCCGGGGCGAGATGCCGATCACCCCGCCCCAGGTCCGCTTGCCGACCAGCGGGCCGAGCCCGCGCAGCTTGAACGCGTGGCAGAACACGTCCCCGTCCGACCCGGCCAGCTCGTTGGTCAGCGCCACGATCGGCCCGCGCGGCGACTCGGGCGGGTACGGCTCGGGCACGCCCCAGCGCGGGAAGTCGTAGCCGACGCGCCTGCGGGCCAGCTTCTCCAGCAGCAGCGCCGACACGTGGCCGCCGCCGTTGAACCGCACGTCCACGATCAGCGCCTCGCGGTCGTACTCGGTGAGGAACCCCCGGTGGAACTCGGCGTACCCTTCGGGCCCCATGTCGGGGACGTGCAGGTAGCCGACGCGGCCGCCGGTGCGTTCGTGGACGAGGGCGCGGTTGCGCCGCACCCAGTCGCGGTAGCGGACCGGGCGCTCGTCACCGAGCGCCCGCACCACCACGGTGAACGGCTCCCCGCCGTCGCGCACCAGGGTCAGCTGCACCTCCTGCCCGGCCTGGTTGACCAGGCGCTGGTTGGGGGTGGCCTGCGCGCCGACCGGCTGCCCGTTGACCGCCACCAGCACGTCGCCGGGCCGCACGTCCATGCCGGGCCGGTTGAGCGGCGAGGTGGCGCGGTCGTCCCAGCGGTCGCCGTCGGCGATCCGGGCGATGCGGTAGGTCCCGCCGGAGACGTCCCAGTCCACGCCCAGCTTGCCCTGCCAGTAGTGCGGGCGGTCGCGGTACTCGCCGCCGCTCTCGTAGGCGTGGGAGGTGCCGAGCTCGCCCTGCAGCTCCCACAGCAGGTCGGAGAACTCGGCGCGGGTGGAGACCCGGTCGATCAGCGGCAGGTAGCGGCGGTACACCTCGTCCCAGTCCAGGCCGGACATGTCCTTGGCCCAGAAGTGCTCGCGCTGGAGCCGCCACGCCTCGCGGAACATCTGCCGCCACTCGGCCTCGGGCAGCACCGACACCTTGACGCGGTCCAGGTCGATCCAGCCGGTCGCGCGGCCCGGATCGCGGTCCTCGGGGGGCGTCTCGCCCGCCTCGACCAGCCGCAGCCGGTCGCCGGACCGGTACAGCAGCGTCCTGCCGTCGCGGCCCAGCCGGAAGTCGTCGACCTCGGCGACCAGCTCCTCGGCCTGCTGCTTGTCGAGGTCGTAGCAGTGCAGCGTGCCCGACACCTCCTCGGCGTACCGGTCGCCGAGGCTCCCCTCGACCGGGAACGTCGTGTAGAGCACCTTGCCCTTGATCCCGGCGATCCGGTCGTAGCGCGCCTCGGGCACCGGGAACGCGATGACCCGTTCCTCCAGCCCGTCGGTGTCGATGACCAGCGGTTCGTCCTTCTCCTTGTCTCCCTTGTCCTCCTTGCCCTCTTTGTCATCCTTGTCGTCCTTGCGGTCGGCGTCGCCCTGCTCGGTCAGCGGCCGGGGCTCGGGCACGAACGGCGACCCCACGTCCCGCCGCAGCGCGATCGCGTAGGGCCGCGTGCCGAGCGGGAACCCCAGGTCGAAGTGCAGCGAGTCGTAGACGGGGTTGAAGACGCGCTCGCCGATGAAGTACAGGTACCGGCCCTCGGGGTCGAACGCCGGGCGGTAGTCGCGCACGACCGGCCGCGTCGCGGCGAACGTCTCCCCCGTCTCGGCGCGGCACAGCCTCACGGCGGTGGTGCGGGCGGTGTCGGGGCAGGCGTAGGCCAGCCACGCCCCGTCGAACGACCAGGCCAGGTCCGCGATCGTCCCGAACCGGCTCGTCTCGACCACGGTGACCCGCGGCGCGGCGCGGTCCGCGGACGGGAGGTCGACCAGCAGCAGCTCGTTGCGGTGGTTGGCGACGGCGACGCGGTCGGCGGCGGGCGAGACCTCCAGCTCGACGGCGCGGCCGACGTCGGCCTCGACGCGCAGCGGCGGCACGGTGCCGTCGGCGGTGAGCACCACCAGCGTCTCCCGGTCGCCCTCGTCGCTGGCCGCCGCGACCAGCCGCCGGTGGTCGTTCAGCCAGGTCAGCAGCCGGTAGCGGACGCCGTCGGACTCTCCGTGCTGGCGCACCGGGCCCTCCCACCCGGCGAAGGTGAACGCCTTGCCCCGCGTCGTGATCGCCAGTCCGCTGCCGTCCGGGCCGGGCCGCGCGCCGTCGAGGTACTCGGCGGCGTCGACGAACCGGCGGTCGCGCTGCGGCCGGGAGCTGCCGAGCCGGACGCCGAGGCGGTGCGACCGGTTCTCGGCCGGGTCGAGCAGGTACAGGTCGGCGTGGCAGTGGTAGACGAGGCGGCGGCCGTCGCTGGACAGGTTGCGGGCGTAGTAGTCGGCGTGGTCGGTGTGGCGGCGCAGGTCGGCGCCCTCGGGGGTGCAGGAGTAGACGTTGCCGACGCCCTCGTGGTCGGACAGGAAGAACACGCGCCCGCCCACCCAGCAGGGGGAGGCGAGGTTGCCGGGCAGCGTGATGAGGCGCCGGAAGCGCCCGGTGCCGAGCGGGTCGACCCACAGGTCCCCCGCGGTGCCGCCCCGGTAGCGTTTCCAGCGGGCGGGGTCGGCGGTGTTGCGGCCCAGCACCACGCCGCCGGACGGGCCGTGGGAGATGGTCTTGGCGGGCCCGTAGGGCAGGCGCCGCGACGGCCCTCCCTCGGGGCTGACGCGGTAGAGCCAGGTGTGGCCGTAGAACGGCTGCCCCGCGTCGCTGGCGTAGACGATGGACCCGTCGGGGGTCCAGCCGGTGACGGTGCAGTGCGCGCCGTGGAAGGTCAGCCTCCGCGCCGTGCCGCCGTCGGCGGGCATGACGTAGACCTCCTCGGGCCCCTCCTCGCGGCCGACGAACGCCAGCAGCGAGCCGTCCGGGGACAGCCGCGGACAGGTGACGGCGGCGACGCCCGCGGTGAGCCGGAACGCCCGTCCGCCCACCGCGGGCACCATCCACAGATCGTCCTCGGAGACGAAGACGATCACGTCATGAAAGATCGTTGGGAAGCGCAGGTATCCCGGCACGATCCTCCGTCCGCCTCCAAGACCCCGCGGGTCACCGCTCCTGCGGCCGCGGCTCGGACGGCTGCTGCGGCGGCGCGGCGACCGGCCGCTGGGCCGACTGTCTCTTCGCCTGCTTGGCGGCGCGGCTGGCCTTGATGGCCTCCCGCTTGGCCTTGCCCGACTTCGGAGCCTTTCCCTGGCTCATGTTCCCCCCTATGGAACCGTGCACTCCGGAAGTCGCATCGCCCTCGGCACTACCAACAATCCCCCGATCACCGGAAATGTAATCCCAGCTCGGAAGGGGTGCCGGAAATTCGGCGACCGTCACGAACCCAGGTAGCGCAGCACGGCCAGGACACGTCGGCTGTAACCGGACGCGTGGGACAGGTCGAGCTTGTCGAAGATGGCGTTGACGTGCTTCTCGACCGCGCTCTGCGACACGTGGAGCTGCGCGGCGATCGCGGCGTTGGTGCGGCCCTGCGCCATGTGCTCCAGCACGTCGCGCTCGCGGGGGGTGAGCCGGGTCAGCGGGTCGGTGTGGGTGCTGCGGGTCAGCAGCTGCCGCACCACCTCGGGGTCGAACGCCGCGCCGCCCGCGCCGACCCGCTCCAGCGCGTCCAGGAACTCGTCCACCTGCGCGACCCGGTCCTTGAGCAGGTAGCCGACGCCGGTGGTGTCGGTGGTGATCAGCTCGGTGGCGTAGCGCTTCTCGACGTACTGCGACAGCACCAGCACCGCCACGCCCGGCCACCGCCGCCGGATCTCCAGCGCGGCGCGCAGGCCCTCGTCGGTGTGGGTGGGCGGCATCCGCACGTCCACCACCACGATGTCGGGCCGCTCCCGCGCGACCTCCGCCAGCAGCGCGTCGCCGTCGCCGACCGCCGCCAGGATCCGGTGCCCCTCCTCCGCCAGCAGCCGCGCCAGGCCCTCGCGCAGCAGTGTGGAGTCCTCGGCCAGCATCACCCGCACGGCAGCTCCGCGACGATCACGGTCGGCCCGCCGGGCGGGCTGTCCACGGTGAAGGCGCCGTCCAGCGCCGCGACGCGGCGGGCCAGCCCCGCCAGGCCGCTGCCGCGCGGGTCGGCCCCGCCGGTCCCGTCGTCCTCGATACGCACACCGATCATCTTGCCGTCTCCGGCGACCCGCACCGACACCCCGGCGGCGCCCGAGTGCTTGGCGGCGTTGGTGACGGCCTCGCAGACGACGAAGTAGGCGGCGGTCTCGACGGCGTGCGGGGGGCGCTCGGACACGTCGAAGTCGATGGTCACCGGGATGGCGGACCGTTCGGCGACCGTCTCCAGCGCGGCGCGCAGCCCCTCGCGGTCCAGCGCCGCCGGGTACACGCGCCAGGCGACCTCCCGCAGGTCCTGCAACGCGCGCTGCGACTCCTCGTGCGCCTGCCGGAGCAGTTCCCGGGCGCGTTCGTCGTCCCCGGCGCGGCGCGCCCGCCCGATCAGCATGCCGAGGGCGACCAGGCGCTGCTGGACGCCGTCGTGCAGGTCGCGTTCGATGCGGCGGCGCTCGTCGTCGACGGCGTCGACCACCTCGGCGCGGGTCACCGACAGCTGGGCGATGCGCCGCTCGTACTCCTCCAGGGGGCTCGGGCCGAGGCTGCGGCGGGCCACCTTGCGTTCCAGCGCCACCACGCCGACCAGCCCCTGGACCGCCAGGAACAGCAGCACCGTCCCGGCGATCGCGATGTAGGTGACGATCATGGGGGTGCCGGGGATGCCGTCCAGCGGCTTGCCGGGCCCCCACCAGCCCCAGGCGAGCCGGACGGCGGTGAGGGCCCCGTACCCGATCAGCGCCAGGATCACGCCGCCCAGCAGCCCGACCGGCACCCGCAGCACCAGGTAGGCCAGCGCCCGCAGCGTCCCGAACTCGATGCGCTGGACGTGCCCGAAGCAGATCGCCAGCCGCCGCAGCTCCCACCGGCTGACCGCGACCGCCCCCGACGCCACCACCTTCGGCACCGAGCGCCGGCCGCGCGAGAACGCCAGCGCGTAGGCCATCAGCACCGCCGACACGGCCAGCAGCGCCGCCTCCACGACGGCGGAGGCGGCGCCGAGGCCGAGCCCCAGCGCCGCCCGCGCGGGTCGCGGCCACCGCCGCACGTCGGGAACCGGCAGTTCAGTGGTTGACGCGGTCACGTTCGAATTCTCGCCGATACACGGGCCGGTCGACGTTCGGGCGGGCGCCCGGGGACGGCCGCGGCGCGCGGCGGTTCCGCACGACGCGGACGGCCAGGAACACCACGGCCGCGAGCGCGACCACCCCGAGCACGGCCTTGGAGTAGACGCCGACGTACTGCTCGACGACGTGCCAGTTGTCGCCCAGCAGGTAGCCGGCCAGCACGAACGCGGTGTTCCACAGGGCGCTGCCGAGGGTCGTGTAGAGCAGGAACGTCGTCATCGGCATCCGCTCGACCCCGGCCGGAACGGAGATCAGGCTCCGGAAGATCGGGATCATGCGGCCGAAGAACACCGCCTTGGCGCCGTGCCGGGCGAACCACGCCTCGGTGCGGTCCAGGTCCTCCAGCTTGACCAGCGGCAGCCGCGCCACCAGCGCGCGGATCCGGTCGCGGCCGATCGCCGCGCCGATCCAGTAGAGGGCGAGCGCGCCCACCACCGACCCGAGCGTGGTCCACAGCAGGGCGCCGGCCAGGCTCATCCCGCCCTGCGCGGCGGTGAACCCGGCCAGGGGGAGGATCACTTCGCTGGGCAGCGGTGGGAACAGGTTCTCCAGGGCGATCGCCAGTCCCGCGCCGGGCGCGCCCAGCTTCTCCATCAGGTCGGTCGCCCAGCCGGCGATGCCACCGAGGGGTTCGGAGTTCGTCGCAGTGATCATGTCTACGACGTTAGGGAGCGGGCGGGGCCGTCACCATGGGATGCGCCCTCCACCCGGCCTGACAGGATCCGCAGCGCCACCCTGCGGAAAACCACACCCCCGGCGGGCTCAGGCGGCGGTCTCGCGCTCCCGGCGGTTCTGCCGGACGCGCACCGCGACGAACGCGGCCACCGCGAGGACCGCCACCACCAGCACGATCTTGGAGTACATGCCGACGTAGCCCTCGACGGACTGCCAGTTGTCGCCGAGCAGGTAGCCGGCCATGACGAAGGCGGCGTTCCACAGTCCGCTGCCCAGGGTGGTGTAGGTCACGAACTTCACCGGCCGCATGCCCGCCACCCCCGCCGGGATGGAGATCAGGCTGCGGAACACCGGGATCATGCGGCCGAAGAACACCGCCTTGGAGCCGTGCCGCTCGAACCACGCCTCGCTCCTGTCGAGGTCCTCCACCTTGACCAGGGGGATCCTGCCCACGAGGCGCCGCATCCGGTCCCGGCCGATGAGCGCGCCGAGCCCGTAGAGCACCAGCGCGCCCAGCACCGACCCGAGCGTGGTGCACACCAGCGCCGCGACCAGGCTCATGTCGCCCTGGGCGGAGGCGAACCCGGCCAGCGGCAGCACCACCTCGCTGGGGATCGGGGGGAACAGGTTCTCCAGGGCGATCGCCAGCCCCGCGCCGAGCGCCCCCAGCTTCTCCATCAGGTCGGTCGCCCAGCCCGCGAAACCGCCCTTGGGCTCGGACTGCTGGGCCGCGTACACGTGGACCGCGTGTGAGAAAGCGCTCATCATGCTGTGCCGCCGGGAACCGCCCGGCCTCAGGCCACCACCTCCGCGCCGACCCGATACCCACCGGTCCGCGTTCGGCACATGACGAACGTCACACCGACCGCCCGGTTCAGCGGGTGTTCCGGGGTGACCTGCGGCTCTGCGGGAGGCGGTCCACGAAACGGCCGAGGCGTTCGGCGGTGCCCTGGAGCGGGCTGACGGTCGCGTTCAGCTGCTCGATGGCGCCCTGCATCTGGGCGATCGTCCCGGCCAGCGGGCTGAGCTCCTCCACCGTGTGGTGGAGCGGGCCGACGGCCGAGCCGAGCTCCTCGAGGGCGGGCACCACCCGCGACAGCTCGCGCAGGTCGCCGATCGCCTCGGCGAGCTCCTCCAGCGCGGGGGCGACGGCGGCGAGGCGTTCCAGGTCACCGGCCACGTGCGGCAGGGCCTCGGCGGCGTCGGCCAGGCGGCCGAGCTCCCCGGCGACCTCCCCGAGGCGGTCCAGCGAGGGCACCGCGTCCGACAGCGACTCCAGGCTGGCGGCGGCGCGGGCGAGCCGTTCCAGGGAGTCGGCCAGCCTCGGCAGCACGGCGACGGCCTCGGCCAGCGCGGCGGTCGCGGCGAGCGCCGCCGCGGATCCGGCCGCCACGGCCCGCACGCCGTGCGCGGCCAGCCTGAGCGGCGAGGGCACGCCCATGACACCTCCCTGGATCGGTGCCCCGATTGTGCCGTCTCCCCGGTTTCCGGACCAAGAGCGAGCCGGTTTCGGTCATCGGCTCCGGACGAGCAAGAGGAAGATTCTTTTCTGATCGACTTTTCCGAAAACTGACCTTCCTATAGGTTCACAACGTTTTGTGAAGCACATTCATGATCAGACCCCGCCTTAGATCATGAAAGGATCCCCGCGATGACCACGGCGACCGGCATGGTCGCGGTCGTGCTGACGAGCCTGTCCCTGCTGGCGCTGCTGGCCGCCGCACGAGGCCGCACGACACGAACCGCTCCCACCGACGGGGCCCCGGCCCCGAACCCTTCGACACCCGACGAGACGGCCCGCTTCCGCAGACCCGCGCCCGGGACGGTCCAGCATGTCACCCCGTCTCCCGAGGCGGCGCATCCCACGCCGTCCCGGCCCGAACCCGCCTGGCCCGAGCCCGAGCCGGCCGAGCCCGAACGGCTCCAGCCCGAACGGTTCCACGCCGACCGGGCGCAGCCCACGGCGACGGGCCCCGAGGAGTACCCGGAGTCGATGACGGCCGTGCTGGAGCCCGACGCCGAGGAGTACCTGGCCTGGCTGGCGGACTACCACTGGCCCTGCGACGAGTACCTCGACCTGGAACTGCGCTGGCGGCACGAGCTGGACCCGTTCGGCACGCCGGACCCGGCCGAGACGCCGCAGTGCCCGCAGTGCCTGCTGCGCCTGGAGGACGTGTGGCCGTGCCACCAGTGCGGGCGGCTGCTGCACTCCTCCTGCGGCCACGGGATGCGCCGCCGCGAGGTGGAGCACCCCTACCGTTCGCACGCCGCCGGATTCGAGGCCGTGATCGCCGAATGGATCTGCACGGGCTGCACTTCGGTGGTGGGCCTGGACGTCGGGGACGACGACCTTCCGCGTTGATCGACAAACCTTGTCAAAGGTAAATCTTTTGCCAGCTATCCGCTTTTCGGTCACGTAAGTACGCGCGTACTAAGCTTCCGAAACTCATCACGCAGCGCGACGAGCCACCGACGAACAGCTCCCGATCCCGCCGCTCGGAGCGGGCCGGCCCGGTCGGCCGTTGACGGCCGCGGGCTCAGGAGCCGGTGAGGTCCTCGCGGGTCACGCCCCGTTCGGCCATCTTGTCCTCGAGCTCGGCGCCCAGCGACGGGCGGGTGTCCGGCTCGGACCCGGACCCCTGGTCGGCCCGGCGGTCCGGGTCGCCTCCCGGACGCGTCACGGCCTGGTCGGTGTCGCGGGTCTTCGGTCGGTTCTCCTCGGGCGTGGTCATCGTGTTCCCCCTCGTGTATGGGCCGTTCTCGGTGTCACGGGATGTCGGAGGCGTCGTTGTCGGGCACGGGCCGGCCCTCGGTGCGGCCGTACCCGGCGCCTCCCGCCGGCTGGCCGCCGCCCGTCGTGCCGGTGCCGCCGATCACTCCGGCGGAGTCGGCGTCGGCCTCCTCGGGCGAGACGCGCCGGGTCGCGCGGACGCCGGGACGCCGGTTCCGAAAGCGCGGGTCGTCCTCGGCGTGGCTCGCCAGCTCCTCGGCCAGCTCCCGGGGATCTTTCTCGTTTCGGTCCATGACCTGCGCCTACCCGATGGATCACGGAATACGCGGGACCGCGGAGCCGATGAGAGGACCGTCACCCTCCCGGGCGGACCCGCCGGGCGGGCCGCCGGTCGGACCGGGAGGCCGGGCCCTGGACGGGCACCGGATAGCGGGGCTTGGCGTGGTGCCTGCTGATGTTGCGCTCCAGCAGCTCGGTGGTCTCGCGGACCCCGGCGGTGGTCCCGTCGGCGGCGGGCAGCCGCCCCTCGTCGCGCTTGAGCCGCACCAGCGCCGCCTCGATGGCGTCGTGCGCGGCGAACAGGCACGGGGTGCTGTAGATCGCGACGTCCACGCCCAGCTCGGCCAGCTCCGGCAGCGACAGCCGGGGGGACCGGCCGCCCGCGATCTGGTTGAACAGCAGCGGCTTGTCGCCGACCACCGTCCGGATCCGCCGGATCCACTCCACGCTGCGCACGCCGTCCACCAGCACGACGTCGGCGTCGGTGGCGGCCAGCGCCTCGGCACGCCGCAGGATCTCCTCGTCGGTGTCGGCGTCGGTGCGGGCGACCACCACCAGGTCCCGCCGGGTGCGCAGCACCAGGTCGAGCTTGGCCAGGTACTCCTCCAGCGGCAGCAGCAGCTTGCCGTCCGCGTGCCCGCACCGGCGGGGACGCCGCTGGTCCTCCAGGATCACCCCGGAGGCGCCGATCCGCTCCAGATGCTCCACCACGTGGCAGGCGACCTCGGGGTCCACGTACCCGTCGTCGATGTCCACCAGCAGGTGCTGCCGGGGGAAGGCCAGCCGGAGGCGCTGCACGAACGCCACCATGTCGGGCCAGGCGATGAACCCGATGTCGGGCAGGCCGTAGTGGGAGGCCGCGAAGCCGAAGCCGGAGACGAACATGCCGTCGTAGTGCCGCGCCGCCAGGGAGGCCGAGAACATGTCGTACACCCCGACGAGCGGGGTGACCCCTTCGGCCAGGATCTCGCGACGCAGCGCTTCTCCGTAGTGCACGACTGCTCCTGGGATCGTGTCGACCGGACGGCGCCGGATCCGCCGGGGCGTCCGCGTGCGTTACGCGAACATTCACTCATGTGCACCGCGAAGAGAGCATCAACACCGTTTCAGCCCCGGCAAAAATGACCTTCGTCAAGGCCGCGGACCTCTCAGGCCAGGCGGCGCCGGATCCGGTCCGAGATCTGGTCCACGGCGACGACCAGGACCAGGACGACCAGGATGTGGGTGGCCATCTGGTCGAAGCGGAACAGCTTGATGGACTGGTTGATGAGGAAGCCGATGCCGCCCGCGCCGACCAGGCCGAGGACCAGGGACGAGCGGACGTTGACGTCCAGGCGGTAGAGCAGCAGGCCGACCAGCTGCGGGAAGACGGTGGGCAGGACGGCGTGCGCGACGGTCTGGACGCGGGAGGCGCCGAGGACGCGCAGGGCGTCGCGGGGGCCCGGGTCGCTCTCCTCCATCGCCTCGGCCCACAGCTTGCCCATGACGCCGATGTTGTGGAGGACGAGGGCCAGGACCCCGGCGAAGGGGCCGAGGCCGACGGCGGTGACGAAGATGAGCGCGAAGACCACGTCCGGGACCGAGCGGAGGAAGGACAGGACCGAGCGCGACACCTGGTAGGTGGCGGGGCCGTAGGTGGTGGTGCGGGACGCCAGGACCGCCAGGGCCAGGGCGAAGGGCACCGACAGGCTCGTGCCCAGCAGGCCGATGGCGAAGGTGACTCCGGCGGCGCGGAGGCTGGGGCCGAGGACGGTGTCCCAGTCCAGGTCGGGCGGGAGGGCGTCGCCGAGGAAGTCGGCCATGCCCCGCCAGCCGGTGGCCAGGGCGGCGGGGGACATGTCGGTGCCGCGCCAGGCCAGCACGTGGACCACGACGACCAGCGCGGTGACCGACCACGCGGCCGGGGAGGGGCCGCGGCGGCGCGGCGGGGCCGGGACGGTGGTCGTCATCGGACGGGCTCCGTGATCGTCATGGGGGCGTAGAGGGCGGTCAGGTCGGCGTCGGTGAGGGTCGCGGGGGCCGCGTCGAACGCCACCCGTCCGCCCGCGAGGCCGACCACGCGGTCGGCGTGGCGGCGGGCCAGGTCCGGCTGGTGCAGGACGGCGGCGACGGCCAGGCCGTCGGCGGCCAGGTCCTTCAGGAGCGCGACGACCTGCTCGGCGGCGCTGGGGTCCAGCGCGGAGACCGGCTCGTCGGCCAGGACCACGGTGGCCTGCTGGCAGAGCGCCCGCGCGATGGCCACCCGCTGCTGCTGGCCGCCGGACAGGCGGCCGGCCCGTTCCGCGGCGCGGTCGGCGAGGCCCACCCGGTCCAGGCAGGCCATCGCCTCCTCGCGGAGCGTCCGGGGGAACAGCAGGGGCGACAGCGACCGGCCCAGGGGCAGCCGCCCCAGGGCGCCCGCGCAGACGTTGTCCAGCGCGGTGCGGCGGCCGACCAGGTGGATCCGCTGGAAGACCATGGCCGCGCGGCCGGTGCCGCCGACGGAGATCTCGCCGGCGTCCGGGCGGTCCAGGCCGACGACGCAGCGCAGGGCGGTCGACTTGCCCGAGCCGTTGGCGCCGAGCACGGCGACGAACTCGCCCGGCGCCACCTCCAGGTCGACGCCGTCGAGCACGGTGCGCCCGTCGAACGCCTTGCGCAGCCCGCGGATGTGCAGCGACATGCGGATCAGACGTCCTTCTCGGTCAGCCCCATGGTGGAGGCCAGGTCGAACAGCGGCTTGTAGGTGTCCCTGGTGACCGCGACCATCGGACCGGGCGGGTCCACGTCCAGGAACGCCCCGACCTTGGCCACGTCGGCGGCGCCGAGTCCCAGCAGCGCCTTGGCCACGCGGTCCCGGAACGCCGGGTCGAGCTTGTCGCTGACGGTGATGGGGTCGTTGGGGATCGGCGCGGAGGTCCAGATCCGGCGGTGGCGGGCCGGATCGAACTGCCCGGCGGCCTTGGCGGTGGCGAGCTGCTGGCTGTTGATCTCGGCGGCGTCGACCTTGCCCTTGGTCAGCGCGAGCAGTGCCTCGGGGTGGCCGCCGGCGTACTGGATCCGCACGTCCCGGTCGGGCACCCCGGCCTGCCTGAGGGCGTAGCGGGGCAGCGCGTCGCCGGAGGTCGAGCCGGTGGCGCCCAGCGCGAGCGACCTGCCCCTCAGGTCGGCGACCGTCCTGACCGGCGAGTCGGCGGGAACCCAGATCCCGGCCGTGTAGGTGGTCAGCCTGCCGCCGCCGTCGGCGAACGACGCCAGCGGCACCGCCCCGGCCCGCTGGCTGGCGAACACGAACCCGAGCGGGCCGAACTGGGCGATCTCCAGTCGGCCGTTGCGCATCGCCAGCACCTCGGCCGAGTAGTCCTCGACGACCTGGAGCTCGACCGGGCATCCCAGCCGGGCCTGGAGCGCGGTGGCCATGATCTGGTAGGCGGGCTTCAGCTTGGCCGGGTCCTCGTAGGGTTCGATCCCGAACCGGACCCTGCCGCCCGGGCAGGCGGCCGAGGAGCCCCCGCCCTCCGGAGCGGAGCCGCACGCCGACAGGGCCAGGACCGACGCGGTCAGCGCGGCGGCGGCACGTTTGGTGATCTTCATCGTCTCTCTCCAGGGAGGTGGGTCGCGGACTTCAGTCGAGGAGGTCGTCGAGGACCGCGGGGGCCAGGCCGAGCGCGGTGGTCATGCCGATCCCGGACGTCACCGAGACCACCCGGACACCGTCCGCCGGGGTCTCGACCAGGAACGGCTCGGGGGCCGACGCGTACACCCCGCGCCACCGCTCGCGCACCCGCAGGCGCGGCACTCCCAGCAGCCGCGCGGTCTGGGCGAGCACCAGCTCGTCCAGCCGTTCGGACCGGTAGGGGCTCGGGGTGCGCGCGTACGCGTGGGTGTCGCCGATCGTCAGGTCGCCGTCGGGGAGCTGTGTGAACATCAGGTTGAGGCCGCAGTCGAGCAGCTCCGCGTGCTCGCGCGACAGCCGTTCCCGGACCGCGCCGGCGCTGGGGCACTCCGCGAAGCCGCCGTAGCGCAGCAGCGAGAACCCGGTCAGCACCGCCGGGTCGACCGTACGCCCGTGCGGGTCGGCGACCCGCAGCATGTGCAGCGAGCACCGCCGCACCCGCCGCCGCTCGGCCAGTTCGGGGAAGTGGCGGTCCACGTCGTGTCCCACCGCGACCACGACGCGGCGGCCCCGCACGACTCCGCGGCTGGTGGCGACCTCGCCGGGCCCGATGCCGTGCGCGGTGGTCGACCACAGGAACCGCACGCCCCGTCCGGCCAGCGCCGCCGCGATCGCGTGGACGGCCCGGCGCGGGTCGACCCGCAGGTCCAGCGGCAGGAACGCGCCGCCCACCACCCCGTCGCCCACGGGCACACGGGCGCGCACCGCCGGCTCGTCCAGCAGCCGCACCTGGTCGCCGCGCAGGGCGGCGAACTCCTCCAGCACCGCCATCTCGTCCGCGGCGCGCGCCACGACGACCGTGCCGCTCTCGCGCACCCGCACGTCCGCCTCCTTGGCGAGCGCGAGCCAGCCCTCGCGGGCGGCCAGCGCGTACTCCAGCGCCCGTCCGGACTGCGCGGTCAGGCAGCCGTGACCGAAGTTGCGCACCGAGGCGCCCCGGGCCCGCTCGTCGCGTTCGACCACGACCACCGACAGGCCGCGGCGGACGGCGGCGTACGCGTGCGCCAGCCCCACTATCCCGGCGCCGACCACGACCACATCACTTGTCATGACAAGAACATTCGGTGCCCGTGATCGAGGTCGTCAACAGTGCGGACGAGAAGTCCAGAAGCTGTTTACCCCTCGTTAACGATGCAGGTGAAAGCGTTAAACTCCTGACGCAGCCCGCTTCCGCGACGTGTCATGACATGTATAGTCACCCTCGTGGAGACGCCGCTGCACGAGCAGATCGCCGACGACCTCCGGCGCCGCATCGCCTCCGGCGAGCTGGCGGTCGGCGCGCCGCTTCCGTCCGAGTCGCAGATGTGCGCGCAGTGGAACGCCTCGCGCGGACCGGTCCGCCAGGCGCTCGCCGCGCTGCGCGCCGAAGGCATGATCGGCGGCGGCCGCGGCAAGCCGCCGGTGGTGCGGCGCCGCGCGCTCAGCCAGCCCTTCGAGACCTTCCTGTCCTTCTCCAGCTGGGTCCAGGGCATGGGGCACACGCCCGGGCAGCGCACGCAGGAGATCGCCCTGCGGCCCGCCCCGGCCGACGTCGCCGACGCTCTCGACCTGGAGGAGGGCACCCCGGTCGTCCAGCTGCTGCGCCTGCGCCTGATCGACGGCACCCCCACCATGCTGGAACGCACCACCTTCGTCGAGCCCGTCGGACGCATGCTGTTCGACTTCGACTGCGACTCCGGTTCGCTCTACGCCCACCTCGGCGCGCGGGGGGTGGACATGTCGGTGGCCCGCCACCTCATCGACGCGGTCGCCGCCGACGAGACCGACAGCCGCCTCCTCGGCGTCCCCGCGGGCTTCCCGCTCCTGCGCGAGAGCCGCACGGCGGGCGGCGTGGACGGCCGCCCCGTCGAGTACTCCGACGACCGCTACCGCCCCGACATGGTCAGCTTCACCATCGAGAACGTCCAGCAAGCGCAGCCCGCCCTGCTGCGCAGCTGGCAGGCATCCCAAGGAGACCAATGATCGAGCTCGTCGCCCTGGACATGGCCGGCACCACCGTCCAGGAGCACGGCGCCGTCTACGTCGCCCTCCGCGAGGCCGTCGAGGCGGCGGGCGGCGCCCCCTCGGCCGAGGACGTCCGGCGCTGCATGGGCGCCGACAAGCGCGAGGCCATCACCGAACTCCTCGCCCACCCCTCCCCCGCGACCGTCGACGCCGCCTTCGACGACTTCCACCGGCGGCTGGCCGCCGCCTACCGCACCACCCCGCCCGCGCCGCTGCCCGGCGTCGAGAAGGCCCTGGCCACCCTCCGCGCCGCCGGTGTCAAGGTCGCCCTCACCACGGGCTTCGACCGGACCGTCCTCGATAGCCTGCTGGCGGTGCTCGGCTGGGACGACACCGTCGTGGACGCCGTCGTCTGCGCCGACGACGTCCCCGCGGGCCGCCCCGCCCCCTACATGATCTTCCGGGCGATGGAGGCCACCGGCACCCGGTCCGTCGACCGCGTCCTCACCGCGGGCGACACCGTCCGCGACCTCCAGGCCGGGACCAACGCCGGCGCCGCCATGGTCGTCGGGGTCCTCACCGGAGGCCTGACCGCCGAGCGACTCGGCGCCGAGCGCCACACCCACCTGCTGCCCAGCGTCGCCGGCATCCCCGCCCTCCTCGGCCACTGACCCCGGCCGACCGCACGGCGGAAAACCCGCAACAGCCGTGACCGGGCCTGGAGACGAACTCACCGCAGACCCTCCACACCAGCGGGCCGAGCTGGACCCCCGGTGTTTCCGCCGGTCGACGAAGCGCGGTTCCATGCCGCCGCTCCAGTCCTGGTTCAACGGGGTGGCCCTGCCGCCGGGTGACGGCCGGCGCCGATCCACGTCAGCGGGCGGCCGGGCTTCGCCTGTCACCAGGGGCAAGCGACCGCTTCCGGCTCGGCACGACCGGCGCCCTCGGCGTCTGGACGTCGGAGTCGGTCCCCCTGAGGCGGGTGACCGCACCGGCCACCGGCTCCAAAGCCATGATCCAGATCGTCGCGATCCCCTGGCCCGCCGCCTCACCGGGGATACCCAGGACCGCGCCCGGAGGGGGTCCCGGCGGTCGGCGGTCGGCGGTCGGCGGTCGGCGGTCGGCGGTCGGCGGTCGGCGGTCGGCGGTCGGCGGTCGGCGGTCGGCGGTCGGCGGTC